>JADLDL010000299.1 GCA_020846655.1 Saprospiraceae bacterium | reverse complement strand
TTCGATGGCCCGTTCAAGGCCTTTGATGATATTACGGAGGTGCGGGCCGAGCGCGATTTGGAGGATGCCATCACCAAATTTTGCGGCCTGCTGGCTGTCCGGAACCGGAAATGGCAATTTGCCCAAAAATGGATGAACAAAATGAAGGAAAAAACGGAGGGCGATCAGGCTATTTCCGAATGGCTGGACAAGCGCAGCCCCAATTGATTTAGCCGCCTTTCTGGAGTTGTTCCAGCGTGAGTTCGTCGAGGAAACGCAGGGTGTCGGGCAGGCCGCCCAGCCGTTGGGTGTTGGCGGGCAATTTTATTTCATTGACAAACAATTGGGCGCCAGTGAGCAGTAGCCGGCTGCTGCCCGTTACCTTGCCGGCGTTGTCGATATACGACTGAATCGATTGCCGGGTGAGCGGGTCGTGCAGAATAGTAAACAGGAAATCGGGTTTCAGGGGCTGGCAGGCGTCGTGCAGGTCGTCGAGGGAGGTGTGTGCGCCGAGGTACACGACTTTGTGGTGCCGGCTGCGGAGCAGGTAGTGCATAAACAGGAGCGTCAGTTCCTGGCTCTCGCCTTCGGGCAGGTAGAGCAAAAAAGTAGCGCTTTCGCGCTGCGGATCCACGGTGGTTCTGTCGATGGCGCACATGAGTTTGCGCCGGATGAGGTTGCTGATGAATTTTTCATGGGCCGGGCTCACGCTGTGGGTCAGCCACAGGACATTCAATTTGTCCAGAAAAGGATAAATCAGTTCGAGCATGGTATGTTCGAAACCGTGGTCGAGTTGGTATGCGGCAAATATCCGGTCGAACGCAGATTCGTCCAGGTCGATCATGGCGAGGGTGAGGGCGTCGACCTGTGCATTGGGGCTGGTGTTGTTTTCGGCGATTTCGGCGACCCGGGCGGCTACTTCTTCAGGTTGCATCCGGGCCAGTTTGCTGATTTTATGGCCGTAGCGGTTCAGCAGGGCAACATTGAACAGGTGCCGGAGGTTCTCGTCGGTATAGTAGCGGATATTGGTATCGGTGCGCGCGGGGTCAATGAGGCGATAGCGCTGCTCCCCTATTCGAATGGTGTGCGCTTTGATGCCTGTTAGTTTCTCCAGATCCCGGATGGAGTAAATCGCCATACCTTGTTATTTCGATCGGCAGGGTAGCGGGCGTTTGGAATTCCGCTTAGAACTTCAGAAACGCGAAATGGTCTGTTCGCTCCGGTGGTGTTGCCGTTTCCTGCCGCAGTAAAGGTATGAAAACAGCGGTGGAGCGTAAAAGTTTAGGTTGAAAATTACATACGTGGGCTACTGCGGCCCCTCAAACATTTTCACCGACCAGCCATTTTTTAAACTCTGCGGAGCGTTCGGTACTCACGATGGTTTCCATATCGGTGGCGGGGTCCAGGTCTATTTTTACCCGGCGTTTGGAGTAGGGGTGCATTTCGCGAATGGCGGCGACATTCACGATAAATTGCCGGTTGATGCGGAAAAAGGCACGTTTGTCCAGCATATTTTCCAGCCGGTCCAGCGGATACTCCACCGGATAACGTTTGCCGCTGTTGCGAAGAATGACAAAGGTGATTTTGTCTTTTGTATAAAAATAGGCGGCATCCGAGAGATCGATGAGTTTCATGCTTTGCCCCAGGCGGATGAGCATACGTTGCATACCTTCCTGCCGGCGCAGGGTCTCGAGTAGCGAGCTGTAGTCGGACACCGGCGCGCGGAACACGTCGCGGTATTTCTCCAGGGCAGCCGTCAGTTCGGTGCTTTTGATGGGTTTGAGCAGGTAGTCGACGGCGTTGACTTTGAAGGCCTGCAAGGCATATTCGTCGTAGGCGGTGGTAAAAATGACCGGGCATTTGATCGGGACGTGTTGCAGGATTTCAAAACTCGCGCCGTCTGCCAGGTGGATATCCATAAAAATTAAATCTGGCTGTGGGTTGTTTTGTAGCCAGAGCACGGATGTTTCCACGCTATCCAGTTGCTGGAGGACGATCGTTTCCGGGGCTACTTCCTTCAGGAGTTTTTCCAGGCGCCGGGCGGCGGCGTTTTCGTCTTCGATGATAATGACATTCATAGCAAATTGTTTGTGTTGTTGATCGGGAAGCCGATGGGGGATGGTTACAGGATGGGGACTTTTACTGTAAAAGAGGTTTCGGTATCTTCGACAATGACGGGTTTGGCGCCCAATAGTTGGTAGCGATGCACCAGGCTGTGCAAGCCGAAGTGTGTGCCGGGCTCGGGTTTGATTTTGCGTTGGTTGTTGTTGCGCACCACCAAATACCCGCCGTCTTCTACAAATATATCGACCGTCAGGGGTTTGGCGCGGGAAATAACGTTGTGTTTGACGGCATTTTCCACCAAAATCTGGAGCGTGAGCGGCATGATATACCCGGGTTGACCGTCCGGGATACAGTTGAGCCTGAAATTTTCTTCGTAGCGTTTTTGGAGCAGGAAATTGAAATTGCGGACGAGGGCCAGTTCTTCGCTGAGGGTAATGAGGTCTTTTTCCCGGTAGTCCAGGATGGTTCGGTAGAAATCGGAAAAATGCTCCACGTATTCGACGGCCATTTTGGGATTTTCCTCGATGATCGTGATCAGGGTATTAAAACTGTTGAACAGAAAATGCGGGTTGATCTGGCTTTTCAGGGCAGCAAATTGCGACTCTACCGATTCCCGGCGCAGCGCGGCTTCCCGGTGAAAGCGCTTTTCGCGGCTCCGGATAAATGAAAACAACAGCCCGGTGGCGATCAACAGGCTCAGGACAACAAACCACAGCTGCTTCCAAATGGGTTGCCGGATCGTGAACGAATAGGTGATTTCGGGGGTGCCGCTGAAATCGCCGTGTTCGCTGGTTTGCAGGCGAAAGGTGTATTGCCCCGGCGGCAGGTTGGGATAGGAGGCAAAGTGCTCTTTGGAGATCACCCAATCGGCGTCCGAGCCATCGAGCCGGTACCGGTATCGCACCAGTTCGGGGTTGGTAAACCAGAGGCCGACAAAATTGAAAACAAAATAGTTCTGGTCGTGCGGAAATACGGTGGTCGTCCAAAAATCAACCGGCTGCAAAAACACCGATACAGCGGTAATATTGGGCTCGGGGTCGAACACAAAAGCCTCATCAAATGTAGCCAGGCGCAAAATCCCTTCTTCGGCACCCATCCAGACATGGCCATTGCGGTCGCGGCAAATCGAATTAAAAGCGGCTTTTGCCGCAGGCGCCCCGCTGGCAGCATCAAAAAAAGCCACATGGCCGGTGCCGGGCGTCAGGATATCAATCCCGTCTTCATAAGCCAGTACAATATGTTCATTGCCGTCGACGGCCAGGCCCGTAATATTCAGGCTGTGCAGGTGATGCTCTGTGCTGTACTGTCGAAAATTTTGGCCCGTATAACAAAACAAGCCGTCCCCTTCGGTCGAAAACCAGATGTTGCCGGCGCGGTCTTCCACGATGCCATAGACCGTTTTCAAATACCGGTTGGCAGCCTGGCGAATGTGCCGGAACGCGCCGTTTTCCAAAACGATCAGGCCTTCGCCATCGGTGCCAAACCAAATCCGGCCCTTGCTGTCGGCCAGTATCGCGTAGATATACCCGGCACCGAGTTCAGCTTGGTAGGTGCGCAGTGAATAATTGTTTTGGTTAACTTCCGTGACGCCGCCCAGCGTGGCGAGCCATACTGTTCCGGCATGCCCGGTGATGGACAATACGCTGCCATTGGTCAGGCCGTTTTTTTCAGTAAGGTGGCGCAATACCCGGCCTTCGGGGTGGAGCACGAACACTCCATTGCCAAAGGAGCCCGCCCAGATATTGCCATCGGAGGCTTCCCAAAGCGAAATGATATTTTCCTGAAGGGGCAGGGCCTGCCGAAATTGGCCGTTTTCCTGCACCATCAAGCCTTGTTCTGTGCCCGCCCAAAGCCGGCCCAGCCGATCCACACAAACAGCCTGGATCTCGCGCGAGGGGGTGGCTAGCAGCCCGATCCGGATGTTGGCGGAATAAATGGCGCCTTCGTTTTCCAAGACCCACAACAAGCCTTCGCGGTCTTTGCAAAGGGCTGTTATTTTTTCATGGCAAAGCGGGTGTTGCTCGGGTAGGGGTTGGCAGCGGTCGGCGGTTGATGCAGGGTTTTGCAGGTCAATTCGAATCAGGCCGTGGTTGGCGGTGCCGGCCCATATTTCCTGGCTACCAAAAGAAACGAGGCTGGTGACCGGGCCATGCGTCCAGCCGGAGACCGGAAAATCGAAAGATTGCTGGGCGGTTTTATAGCGGCAAATGCCTTTTTCATACATCCCGATCCACATGTCGCCCGCTGCGTCTACCCGAAGCGCGGATACGATTTCGTCGGGCAGGCCATCGGCCGTAGTGATGTTGCGGATCTTCTTTTTGCCGGGCTCCGGCATGGAGCAAATGCTGATTCCGGCATCGGTGGCGGTCCAGATTTGCCCCTGGCTGTCGCAACTGATGGTATAAATATCGGTACTGGCCAGCCCGTCGTCGGTATTAAATTGGTACAGGCGCTCGTTTTTCCAACAATAGAGGCCTTCTCCGTAGGTTGAGATCCAGAAATCGCCGTTGGGGGTGGCGCAAAAACCGGTGATCGGGCTCCTGGGGTTGCCCTCTTCCGGTATCCAGCGTTGGAGGGGCGATTGGCTGGGGTTGGCATTCCGGGTTTCCTGGGGCGACTCGGGAAGAAAAACGGTGTTTTTGGGCAAGATGCAAATGGAACCGCTTTCGAAACCAACCCAAAGTTGGCCTTTCGTTTCGTACAGGCTGCGGATTGGGTCTTTGGCCAGCGAATCGGGCAGTGGAACAGGCTGGAAACTCTGTCCGTCGTAGCGAAACAAGCCCCCTTTTCCACCCAGCCAAATCCACCCCAGGTGATCCTGAAAAATGGCCCGCATGTGCGTTCCATACAGTTCTTTCCGGGTTTTCTGCCGAAAAAAGGGCGTTTGTGCGGCGAGCCAATGGCTGCTGCACAGTAAAAAAAGGATGATATGTAAACTTTTTTTGATCAAGTGCGTGTCGGGATAGAAGGTCGTCCAGAAGTAGGGTCGGGTGCGTATCAGGGCTTGAGGACCAGGTCGGCATCCACGGTAATCAGGATTTCCTGTGCAATTTTCTGGTATACAATCTTGGGTACGGTGATGTTGTGATCGGTCAAAGGAACGGAGAACGAGGCGCTGATGTGTAGTTTTCGGCCCTTGCGTTCCAGTTGCCCTTTGATAATCCGCTCTTGTTCCACGCCGTGTACGTTCAGTTTACCTTTCGCCCGAACGGAGTAGACGCCGTCTTTTTCGAAGTCTATTTTTTCAATAATTTTTCCGGCAAACGTGGCTTTGGGGTAGCGGCCGCTTTCCAGGTAGTTTTCGTTGAAATGTTCGCGTTGGAGCGTGCTGTTGAACCCTGAAAAACTGAGGACATCGACGGACCAGGCAAAGGTTTGGTTGGCGGGGTTGATGGCGCCGAGCAATTGGGTGCTGCGGGCTTCGATGAGTTCGAGCGGTGCCTCTGATTTGAACTGGATCGAACCGGTGGTACACTGATAAACATCCGGCCCCCCTGGCCCGAAATTTGCTGCATCAAATTCCAGGATTCCGAAAGCCGACATAATCAGCACGGTCAGGCCGCACAATACACAGACAATAAAATGTTTCATAACCATTTGATTGGCTGAAAGTAAGATGAAGAAGTATTGTTGCGAAAAAAAAACACGCTCAGCAGGGAAAAAGCCTGACTGAAACCTGTTCAGACCCAGATGAACAGTGTACTGGTATTTGTACAAAAATACGCCTCAGGCTACCGTTCACATTAATTTTGACGCCTATCCTACAAAAAACCGACCGCATCCTTGACGATTCGGAAAAAGACCATACCTTTGAGGAGCACAAAAGGTTGAGCCAAGGCCTATGTTTCCATTTTTTTCTAAAAAGACGAACGAACCCACCAAGAAAGAACAGCCGGACAACACGAAAAGTCAACTCGATTCTCTACAGCAAACAATGACTGTTTTGGAAAAAGACGAGATGGTTCGTGTGGAGGGCGGTAAGAGTGGGTCCAAAGCATTTAGTTCGGTATTCAATTGGAATTCGAGTTGCGGAGAAACTATTCCGCAATAAGCCCTATTGATATGCCATTTCAGAGCCTTCCGTTGCCTTGGAGCAGCGGAAGGCTTTGCTATTTTTGCCGAGCCGGATATCCGGTTGGTTAAAAATATTCCCGCATGTCCCTGGCAGAATTCTGGCAGCAATTGATCCAAGGCCTGCTGGCCACCACCTGGCTGGAGTTTCTGGCCGTCTTTTTCGGCATCGCCAGCGTCATTTTTTCGCGGCTCGAACACATTTGGGTGTACCCCACCGGGCTGGTCAACACCACCATTTATATCTACCTGAGTTTTGTGGCGGGCCTCTACGCCGAGGCCGGGGTGAATTTTTACTACACCATCATGAGTATCATCGGCTGGATGATGTGGGCCTCGAAAAAAAACGGGCAAAACGCCCTTCGGATCAGCCGCTCCAGCCGCCGCGAATGGTTGCTCAGCCTGAGCTTCTTTGGCGCCTGCTGGCTGCTCCTCTACTGGATTCTTCGCGTCTGGACCAACAGCACCGTGCCCCTGGCCGACGCCTTCGCCTCCGCTGCCGCCTACACCGGCATGTGGCTCATGACCCGCAAAAAACTCGAAAACTGGCTGTGGTGGATCCTCACCAACACCGCATCCATCCCCCTTTATTTTATCAAAGGCTTCGTGTTCACCGGCTTTCAGTACGCCGTTTTTCTGGTGCTGGCCGTGCTGGGCTATATCGAGTGGCGGAAAAAACTCAGCCGCCCAGCAGCGTCACCACCGCCCACGCAAAGGGCAGCATAAACAAAAACGCATCGAAACGGTCGAGAAACCCGCCATGCCCCGGAAACAGGCTGCCCGAATCCTTGACGCCCACGCTGCGCTTCAGCATGCTTTCGATCAGGTCGCCCAGGTTGCCAAAAATACTGATCACCACACCCAGGGCCAGCCATTGTGCGGTGGAGTAGGCGCCGCTGTACTGCGCCAGGCCCCAGGCAATCAGCACGGTGCAGAGCCCGCCGCCGAGTGTGCCTTCCCAGGTTTTTTTGGGTGAAATGCGCTCAAACAACTTGGTTTTGCCAAACCGGGAGCCAATCAGGTACGCCAGGGTATCGTTCACCCAAACCAGCCCCATCAAGCCGAATACCCGGCCCGGCTGGTACGTGCAAGCCGGCGTAGCCAGCGCAAACAACAAAAGGACCGGCAACACAATGTAAAAAAAGCCGAGCCCCAGGATGCCCGTGTTTTGAAACGGTTTTGGCGCAGCGGCAAACAACTCAAACAACAGCAAGCCCAGTACCAGAAACAATTCCAGCAGCACCACGCCGGCGCCCAGGTTCAATTGGGTTTGCCAATGCGGCTCCGCCATTGCCCCGGCGCTGGCCTGCCCACAAGCGTCGTCAAACAGCACCCAAAAGCCCCACCACAACACTGGCACCAGCCCCGCCAGCAGCCCTACCGTTTTTCTGAACAGGCGCTGCGGCACTTCCGGCCCGAGCAGCAAGTCCCAAAACTCCCACAAGGCGCCGGCGGCGATCAGGCTGAACAGCACAAAAAACGATTCCCGGCCGCCAAACACGCCACCGATCATGGCCGCCACAAAAAATAATGCCGTAATGGCCCGTTGTTTCATATCCTTATTGGCTTGATCTTGAAGGCCTTACTCACAAGGTTGCCCTTTCGCCCGCTCCCACAGGTCGCCAAACGCCTTTTTAAAGGCTTCCGGGTCTTGCGGCGAGCGGTTGTGCTGGTAAATATCCCAGCGGCCTTTTTCATTTTTAAACAGAAGAAAAGGAAATACATAGTTTTTCTGCACCAGGCTGTCGCCCAGCAACCCGAAACGCAGATCGTTCACCTGAAGCGTGTCGCCGCTGTAGGGCAGGATGTCGTAGTACCCATTGGTAAACCAGCGCAGGAAGTGGTAGGCCGGGTCCTCGGCCGGCACATGAGCGATGAGGTCGCGGTTTTTGGGCAAAACGGATATTTTTTCAAATTGCGGCCGGCAGTCGTTGAAACCCGCCTGACTGAAATAATACGCCGTGTCGCCTTCTGCTACCCCGAACCATACGATATTGTTGAATATCGTAGGGCCTGTCATAAAACGCTGGTATTGAATATGTTTTGCCTGCAAGGTTTGCTCAAACAAGTGGTTGGCCTGTTGCTTGTGCCAATAGGTGTAGCCCAGATAACCGCTGCTCCAGAGGATACCTGCCCAGCACAGGTACAGGCGCACGCGCGCCAGTCGATCGAAACGCGCCGCCACGAGCAGGCAAATGGCAAAGGGGACGGTGTAGATGGGGTCGACCACCGAAACGGTCGTCCATTGGACGCGCAAATCGGAAAAGGGCTGCCAGATCTGGGTGCCGAAATTGGTAAAACAGTCGAGAATAGGGTGGGTCACGATGCTGCAGAAAAAAAGCGCCACCCAGGTGTAGTAGGGCGCCTGCACCTCGGGGAGCTCGCGCCGCCAGTAGTCGGTCCAGAGCCGCCACACAAACCAAACCCCCAACACCAGCGTGGGCAGCAGGATGTAGGGGCTGAGTTGGCCATTGAGCAGCACCGGGATAAAATTGATGCCGGCCAGGGCGCCGACAAAAAAGACGACCCAGATCAGTCCGGCGATCCATTTGTAGCCCCGGAGGCGGTACATGCCCTGCCCGTAAAACAACTGGGCGAGGTAGGCCAGCAGCCAGGGCATCAGGGCGGCGAATAGCATAGAGTGCATAAAACCCCGGTGAAAAGCCATGGCCGTCATCCGGTCGGTAAACAATTCGGCCAGCACGTCCAGGTCGGGGATCGTGCCGCCGATGGCGCCCCAAAGCATCGCCCGGTTGCCGAGTTTGCGGCCCGCCACCGCTTCGCCGCAAGCAGCGCCCAATACAATCTGTGTGAGCGAATCCATGTCAGTTTAAGTTGAGAACAGCCCGCTGAAATACGCTGAACGGATAGGTCTTGACTTCCGGGATATCCTCCTCGCCCTGCTTGGTGTTGCCGGTGCTGCTCGCCGGTTTTTCTTCTCCGGAATACACTTCAAACCACATTTCGGTGGCGCTGCGTTTCTCGTAGGTACACAGGATGCGGTTGCCGCTCACCGTAAACCAGCAGAGCAGTTTGGGTCCGTACAGGTAACTTTCCATCACGATGCTGTTTTTTTCATCCACCCGCCAGAGGCCTTTTTCGGGCGCTACAGGCACGAGTTCATAGGGCCGCCAGTCCTGCTCCTTGGAGCCGTAGACCAGGCCAAACGTGTAGCGGCCGGTGCTGGAACTGTCTATTTTTTGAATCTCCAGCCACATGGGTACCGACTGTACCTTGCCCCGGCCGTTAAAAATCTCCAGCGTGCCGTGCCAATTGCCGGCCCAGGATGCCGGAAACGGCAGCGAATCGGGGGCCTGGGCGCCCAGGCGCAGGGCTCCGGCGCCGAAAAAAACTACGCAAATCAGAATTGTGCGCATAAAGAGTGAAATTTGACGGGCAAAAATAGCCAACAAACCGTAGGCACAGCCGAAATCCCTATTTTTCCGCCAGATTGCTTTTTTTAGGCCATACCATACCACTACCATGTTGAAACGACCCTCCCTGTCTTTCCTGGCCCTGGCGTTTCGCGATGCCTGGCGGCGCTTTCCGGCAACCCTGTTCTGCGCCGTCGTCGGTATCCTGACCCTCATGGTCGCTATCGAGGCCGAACCGGCCGACGACTATACCCTGCTCAAATTTTGGCTCATGGCCCAATTGGGCCTGGCGCTGTGTACGGGCCTTACGGCTTTTGCCGAACAACGCGCCCTGCCCACGCGGCACAAATACCTGCTCGCCGCTTTGGGTATTGCCCTGCTGGTCCTCTATTTTTTCCTGCTCGACATCAATGCCCCCGAGTTTGAAGCCGTGTTCCTGCCGCCCTACATCGGCCTACTCCTGGTGGCACACTTGTTTGTGGCGGTAGCGCCCTACCTCAACCGGTTGGGGGTGGCCGATTTTTGGGAGTACAACAAGCAGTTGTTTGCCAATTTTATCATTGGCGCCGCCTATACCCTGATTTTATACACCGGCCTTTCGCTGGCCTTGCTGGCCGTCAACGAGTTGTTTCAGTTGGACATCCGCTACAAAATGTACGGGCATTTGTTTGTGCTGCTGGCAGGCTTGTTCAATACCACGTTTTTTCTGTACCATTTTCCGGCATCGTACCAGTTCAGCGAAGCCGACAAGGCCTACAATGTTGTTTTCAAAAACCTTTGCCAGTATATCCTGATCCCGATCGTGGGTCTGTATTTCCTGATTTTGTACGCCTATTCGTTTAAAATCCTGGCAACCTGGCATTTGCCCCACGGCTGGGTGTCGTCGCTGGTACTCGGGTTTTCGATCGCCGGCATTTTTACCTACCTCATCAATTATTTGTTGCCCGATTACACCGACAGCAAGATCGTCTCGGCTTTCCGCCGCTGGTTTTGGCATGTGCTGCTCCCGATGGTGGGCCTGTTGCTGGTGGCCATTGGCCAGCGGATCAGCGATTACGGCGTGACCGAGCCGCGCTACTACGTGGCCCATGCGGCCATTTGGCTGCTGGTGTTGTGTCTGTACTTTTTGTGGTCCAAAAAAGACAACATCAAGTTTATTCCGATCTCGCTGGCGCTGTTTATACTGCCGGCCATCTTTGGCCCCTTCAACGCCCAGCAGGTGTCCCGGCGCAGCCAAACGGCTATTTTGCGGGATTTGCTGGAGAAAAACGACCGATTCGAGGGCGAAAAACTGAAGCCTGGCGGCAAAATCGTGACGGGCCCCGACGCCGAACGGATACTGGGCAGCCTTTATTTCCTGCAACGCCAGCACGCCCTGGATGTGGTCGAAGCCTGGCTGCCGGTGCCGGTAACTGCGCTGCCGGCCCTGACGCAATACGACGACAACAGTACCCGGATTGCCAATTGGCTGAATATCAAGTCGACCTACGATACCTACTCCGTGTTAGAATACCTCAGCGTGCGGCCCAAAGATCCGGTGCTGGGCGGCAATGTTGCCGGCTTCCGGTCGTATTACAAACTCGAACTGTACCTGCCCACGGAGCGTACGCAAGCGCAGGACAGAAGCCACCAATTGGCCTGGCTTTCGGACGATGGCCAGAAGATCGTCGTAAAACTCGAAGGCAATACCCCGGCGCTGGATTCGTTTGATCTCGGTCCGCAACTTCGCCGCTGGGTGGCAGCCGATTCGGTGAAAACGACCGAATTGTTGTTGGATGCTCCTGCCGTGGAATTGTCCAATGCCAAGCGAAAAGCCCGGCTGCTGGTCGAATTCCTTCGTTTCCAGCGCGAAAAATCCCGTCTCGAAAACCTGAATGGTGTTTTGTTTTTAAAATAGTGTTTTACCAACCGGGCCCGTCCGATCTCTTTTTGTATGCTTCGTACCCTCCTGTTTGTCCTTTTTTGGGCACAAACAACTCCGTTTTTTGCTCAAAAAACCTATTTCCAACAGGACCTCCAATACCAAATCCAGGTGACCCTCGACGACCGGCAGCACCGCCTCGACGGGCACATCCGGATGGCCTACACCAACCGCTCGCCCGATGCCCTGCCGGAAATCTGGATGCACCTCTGGGCCAACGCGTTTCAGAGCCGTTCTTCCGCCTATTGCCGGCAAAAACTGCGCGACGGCAATGCACAATTTTATTTTTCGCCCGACAGCACGCTGGGCTTTTTTAAAAATATCGACTTCCGGGTGGATGGCCAGCCGGTAGCCTGGCAGATAGACCCCAAAAATCCGGATATCGCAGTGCTGCGCCTCGCGCAAGCGCTGCTGCCGGGCGGTACGGTGGTGATTGAAACGCCGTTTTTGCTGCACATCCCGGCTTCGTTTTCGCGGCTCGGGCATGTGGGCAGCTCCTACCAACTCACCCAATGGTACCCCAAGCCAGCGGTGTACGACGCCAAAGGCTGGCACGCTATGCCGTACCTGGACATGGGCGAGTTTTTCTCCGAATTCGGCTCCTTTGATGTCAGTATTACCCTGCCGGAAAACTACGTGGTGGGCGCTACCGGCGCCTTGCAAACCCCTTCGGAAATCGAATTTTTACAACAAAAAGAGCGCGAAACCCGGCAGGAAATAGCCCGCCGGGCGGGCAATGCGGTGGTCAAAAAAAGTAAAAAACAGGCCGTGGAAGCCCCGTTCCCGGCGTCAGCCAGCGCAACCAAAACCATCCGGTACACTGCCGACCGGGTGCATGATTTTGCCTGGTTTGCCGACAAGCGTTTTTTTGTGCTCAAAGACACAGCCCACTTGGGCAGCGGCAAAACGGTGGATTGTTGGGCGATGTTTACCGCCGAGGATTTTGATCTTTGGGAGAAAGGCGCCTTTTATGTGCGCCGTTCCTTAGAATTTTACTCCCGGCACGTGGGCGAATACCCCTGGCCGCAAGCCACGGCCGTACACAGCGCCCTGAGCGCCGGTGGCGGCATGGAATACCCGATGGTGACGGTGATCGGCGATGCGTCGAGTGGCAAGTCGCTCGACGATGTGATCACCCACGAAGTAGGGCACAACTGGTTTTATGGCATACTGGCCAGCAACGAACGCGACCATCCCTGGATGGACGAAGGCATCAATACCTATTACCAACACCGCTATATGGTGCAGTATTACGGCACTGACGGCACCAACGACATGCTGCCGCGCTGGGCTTTCGACCCCTCGGCCTCGGGGCCGGTGGTCGAAAACGGCTATCTCATGCTGGCCCGCGAAGGCGCCGACACACCGCCGGATACGCCATCGGACGATTTTTGGTCGATCGCATATGGCATCCAGGTGTATATGAAAACGGCGATGTGCCTGGAATGGCTCGAACATTCGGTGGGCAAAGCCCGGTTCGACGATGCGATGCAGCAATACTACCGCCAATGGCAGTTTCGGCACCCATACCCCGAGGACCTGCGCGCGGCCTGGGCGGCGGCGGGGCTGGAAGTCGATTGGTTTTTTCAGGGTATGCAGACCCGCCGGCGTTTCGACCTGGCGCTCACCCGGGTGGAGCGCACGCAGGATAGTGTATTTCTTACGGTAAAACAGCGCGGCAGCCTGGCGGCTCCGTTTAGTATTTCAGCCCTGCGGAATGGCCAGCCCGTGCAAACGATTTGGTACCCGGCCCTGGAACAATCCCGCACGGTAGTTGCCTTTCCGGCGGTGGAGGCAGAGGTTTTTGTGCTGGATCAGGAACACACCACGCTGGATGTAAACCGGCGCAACAACAGCCGGCGTACCAGCGGGATATTTCCCGGCGTGGAGCCCTTGCGGATCAAAATGCTGAGCCCGGCCCAGATGCCCGCCCGCAGTGTAGCGGGTATTTTGCCCTGGCTGGGCTGGAACAACTACGACAAAACCATGCTGGGGCTGGTGTTGTACAACCCGCCGTTTCCGTCGCGGCGCTTTCAATATTTTATGTTGCCGGGCTACGGCATCGGTTCGAAGCATTTTGTGGGCATGGCCGATGTGCGCTACCGTTTTTTGCCCGGCGAATTGCTGCCCAAGGTCACCCTGGGCGTCAATGCCAAACTGCTGAACTACGACCGCAACCGCCGCGACGATTACTACCTTCGGTTTTACCGGATCATGCCGCAGTTGCGCGCCGAACTGCGCAGTAGTTCGCCTTCTTTTGCCCATGCGCTCGTATTGCGCGCCCTGTTGATCGGCAAGGAGGAAGCCGAGTTTGCCTCCACGGGCGAATACCTGGACAAAAACTGGCAGCACACCACGATCTACGAACTCCGCTACGAGGCCGCCCAGCGCAAATTGCCCAACCCGTATCGCCTGACAGCGGCGCTCGAACAGCAGGCGTACCAGGCGCCCGACGGGCAGCCGGCACAGTACCTGCGGGGCAGCCTCGAATGGAATCAGCAATTCTACTACCAGGCCAAACGGAAAGTTTACCTGCGCGCCTTTGCCGGTTATTTTTTGCAAAACACACAGCGTGCGCGTGGCAGTGTGGCGCAAAACAGCCTGACGGAAGATGTGGCCCGGGCCTCGTTTGCCCTGAACCCACAAGGCTTCAACGATTACCGCTTCGACCAGATCTTTTTGGGGCGCTCGGAGGCCTCCGGCATTTGGGCCCAGCAAATCAGCCAAACCGAAGGCGGGTTTAAAAATGCCCTGGGCGCGCCTTTTGCCAACCTGATCGGCAATTCCAACGATTTTATTCTCGCCCTGAACCTGAAAGCCGACCTGCCACAGCGCCTGCCGCTGGGTATTCCGCTGAAACCTTACTTCGACATCGGGTATTTTCACGACGCGACGCCTTTGGGACGCGACCGGCCCTTCGAGGAACAATTTTTATGGAGCGGCGGGCTTATGTTGCAGTTTTTTAATGGCGCCCTGGAACTGTATTTCCCCCTGGTCAATGCCAGGCCCTTGCGCGACCGCTACCAGGAACTGGGGAATGGCAATTATTTCCGGCGGATTTCCTGGAGCATCCGGATTGGCAAGGTGACCCCCTTGGAAGTGGTGCAGAATCTGGTAAATTAGCCAATTGGTAAACTTACTTTTGCCGCTAAAACAGCTTGTTCATGAATTGGCAAAACAGTTTACCCCGCCTGAAACACACGGATTCGGGCAATTTTTTTCTGATAGCCGGGCCATGTGCCATTGAAGGCGAGCAAATGGCGTTCGATATCGCCGGTCAGGTCCGCGAGATATGCGAGCGCCTGGCCATACCTTATATATTTAAAGGCAGCTACCGCAAGGCCAACCGCAGCAAGCGGGATTCGTTTACAGGGATCGGCGACGAAAAAGCGCTATCGATCCTCAAAGCCGTTGGGGAGCACTACGACCTGCCGGTGACTACCGATATCCACAGCGACGCCGAGGCTGCTTTGGCCGCGATGTATGTGGATGTGCTGCAAATTCCCGCTTTTTTGTGCCGGCAGACCAGCCTCTTGGTGGCTGCTGCGCAGACCGGCAAGGTGGTTAATATCAAAAAAGGCCAGTTTGTGAGCCCGGAGGCCATGCAATTTGCCAAGGAGAAAGTAGAAGAGGAGGGCAATCCGCATGTGTTCCTGACGGACCGGGGGACGATGTTTGGCTATCAGGACCTGATCGTGGATTTCCGGGGGATCCCGGCGATGCAAGCGTTTGGTTGTCCGGTGGTATTGGACTGCACGCATTCGTTGCAGCAGCCCAATCAAAGCAGCGGGGTGACCGGTGGCCGGCCTGCCCTGATCGAAACCGTGGCCCGTGCGGGCGTGGCGGTAGGTGCGGACGGATTGTTCATCGAAACGCATCCACACCCTGCAACGGCGAAGTCAGACGGCGCCAATATGCTTCCACTGGATCGCCTGGAAAAACTGCTGGAACGCTTGGTGCGAATCCGGCAGGCTATTCGTTAGGATTGAAATTCAAGCGAATGGCTAACGGCGATTAGCCAATTAAATGTGTAATAAATATGAATTTCCAGGAGCCTTTGTTGGAAATTGTATGTCTTACACTATTTTTACCGCTGAGAAAAAGCCGCTCCTTTAGCACGGCAGACGAGGTTCAGAGATTCGGGCAAAAATTTTTTTGTGATTACACACCAATTTTTTGCTGCGTTGCATCTATTCAAGCGCAAGGATCAAGACGAAACGGAAAAGTAATGTCCGGAATTTAAGAACCTCTCACAGCAACAAGGAGCACTGTCACAAAACATTCATTAACTCAAAATTAAACGCAGCATGACAGCAGCAAAAACAACTCCTGCTAAGCAACAAGGTTCTGACATCAGCTCGATTTTCCCGCTGATCGCTATTCCCGCCTGTTTTCTGGCATCGACCCTGGTGTATCTCTTTGTATTCGGTGACGGTTCGCACTTTATTGATGGCGACAACACCAAAGACCCCAATCCGGGTGATTACCTGGGCACGATCTACAAAGGTGGATTCGTGGTACCGATCTTGTTGGGAACGCTCTTCATTACCATTGTATTTGTAATTGAGCGTTTTATTACGCTGAACACCGCTGCTGGCGCTGGAAAAGTTGATTCGTTCGTCCGTACGATCAAAAGTTTCCTCGATAAAGGCGACATTCCTTCCGCTATTTCGGCTTGCGACAAGCAAAAAGGCGCCGTGGCCAATGTGGTACGCGCTGGTTTGAGCAAGTATGCTGAAATGGAAAAGGTAACCGGTATGGAAAAGGACGAAAAAGTGTTGGCCATCCAGAAAGAAGTGGAGGAAGCCACCACGCTCGAACTGCCTATGCTGGAAAAAAACCTGAACATCCTGGCTACCATCGCATCGATCGCCACCCTGTTGGGTCTGTTCGGTACGGTATTGGGGATGATCCGGTCCTTCGCCGCTCTGGCTACTGCTGGCGCGCCGGACTCCACGGCTCTGGCTACGGGTATCTCTGAGGCTCTTATCAATACGGCTCTCGGTATCGGTACTTCTGCTATCGCCATTATTTTCTACAACATCTTTACCAGCCGTATTGATGGAATGACGTACCGGATTGATGAGGCCGGCTTCAGCCTCACGCAAACCTATGCTTCGCAACACCACTAAAATTGAGTATTGAGCCGCCTGAGCATCTGACTCAACACTCAACGCCTGGTATTCGGAATGCCGATTCGGCAGCCCGGCGCCGGGAAGACTCAACACTCAAAACTAAAGCAACATGCCTAAGCATAAACCGCATCGTAAAGTGCCAACCGTCGATATGACGGCCATGTGCGACGTGGCATTCCTGCTGCTGACCTTCTTCATGCTTACCGCAAAGATGAAGCCGCAAGAACCCGTTGCCGTGGATACGCCCTCTTCGATATCGGAAACCAAGCTGCCGGATGCCGGTACGCTCACGGTGCTGGTAGACAAAGACGGCCGGGTGTTTTTGGACATGGCAGGCCAGCACACACGCCTGGCCCTGATCAAGGACATGAACACACAGTATCCCATGGGGCTTACGGAGGAGGAACAACTGAAGTTCACGATTGCCGGCGCTTTCGGGGTGCCGCGCAACCAGTTGAAACAATGGTTGGACCTTAACCCAACGGAACGAGCCCAAGTTCAGGTACCCGGCATGCCCGCCGACTCCACGAACAATGAACTCGGTCCCTGGATTCACAATGCCCGCCTGGCCCAGTTTCACATGAAACAGGAAGGAAAAGTATCGGATGAATACGTGATCGTAGTCAAAGCAGATAAAGATACGCCCTATCCTGCCGTTCAAAAGGTGATCAATACCCTGATTGATATCAACGTCAATAAGTTTAATTTGATCACCAGCCAAGAGGCGGATCCGAACAAAACCGAGGCCCTGTAAACAGCCAACCGGTTCGTTCGATTCATCCATTTTCATCACCTAAATAGCACACCGACATGGCTGAAATGCAAACCGCGGATAGCGGTGCCAGAAAAAAAGGTGGTAAGGTCCGTTCCAAAAAGATGTCAACCCGTGTTGACCTGACGCCCATGGTAGACTTGGGCTTCCTGCTCATCACGTTTTTTATGTTGACAACTACACTGGCCAAACCCCAAATTATGCCTGTGGTAATGCCGGAAAAAGATATTAAAGATGAAGACCTTCAAGCCACCAAAGAGTCCCAGGTATTGACCCTGATGCTCGGCGGCAACGACAAGGTCTACTATTATGAAGGCATTTCCGATGCAAAACTGGATTCGACCGACTACTCTGCCGAGGGGCTGCGCAAAGTTATTCTGGATAAGAAAGACCGCGTGAAGCAACAATGGGGCGAAACAGAGAAGGACGACGCGAAGAATCCGGGTAAAAAGAAGATGATTTCCAAATTGAACGTCATCATCAAACCCACCAAAGATTCACGGTACAAAAACATCGTGGATGCGTTTGATGAGATGAAAATTACCAATGTTGCCTTGTATGTGTTGTTGGATATTTCTGAACAGGAAGAAGAGTTTATCAAAAATCCAGCCGGAGGTTTGAAATTCTCGATCGAAGATCAGGCTGATGCCAGTACCAAGTAAACTGCAAGACAATACTGTTAGCACCCGTTTAACGTCACACACATTCAAAATCAAAAATTATGGCAGAAGTAAAAGGCACGCCTGTTTACAAGGACATGCTCGATATCATCTTCGCCGATCGGAATAAGGCTTACGGTGCATACCAGCTCCGCCGTTCCTATCCGTCCTACCTGGGACGCGCATTGGGTTTTGGCTTGCTGCTCATCGTTTTCTTTTTTCTGCTGCCCTTCATCACCTCTTTGGTGTCGGATGCCTTTAACCAGGCAGACAAGCCGATTGATGTGGTAGCCGAGCTGGGTCCGCCGCCGGATATTGATCCGAACAACCCACCGCCTCCGCCGCCACCTCCGCCGCCTACGCCTCCGCCACCCACTCGCTCGACGGTACAGTTTGTGCCGCCGATCGTGAAAAAAGACGAAGAAGTAGCCGAAGAAGATCCGCCGACAGTGGAAGAGGTCATCGAAACGAAAGCAGACGTTGGTGCCGATACCAAAAAAGGCAACGACGATCTGGCGCCAACCATCGACGAGAACCCTTCGGAACTTGACGTGGTAGAAGCGCCAAAAGCGCCGGTAGAAGAAAAGACCTACGAGATGTTTGATATCCAAAAGCCGCCGAGTTTCCCCGGTGGTGAAGGCGAGCTGCTCAAATACCTGGCGCAGAACATCAAATATCCCCCGCTGGCCCGCGAAAACAACATTCAAGGCGTCGTCGCCCTCACCTTCGTGGTCGGGAAAGACGGTAGCGTCCGGGATGTAAAAATCGTGAAAGACATCGGTGGTGGTTGCGGAAAAGAAGCCGTGCGCGTCGTGGAAACGATGCCCAAATGGCTTCCCGGTGAAGCCAACGGCAACCCCGTGAAGGTGCGGTTTACGCTTCCGGTCCGTTTTAAACTCGAGTAATTCTACCCTACAGCAACTGCCCGGGCCTCCGTGTTTCCAACTATGCCCGGACACGCTGAAGCGCGGTATTGACCTTCGTCAATGCCGCGCTTTTTTTGTATAAATTTCTGAAAAACAACGCATTGTGCGTACGCCAAAACGCTTCTTCGGCGCATCTTATTAGTATCGCTCACTACAAAACCTTAGTCGTATGGCCGATATGCAAACCGCCGACCGCCGCTCCGGAAACCAGCCCCAACGAGGCTCGCCCCGCCGGCTTTCCATTCGCATCGACCTGACCCCCATGGTCGATTTGGGATTTTTATTGATTACCTTTTTTATGCTGACCACCATCTTGTCCAAACCTCAGGTCATGCCCGTAGCCATGCCCGATAAAACACCCGTGCAGGAACCGCCCGTCGTTTCGCCCCAAAAGGTGCTGACGCTCCTGCTGGGGGCCGACGATAAAGTGTACTGGTATGAAGACCCGCATCAGGCCCGCCTGGATTCGACCAGTTACCAGGCTGAAGGCTTGCGGCGTGTTATTTTGGACAAAAAAGAACGGGTAACCCGCCTGTTTGGCCAACAGGAACGCCCCGATCCCCGTCACCCCGGCCACAGCAAATCCGTTTCGCCGATGGTGGTCATCATCAAAGCCATGCCCGGCGCGCGTTACAAAAACGTGGTGGATGTGCTCGATGAAATGCATATCTGCCAGATTGCGCACTACGTGATGCTCGACATTTCGGAGCCGGAAAAGGCTTTTGTCCAAGACCCGGCTGTCGGCCTGAACTTTACAGTGGCCCAACAAATGGCCGCTGCTTACCAGCGGCACTAAACCGCCTGGCACCACTTCAATTTCCTGATAGTACTGCGTAGATACCTCTCGCCGACGCGCTTCCTGCTCGTTCCGGACAGCCATTCTTTTACCCATAAATACTCAACATTATGCTTACCGAACAAAGTAAACCTGCCCCCGATCTGCTGGAGATCGTTTTTGCCGACCGCAACAAAACCTACGGTGCGTACCAACTCCGGCGCCACTACCCGGCTTACCTGGGCCGCGCGTTGGGGATCGGCTTGCTGCTGGTGCTGTTTGCACTGGCGCTGCCGATTGTACTTTCGGCCGTTTCAAAGGCCTTCCCGGACACCGAAAACACCGAAGTAGTGGTCGAACTGGGCCCGCCACCCAAGCCGGAAAAAGCGGAGTTGCCGCCGCCGGTGCCGCCGCCAACCCCTCCGCCACCCGCCAAGGCAACCATCCGGTACGTACCGCCAGTGGTGATGATCGATAATAAGGTGCCGGAGGATGATCTTACTCCTGCGGTGGATGAAATCCTTGCAACAAAAGCCCCAGTGGGCGCGCAAACCAAAGCCGGCGATATCGATGGGCCACCCAGTATCGACCCTGATCCGAGAGATTTTGGCCCAGTTGTAGAAACCCCGACCCCCAAAAGCAACGACCAGGTGTATGAGTTCATGGACGTCAATAAAATGCCGAGTTTTCAGGGTGGTGAGCGCGATTTGCTGAGCTACCTGGCCAAGCACATCAAATACCCCGAGCTGGCCCGCGAAAACAACATTCAGGGTCAGGTGGTGCTGTCGTTTGTGATCGATAAGGACGGATCTATTGAAAAGGTATCGGTGGTGAAGGATATTGGCGGCGGCTGTGGCAAGGAAGCCGTACGGGTGGTGGAAGGCATGCCGCGCTGGAGCCCCGGCGAAGCCAACGGGCAGGCCGTAAAAGTGCGGTTTATGCTGCCGGTGCGGTTCAAACTGGATTAAGATACACCCCAAGCCTGCTTGGAATGGGCGTCATCCGGACGTTGTGCCGGGTGGCGCTTTTTACGTTTGGCTGCGCTGGCGCCTTCGGACCTTGTGTTTGGTACCGGTCATTTGGCTTGTGATTCCGCAGGAAAACCTTTGCTGGAGCGCATGTCTATTTGGAAAGAAGCAGCCACTTCGTTCTGCTGAATGAATAAAGGAACTGCACAACAGCACCAGTTCCCGTGCTGTGCTCTTGATGGCAAGTTCTTCAGGTCACTCTGCATGCCAATGCGCCTGGCGGAAATGGCGGTCAAAATGTGGCATCTGAAACAAAGGCATAGTTCCAAGAGCCCTAAATGGTTCAAAAAGGAGTAGTGGCAGGGCGCTGAACTACCGGCAATTGCCCACCTTTCCAACGAATGGCTAAGAAACAAGAAGGCCGCCACACCAGCCCAATGACTGATCCGACGGCCTCCTACCTGCAGGGTTTAGGTGCTGGTTTTATTTGCCTTTGCCACCACTTTTGGTAGGCGGAACGGGTGTTTCGCCGGCCATAAATTGTTTGATGTCTTTAGCGCTCTTGTTCTCCGGATCGATGGCGACCAATTTGTCGAGGTACAGTTTGGCATTTTCATCCTCTTTGCGGAGGAAGAAATACGAAGCCAGGTACTCATAGGCCGTGATCAGGTCTTTTTTATTCTTTTCCGGATTTTTTTCGCCGAGTTTGACGAACTCTTCAAAGAAAGGCTTCGCTTTGCCGAATTCATCCAGGAGTTCCGGGTGGTTGGCGATATCCGGCTCCAGTTTGGACATGGCTTTGGCGCGCCAGGACCAACCAATGCCAGCCTCAGGGGCAATCTCCGTAACCCGGGCAAAGGCTTTTTCAGCCTTTTCGAAGCGCAGGGTATCGCCTTGGCAGTAGTAGTGGCAAATGCCCATCCAGTAAAAGTCCATGGCTGCGGGGGTTGTTACCGAGTCCAGGCGGGTGCGATAGGCTATTGCGGCATTGCAATAGTCTTTTTTGGCTTTGTACAAATCGCCGATATCGCCATACAGGGGCCATTTGGACGAATCCATATCGATAGCCTTCATGAAATTGGCGATAGCAATGTTGGTATCGCGGCCCATTTTAATTTGCATTTTACCCAGGTAGTCATAGTCGGAGGCCAGGATTTTCTCGGGGGCCACGATGTTGAAAAACTCTTCGAGGATTTTCAGGCCTTCGGCGTAGTTGCCATTGTCGTAGTCGCAATAGCCCTGCAAGCGGCGGAGGTAGTTTTTGGAACCGTCCTTTTTCAGGATTTTTTCTACCAGTGCGCTGCACCCCGGGCAATCTTTGGTGATATACAGGAGGTTGGCCAGTAGCATTTCGTCTTCAATAGTGATATCGGTACCGTTGTTGACCAGGTTTTTGGCGGCTTCGGTGGCTTTTTCCCACTGGCGGTTGTAGTACAAAAACTCGGCTTTGGACCGGAGGGCCAGCGTGAATTTCGGGCTCAGCGCCAGGGTTTTATCGATATACACCAGGAATTTATCATTCAGTTTGGCGGCTTTGTACACCACGGCCAGCATATAAACCGGCAGGGGATTCTGCGGCTCCACGTTGGCGGCATATTCGTAGTGTTGGGCTGAAAGGCCGCCATTGGGCATTTCCTTGTAGCAGTATCCAAGAGCCATCAGAGTCGGGAAGTCTTTCGAAGAGGCTTCCATGGCAGCCTTCAGGGCTTCCTCCGCCCGGGTGTAGTTGGGGCGTTGTCCGTTTTCGGGCGCCATGTAGAGGAAGGATTCCCCAATGAGGCGTTTGGCGGCAATGTCTTTTTTGGCCAGTTTTTCTGCCTTTTTGAAAATTGCATCTGCTTCGGCCTGCTTGTTTTGCAGCAACAGAATACGCGCGGTGGCGATCATCGCCAGTGCCCCTTCTGCTTTGGCGTTAAACGCAGCATCGTAGGTTTCCTTGGCTTTGTTTTTGTCTCCCTTGGCCAGGTAGGCGCTGCCAAGCGTCAGCCAGGCAACCTGATCGGCAGGGTCTTTTTGGGTCAGGTCGGAATAAATCTTGATGGCTTTATCCCAATTTTCCATTTGCATGGCGGCCAGCCCATCGCTATGGGTCTGCGCCATGCCCAAACCGGCATATGCTACGGCCAGGAAAAGCACGAAGATTTTTTTCAGGAAATTTGTCATTGCTTGGAATTGTTTTTTGTTAATGACTGACGAACACGGAAATTTGTTTCCCGGCACAAAGTTTTGAATTTTTTGACGTTTATTGGCTATAAAAGCAACATTCTAATCGGCATAATGCCTCATTTGCCGACTAAGTTTAATACTACCTTAACGTCGCCACCCACAGGATGCTGCCAGAATACACTCCTTCGGCGATTTGCACCGGTTTTAATGTTGAATTTGAATGATCCGGGTGGGCGCCGATGCCGGGAGCAGACCGTCTTTCAGCACGATCCGTTGCCCATTGTCGCCGGCCAGAAAAGCGGCGAAACCTAAGCCAAGACCTTTGCGCGCCTGCGCATTGATTATATAAACGGTGCGTTTGAAGGGATACCGATCGGTAGCCAGGTATGCCTGGTAGGGGCCGAAGCCTTCTTCGCCTGCTTTTTTGGCAATATCGGCAATTTTGATTTCCCGGCGGAAGGCTTGCACCCCCTTGTCGTCCGTATCCGAAACCCAATTGGCGCCGATAATCCCGATGGCATTTTTGTTTTTCGCCACATAGGCAATCACTTCAGCGTTGGTTTGCAGGGCCGATGCATTGGGCGAAAGATCGGCGCCGCCGGCTATCGAATCTTTGGCATAGCGCACGGTGCCGGACAGTGGATTGTCAAAAACCAGCCGGATGTCGGCCAATGTCGATTTGGGGTTCAACTGAGACCATTTCAGCGTTTTACCAACCAGAATATCGTGCAGTTGCTCCACGGTAAACAGCGTGTCCCGGTTATCCGGATGCACAATAAACGCCACGGCATCGTGTGCAATGGGAGTCATCGGTGGTGTGAAGCCGCGGGGGCGGAAATACTTGTTGAGTTCTTCCTCGGTGAGTTTGCGGGTAATAATAATCACCTGAATGGAATCGCGAATCATGGCGTTCACGGCTTCTCCTTCCGAGGTGTATTGGGCGTCGATACTCGCCCGCCGGTAAATGGAGTCAAATACATCAATCGTACTGGCGATAATGGGCTTGTACCCTTCGTCGACCATGATCCGGATATGACCGGTGGTGGGGGTATCGAGTACTTTGCCATCTTTCCCGCGTTGCTCACAAGCAACCAGGGTAAGACTCAGGGCGAGCAGGGCAAAAAAATAGTGGCGTATCATAACGTTGGCGAAAAGTAGTGACGGTATACCATCAGACGAATGGCTTTAGGGTCAAAAGTATGGGCGAAAGTGCTAGAAATAATCGGCATATACCCGCCAGCCGCGATAGATGCCATAGAGGAGCAGCATGGAGGCAAAAATATTGCGGAATTCGCTGGGGATGCCGGGCAGGAAGCTGCTGTCCAACAACAGCCAGGCGCCCAAGCAAACATAAATAGCGGTCATGACAAAGCCCAGGATCAACATGGGATTCCGGATGAAACGGCGCTGCCGGAGGTTTTCGTCGGTAGACATAGCAGAAATGGATTGGTGAAGATAGCGTATACCTAAAGAGATGCGAATTTCGGAGAAATTGGTGGGCTTTTGGAGGGTAATTGTTTCAAACGGGTATTTATTTGGGTGAATGCACTGTTTTGGCTTGTGGAGCTACCTATAAAAAAAGAGCTGCTTCGGTTGTTCCGAAGCAGCCCCTTTTCAGCAACTGGTGCTATTGGCAATCGCTCTTAGTTTTTATCCCAGAACAATTTGGTGCTCACTTTGTCGCCACCTACAGCAGTTGCAGCGGCATTGTAGTTCGTCGTATTCAGGTTTTGCTCCTGTACCGGGTACGTGTAGCGCACCGGGATGTCGGCATAGGTCAAACCGTCCGGAACGTTGAGGATCGGGAAGTCCAGGCGGCGCCATTCGGTCCAACCTTCGAAACCGCGGTTGAACAGTGCAATCCACTTCTGGTTGCCGATTTTCTGGTTCCAGGCGCCGGCGGCGGTAGCATAAGCAACCTCCGGTTTGGCCAGGTATGCGTCGGCATCTGCCGTGGCGCCACCCCAGTATTCGATGGAAGCGCGGATAGCGGCTTCATAGTGCTCGGCAGCAGTGCCACCCACGTTCATGCCACGGGCAGCGGCTTCAGCCAGCAGGAATTCCACTTCCGAGTAGTCCAGCAACAGTGCTTCGAAAGAGGGGGCCTGAATGGCATCAGCCGGTTTTGAGAAGGTAGCAAAGTTGTTGTTCGAGCCATAAGGGCCGCCTACATAAGCAGCGCCGCTGGCGTCGGTGGAGAAATACAGCGGTACACGCGGGTCATTCAATCCGTTCATGAAATCAACGATCGTATTGGCAGCCACGAAGTCTTTCCGGCCGCTTTGCACGAGGTCCACCCAAACCGGATTGGTATTCGGCGGTGCGTCGAGGTAGTGCAGTACTACGTTTTCGCTGTTCGAGGAGATTACGCCCGGAGCGGCGGCTTCTACCATCGTTTTGGCTTTGGCGGCATCCACGTCGGCCAGCATCAGACCCATACGGAGTTTGAGCGAGTTGCCGAAAGTTTTCCAACCGGCCATGTCGCCACCGTAGAACAGGTCGCTGCTGCCGAAACCACCCTGACTTTCGTCGATGGAGTTGAGGGCAGCGTCCAGGCGGGTAGCCAAATCGTTGTAGATCGTGGCAGCATCGTCGTATTTCGGTACCAGATTACGGGAATCCAGGGCTTCGCTGTACGGAATGTCACCGAAGGTGTTGACCAGGGTGCTGTACGCATAAACATTCAGGATTTCGATGCAAGCCTCTTGGTTGGCATACACTGCTGGGACCTGGAACTCCGTCGGGATGAGGAGTTTGCTTTCATCCAGGCTTTTCAGCACGTTGAGGTACATCGTATTCCAGAAATTCTGCGGAATGTTCCGGGTCGTCAGGTCGTAGTTCGACTCGTCGATGTAGGTGCATTGCGCCCAGTTTTGGGACAGCAAGCGGAAGATATTGGTGTTGACGTTGGGTGTGGTCATCACGTCGACCAGCGATTTTTGCGCGTTGGCAAACAAACCGCCCGGCGGTACCGCAGAGGGCTTTTTCTTGTCCGTGTTCAGGTCCGTAAAGTCCTTACTGCAGGAAAAGGCCAAGCCAGCGAGCATTAGAAGAAATAGTATCTTTTTCATGTGCTATATTCTATTGGGTTAGAATTTTAAATTAAGGTTGGCACCGAAGGTGCGAACAGTCGGGTAGCTACCCGCTTGATAGCCTTGTACGTTGCCGGAGGAAAGTCCATCTTCCGGATCAGCATAGGGCAAGTTTTTGTGGATGATCCACAGGTTGCGGCCATATACGCCCAAGGTGACGCCTTTGAAAATGCGGTTGTTGCCCAAGAGGGTGCTGGGCAGGTCCCAGGACAGGTTTACTTCACGCAGTTTCACGAAGCTGGCATCGTAGATGAACGCAGCAGCCGGTTTGCGGCGGTAGCCGAATACACCAAAGTCGGTAGCAGCGATACGGATGTCGTTCGGTGTGCCATCGTCTTTTACACCCGGGTTGATGATGCCACCACCCTGGTCGAGTGGAAGGCGCAGGTCGTTGCCCAGGTCGTTTTTACCAGCGGTTTCAACCGGGATACCCGTAGCCAAGCCGTAGTACATATCGAGCGAGAACACGTCGCCGCCTTGTTTGACGTCGATCAGGAAGCCAAGGGTGATGTTTTTGTAGCGCAGGGAGTTGGTGATACCACCGATCCAATCCGGGTTTACGTTACCGATCACTTCGTTGGACGTAGCGCTCAGGCGATAACGGCCGTTCGGGCCCACAACTTTTTCACCTTTGTCGTTGTACACGAAGTTGTTGCCGCGGATCGTGCCGTAGGCTTGGCCGAGAGTCGCATTGACGCTCACACCGCCTTGCGAGGAAGACAACTGGAGGTTGTCGATGCTGCCGCCCAGGTCAACCACTTCGTTGCGGTTTCTGGCCCAGTTCAATTCGACGCGCCAGCTCAGGTCGCGGGTGTGTACCGGACGGAGGAAGGCGGAAAGTTCCACACCTTTGTTTTGAACTTCGCCGATGTTCAGGAATTTGGCGCTGTAGCCCGTAGCCCGCGAAACGGCAACCGGGATGATCTGGTCATACGTTTTCGTTTGGTATACCGTTACGTCGAAGCCGAAGCGGTCTTTGGCAAAACGCATTTCCAAACCGGCCTCCAGGCTGTTGGTGAACTCCGGTTTCAAATCGGAGTTGTTTTTCGTTACCGGCAAAGAGATATTGGACGCATCGCCAAATGGCGTATTGACGTTGTAGACGTCATAAACGCTCAGCGGAGGAGCTGTGTTACTCACAGAGGCGTAGTTGACCCGTGCTTTACCGAAGGAGATAAAGGAGTTGTCGCCCAGGAATTCCGAGAAGATCACACCCAAGGATGCCGAAGGATAGATGTAGCTGTTGTTGCCTTCCGGAAGCGAGGAGGCGCGGTCACGACGGATCGTGAGGTCCAGAATCGCCCAACGGTTGTACACAAAGCCAACTTTTCCAAAGATACCATCCACTTCCAGTTGCGAAGCCGCTTCTGCCGGTGCTTGCAGGTCGTTTTTCGAGTTGCTGAGCGCATACAAACGCGGCAGCGCCAAGCCGCCGTTGGTTTGTGCACGGATGGAGGAAATATCCGTTCTGCGAACGTTGCCACCGATCAATGCGTCAAATTTCAACGCGTCCGTGATGCTCATCTGCGGAACTTCCAACAGCAGGTCGTAGTTCATCTCGCGGAAGTTGCGGTTGAAACGGGAGTATTCCGAAACGTCGATACTGCCCAGAGCAATGCGTTCTTCCTGGATTTCGTCGTACTGGTCGAGCGAAACGCGGCCCATCAGGTTCAGCCAGCTCGTCAGTTTGTAGTTCAGCGCGATGTTGCCGAAGTAGCGGTTGCGGTGGTCGTTCTGGTAGTTTTCGAAACGTGTCCAGTAGGGGTTGTCCCAGTAAATGGGGGCCAAATCGGTCGGGTCAGCCCAGTTCCAGGTGATGTTTTGTTTGGTGCGCTCATAGGCAGCGCGCATCTCCTGAACGTCTACGTTGGTCTGCCACCACTGGCGGAAGTTGCCCATCAGGTTTTTCGAGTCGTAACCCGTGCCATAACGGCCCAAACCATCGGTGGAGGTGTAGTTGATCGACGCAGAGAAATTCAGTTTGTCCGTCAGGTTGTACGAAGCACCGAAGTTGATCAGGTCTTTGTCGATGTTACTGTTCGGCATGATCCCCTTGTCGGTGTTTTTGGTGTAGCCCAGTTTGAAGTAGCCTTTTTCGGTACTGCCATCAATCATGATGCTGTTGCTGATCCCGACGGCGGTTTCGAAAATGGAAGACGGGCCGTTGGTAGCGGCTACCCAAGGACGGGCTTTGCCGTAGTTCGGCGAAGAAACGTCGAAGGCATCCCACTGGTATACCTGCAAATTCGGGTCGAACGCAGGGCCCCAGGAAGCGTCTTCACTGGTGGTGACCACCAGGTCTTCGGTGCCGTTTTCGTCGATGTCGCGGTACAGGAAGTAGCCGGACGGGTCTTCGTAGAACTGGCCGTAGCCAGCGCCGTACTTGTCCTGGATGTCTACGAAGGTGGATTTGTCGTAGTTGCCAAAGTTCATCCCCGAATTGACGGAAATGCCGATACCTTTTTTCTTGGTGCCTTTTTTGGTCGTGATCATCACTACGCCGTTGGACGCGCGCGAACCGTACAGAGCGGAAGCGGCGGCGCCTTTCAGCACCGTTACCGACTCAATGTCGTCGGAGTTGATGTCGGAAGCGGCGTTGCCGTAGTCGTAGCCAAGGCGGCCGCGACGTTGGTCGGCTTCGTTGGTGTTCGAGTTGTCGATAGGCACACCGTCTACCACAAACAACGCCTGGTTGTCGTTGGTCAACGATTTGGTACCCCGCAGCACGATGTTGGTGGAACCGCCGAGGTTGTTGTTGCGGCGGATTTCCAGACCGGCTACTTTACCCGACAGGGAGTTCACCACGTTCTGGTTGCGGACGTTGCTCACATCCTCGCCGCCTACTTTTTGAGCAGAATACGGCAGTTCATTTTTGTAGCGGGAAACGCCCAGGGCGGTTACCACGGTTTCACCCAGTTGGATGCCACCTGCCAGCACCAAGTCAACTACGTTGGATGCGCCCAGCGTAATTTCTTGACTTTGATAGCCGGTGTAGGAAAATACGAGCACAGAGGAGCCCGCGGGTACAAGTACGGAGTATTTGCCTTCGATGTCAGTGCGCCCGCCGCCAGTCGTTCCCTTTACGGAAACGGTTGCGCCAATCAGGGGCTCTCCATCGTCGCCTTTCACCGTACCTACTACGGTGCGCTGTGCAAGTGCAAAACCCACAACAGCTAACACCAACCAAATGGTTGTTAGTAATCGCTTCATACGAAAAGTTAGATTTGGTTAAATAATTTTGTTGACAGATTACAAGCAAAAACTGGTTTTCATCCAGTAGGGGAATATGTCTTGCCGGGCATGTTTTTTGGCTAAATACCCACGCAAAACGGGTGCTTACTGTGCAAAGGTATTGAAAATTTGACGAGATATGCTGCGCATGAAATTTATTCTGGTACAAAAGCGACATTGCAAGAATCCGGTATGGCAAAGTAGGGTCTGGGGGAAATGTGGCAAATGCCGGCGAAATTTCTCTGTTTTGGCCCGCTTTTTATCCCAAACCCAGCCCCCGCAGCCACTCCAAAAAAAGAAGGCTGCCCGTTTGGAAACGGACAGCCTTCAGAGGTTTAAAAAACAATTTACAGCTTAATTATCCCACCAAACCGGTGTCAGAATGTCGGACGTGACAACGGCCTTGGTGTTGTACAACCGTTCGGTTTGCGGCGTAATAATCCGGCGCGGAATCGCCGTCAGCGTGGCGCCCGCATTGGGCGTCAGCGCCGGCAGGTTGGTGCGGCGCCAGTCGGCCCACACTTCCGGCTGGGTAAACATGGCCAGGTACTTCTGGGTCATGATTTTTTCCAGCGTGATGGTCGCGTCGGTTTCGTTGGCGTGGGTCGCCAGGTAAGCCGGGTCGGCTACGCCCAGTTTGCCCAGGTTGGCTTTTACGGCATCATTGAAGGCCGAGGCGGCCCGCGTTTTGTTGTTGGCGCGCAGCGCGGCTTCTGCCTCGATAAACTTGGCCTCAAAATAAGTAATCAGCGGCAAGGAGGACGAAAGGCCGCTGTAGTACGGGCCGATGGGCTGCTGATCATCGTAATTGCCGTCGCCGTTGGCGGTGGCATACAGCGGCAGCCGCGGGTCGCCCACCAACTGGTCAAGGAAAAACTGGTTCATGGTCAGGTAACCGGAGCGCTGCTGCTCGAAGGCATACCATTGGTTCCACTCGTTGGCTGCTTCACCGAAATACGCCATCATATCGTCGCCGCTGCCGCTGAGGCCGTCAGCGTAGGCCTCGTCCAGCACAGCCAGCGCCGAATTGGCCGATCCAGCTGCATCGCGTTTGCTCAGGCGGTTGTAATAGCGTGCCTTCAGGATACGGGCAGCATTGCGCCACAGTGCCGGGTCGCCGCCAAAAATCAGGTCGTCTTCTCCGGGCAATTTGATGTTGTCGGTATCCGCGCTGTTGAAATCCTGAATCGCCAGGTCGAGGCTCGACTGGATGTCGCGCAGCACGATTTCCTGGGCGTCGTACGCCGGGTTAAACTGGGCTTCGCCCTCCAGCCCGCGCAGGGCTTCGCTGTTCGGTACATCGCCCCACATGTCGGTAGCCAGACCCAGGTTCATGGCCTTGATCACCCGGCCAATGCCCCGGTAGTACTTGTTGTCGTCGCCGGCTTTGAGGATCAACTGCTCTGCGTTGATCATCGCGCCGTTGTACAGCTGCTGGAACTCGTTGTCGAGGGCTGTTTCCCGGATGATGTATTGGTGGAAATCTTCAAACTGAAATTGCCGGCCGGCCAGTTGATTGGTCAACACCGCCGGCAGGCGGGCCAGGTTGCCGGTGTAGTTGCTGAAAGTGGCTACTTGCGCCCCGGTCAACAAGACTTCGATGTTTACATCAGCCGGGTCGTTGGGCGATACGTCGTATCCGTCCACAAATTTTTTGCAGCCGGTCTGGAATATAACCAGCGCCAGGAGTGCATATAGAGCAATTATCTTTTTCATTGAATACAAATTTTGAGTCAAAAATTAAAAGTTGGCGCGCAAACCGACGATAAACGAGCGGGTGTTCGGCATGTTGAAATAATCGAAACCACCGGTATTGGAACCGGCGCCCGTCAGGCTCGTTTCCGGGTCAACTCCCTGGTAGTCCGTTTTCAGCCAAAGGTTGCGGCCTGTTACAAAAATGCCCAGCCCACCGATGAAGTCAGCGAATTTCGGGAAATCATAGTTCAGGGTTACTTCCCGCAGGCGGATCCACGAGCCGTCCTGGATCGCATTTTCTACGGCGTATGCACCGCCGTCGCCTTTAAACGTGGAGAAGTACTGCAACGCGCTGATGCGGATGTCGTTGGGGGTACCGTCTGCTTTTACCCCGTCAATGATGTAGTATTTGTCGCGACCATCTGCCGACTCCTGGGTGCGGCCGATGCGGTTGAGGCGCGCATACGTACCGTTCCACAAAGCGCCGCCTTCGCGGATGTCGACCAGGGCGGTGAGGCTCAGGCCTTTGAATTTGAAGGTATTGCGCGCAGCGATGGTGTAGTCCGGATAGGGGTTGCCCAGGAAGTTGTCCTGGCGGTTGACCAAGGGCAAACCGTTGGCGCCGATGATGAGTTGTCCCTGGTCGTTGCGTTCCCATTTGGAGCCGAACAACGCGCCGTAGGGCTGGCCCACAATGGCGAAGGGGTTAATGCCGGTAAACGCCGTTTCAACGCTGAACTGGTCAACACCCGGAGCGAGTTTGAGTACTTTGTTGCGGTTTCTGGTGAAATTGCCGCCTACTGTCCAGGTGAAGTCTTTGCTGCGCACGACGTCTACATCCAAGTCAATTTCCACACCTTTGTTCTCCATTTCACCCGCATTGCTGGTGTAGAATGCAAAACCCGAGGTGGAGGCAATCGGCCGTTGGATCAACAAATCGGTCGATTTGGAGTGGTAGTACGTGAAGGCAGCGCGTGCGCGTCTTTTCCACAGGTGGATATCAAAACCTGCCTCATAAGAGGTGTTGATTTCCGGGCGCAGTACTTCGTTGCCCAACACATTCGGGTTGCTGATGCCAATGACAAAACCATTCTGGCCCAGGTACGGAAAACCGATACCGTTGGTAAAGCCATCCGTAAAGGTCGGACGGCCGTAGTAGGTGCGCGAGCTGTAAATCAAGGGCTCCCGGCCGGCTTGTGCAAACGAAGCGCGGATTTTCAGGTACGACAAGATGTCGCTGCTTTCCATCAACTCGGTGGGCACAAACGACAAGGACGCGTTCGGGTACAGGAAACTGTTTTTGGCTTTTGGCCCAAACGTAGATGCCCAGTCGTTGCGGGCGCCAACGGTCAGGTAGATAAAGTCTTTGTAACCAATGTCCAATGTTCCAAACACACCGGCTACGCGGCGGATTTTTTCGTCGTTGTCGGCATACAAAATCGACGCATTTTTCAGGTTGTAGTAGTTGGCGGCAGCCAATACAGAACCCCGTGCGAAGTTGATGATGTCCGAACGGTGGTTCAACTGCGAACCCAGGGTGATGCTGGTGGAGATATCGCCAAAACGTTTGTTGATCCGGGCCAGAAAGTCGGTGTTCAACTCTTCGTGGCGAATGTTGGATTCCCAAACCTCGCCGCGCGGGTCAAAGTTTTGCGAGCCAATGTCCCAGATTTGACGGCGTTTGTCGTTGTACATGTCCGTGCCCATCCGCATGGTAAACGTCAGCCAGTCCAGGGGCATGTAATCAAACCCAACGGAAGCGGTGAAACGGCCCAGGTTAGAGGTGTTCGGGTTGTGATAGGCCGACCACATGGGGTTGTCGTACGCAGAAAAATAGGTGTGCTGCGAGCCGTCGGCGTTTTCGTAGCCTTTGGCACCGGTACCGCCCAGCACATCAAAGTCGGCCGGCATACGGGTCAGGGCCAGCATGACGCCCGACAGGTTGCTGCCGTTTTGTGCTTTCGTGTCCTGAATGGTCGTGTAGGCAGCATTCACCGTCACCTTGAACTTTTCTACCCCGGTCGTGGCGCTTATGCGGAAAGCATTGCGCTTCAGGTCGGTGTTCGGTACAATACCTGTTTGGTTGGCATTGCCGTACGAGAACCGGAAGGTGGTGTTGTCGTTACCACCCGAAATCGAAAAATTGTTGCTGATGGATTTGCCGCGCTGGAAATACGTGTCCAGGTTGTCGAAGGCTTGTCCGGTGATAGCCGGGCCCCAGTTGTTGGCCGTTTCTGTGCCCGGGTTGCCGACCGGGTTGCTGCCGATTATCACGTTGTTGGCATCGCGCACGGCAGCGCCGCCGCCGGCGCCCTGGCCGTACTGTTGTTGCAACTCGGGCAGGCGGTTCACCTCGTCGGTGCTGTAGGAGGCGTTGTAACTTACTTTCAACTTGCCTTTTGCGCCTTTTTTGGTGGTGATCATGATGACGCCGTTGGCAGCCCGGGTGCCATACAAAGCACTGGCGGAAGGCCCTTTCAACACGGAGATGTTCTCAATGTCGTCCGGGTTGATGTCCAGGGCGCGGTTCGATTCATTCACCCCCTGCAAATTCGGGTTGAAGGGATAGTCGCCCCCGATCACGGTGTTGACCGCGTTGTCGTACGGGATGTTGTCGATCACGATCAGCGGCTGGTTGTCCAACTGGAACGAGGAGTTGCCCCGGATCAGGATCTTGGACGAGGCCCCCGGCGTACCGCCGGAGCCAATAACCTGTACCCCTGAGGATTTCGCGGCCAGCGCCTGAATGGCATTGACCTCCCCGGAACCGGTCACGGTAGAGCCGTCGACCTTGGAAACGGTGTACCCAAGGGCTTTTTCCGAACGGGTGATACCCATGGCCGTTACCACGGCTTCCTGAAGCACTTGACCGGAAGCGAGCTGTACGTCCACCACATTGGAGGCGCCAAGTTCAACTTCTTTGGTGGAATACCCGGTATACATAATGACCAGGGTGGTGGAGCCGGCAGGCACGGCTACGGAATATTTCCCGTCGACATCGGTTACGGCACCCACGTTGGAGCCCTTTACCCGGACGGAGGCGCCGATGAGTGCATCACCATCGTCGCCTTTCACGGTGCCAACGACGGTGCGCTGGCCCATGGCTAATCCTGCTATCGCAAATAGCAGAATCAGGGTTGTTTGTAATCGCTTCATACCAATAGAATAGTTTAGTTAAAAAATTAAATGAATAAGGCTTCTGTGTGGGCGCAACTGTACAGCGCGCCGACCCATCGAGGCGATTACAAGCCTTGTCTTGCAGACAAATAGAGCAAGCGGTCACCCGCGACGGGATGACTTCCAGAAAATTGAGTTGGTAGGAAAGCGATTATTCAAAACCGTGGAAAATGTGCCGGAAACTCGCGTTGAGGCACAAAGACAGGCTTAATGACAACTAGGTCGTCATTTACCACAGAAAGCCTGTCCGACTCCAAAAGTTTGAATTGGTTGGAAACTGATGAAGGATTATAAAGGTAAGAATTGTGGTCAAAGACCTAATCAGCAATACCAAAGATAAGTGTTTCGCCAAACGTGCAATAAAAAATTTACAGTCTGGTAAAATTGCTGCGCTTTTGAAGTCATTTTGTTGGCATTAAAACCGCCGGCACGCTTAGCGCAACTGCCGCAAATACATGCGGATGGTGTTCGATAAACCATAATACAGCGCATCGGCAATGAGGGCGTGCCCAATACTGACTTCCAGCAAGCCCGGGCAATTTTCCTTGAAAAATTTCAGGTTGTACAGGTTCAGGTCGTGCCCTGCATTCAGCCCGATACCGATGCTATTGGCTGCCAGCGCGGCGGCTGTGTAGGGCGCCATTGCCGCAGCCGGGTCCTGGTTGAAATCGTGGGCATACGGTCCCGTGTACAATTCCACCCGGTCGGCGCCCACTGCTTTGGCGCCCTCGATCATATCCGGGTCGGGATCCACAAACACCGAAACCCGGATGTTTTTTACGTGCAGGGCGGCGATGACGTCTGTCAAAAAACCAGCGTGCGTGCGGGTGTCCCAGCCGTGGTCGCTGGTCAGTTGGTGCGTGGTATCCGGCACGAGGGTACATTGGTGTGGCGGATTGGCCAGCACCAACTCTAGGAAATCCGGTGTCGGATTGCCCTCAATGTTGAATTCTGTGCTGACGATACGCCGCAACAACGGCACGTCGTCAAAACGGATATGCCGCTGGTCGGGGCGCGGATGAACCGTGATACCCTCGGCGCCGAAGGCCTCGCAGTCCTGCGCTACCTGCGCCAGGTTGGGCAAATTGCCGCCCCGGGCATTGCGCAGCAGGGCTATTTTGTTGATGTTGACGGAAAGGCGTGTTGGGTGCATTGTTGTTCGGTTAAGGTTTTCGCAAACTACGTCCTATTTTTGTCGCAAAAGTACGGCTTACATGGAAGACAACAGACAGGATACTCCTCTGGATGACCCGGAATTCAAAACAACGCCGCCGGCCGCCGGTTTCGCGCCGCCACGGGTGCGGGCGGTGTTGCTGGTGCAACTGGCGTTCAGCGTGTTGTTGACCATCGCGGGTGCGATGCTGCTCCAACTGATCGCCCGCTTGGGCGGCTGGGACGAATCCCTCCTAACGGGCGAATTGAAGCCCGATGCCAGTGCCGCCTCGCGCTGGCAGATGCGCCTGCTCCTGGCCGTCAGCCAGATCAGCACCTTCCTGTTGGCCGGTTGGATGACGCTTCGCTTGTTTTACCCCCCGGCCTGGCGTTCGCTGGATTACCTGAAAGCCCGGCGCCGGCCCAATGCCCGCCTGCTGCTGCTCGGCTTGTTGCTCATGCTGGTGGCGATACCCCTGGTCATGTACCTGTACCAAATCAATAAAGCCCTGCCGCTGCCCGAACTGTTCAGAAGCATGGAAGACAAAACCGCCGGCACCCTGAAAGAACTCCTGCGTATGGATACCGCTCTGGAACTGTGGGCCAACCTGGGGCTCATCGCCCTGCTACCGGCCCTGGGCGAAGAATTGGTGTTCCGGGGCGTACTCCAACAACAACTCCTGCGCCGCTTGCGGATGCCCTGGGAAGCACTGCTGCTGGCAGCGGCTATTTTCAGTTTTGCCCATTTGCAATTCGAAGGCTTTTTGCCGCGTATGGTACTCGGCCTCGTGTTGGGCTGGCTGTACTGGCGCACCGGCAATTTCTGGATACCCGCCGCCGCCCATTTCGTCAACAACGGCGCGCAGATACTGGGGCAGTTTTTGTACAGCCGCGGCTTGTTTCCCATTGATTTGGCGCAAGACATCATCATTTCCTGGCCATTCGCCCTGGTTTCTCTGCTGCTGACGCTGGCGCTGATGTTTTGGATTAATCAAATTTGCCGCAGGCAAACACTTCTTCCTTCCTGAACTTCAAACTTTTCTCGTATAATGGATCAAGTATTAGGTATCGGTTCACGCATCAAACACCCCGCGTTCGGCGACGGGGTAATTATCCGCCTGCACGTGGCGGCCTACGAAGTGTGCTACGTTCAGCACGGCATAAAAATGGTAGGCAAAGACAATCCCAACTGGCAAGTCATAGAGGCCGTGCCGGCCGAAGAATCGGTGACGTTCACCGACGCCGAAAAATCGCTGGTGCGCATCCTGCGCGCCTGGGCCGGCGTTAGCCTCGAAACAGTGCCGCTGGGCGACCGCTGGGTCAATGGAAAATTGATCCTCCAGTCTGCCGATGGCAGCGTGCAACCCAAAGAAATTCCAATCGACACGTTTTTTCACAAAATCGTGATGATGCGCGACCGGCTCCGGGTGCTCGAACAAAACATCAACGGCCACAAAAAACTGGACGACGAAGACAAGGTCAACCTCCAGCAATACATCACCCGTTGCTACGGCAGCATGACCACCTTCAATTTCCTGTTCAAAAACCGGGAGCATTATTTTGTGGGCGAGAGCTCGAAAGATTGAGCCGCCGGCGGCGTTGCCAAACATCCCAGCCGATAGCCAGCGCCACCAGCGCGTATTCCAGCCCGATCAGGCGATAGTTTTCCAGAAACCCGCCGCCCACATAGTGGCTGTAGGATAAGACCACGGCTGCCGACCAGACCAGTGGAAACCGCCAGGGGGTCAGCAGGCTCAGCCCAAACAAGGGCACCACATACCAGGGATGCACGGTAGTGGCCAGACTCAGGTAAATGCCGAGGGCAAGCACCATTTGTTTCGGCAAGCGTTCGCCGGGACCAGCCGGCACTTCGCCCGGCCGGTCCCGGCGGATTTTATACGCCGAGACAACCAGGACGGAAAGAAAAACAAGGCCCGCCAGAATCGGTCCCAGCGTGCGCGCCACATCCAATTTCGGCGGCGCATAGGCTTCGCCAATGTTTTTCAAGACATAATACAGGCTGGCGTTGAATTCAAATTGCCGGAAATACAGTTGCAGGCTGCCCGCCATGTGCAGCAAAATATCCGGCTGCAACAGCGGCAAAAACAATACTGCCGCCGTGCCTGCAAAGACCAGCGCAAACCGCAGGGCTTTGCGCCAACCCAACCCCAGCAACACGATCGGCAAAAACAACAGCGGCAACAATTTGGCTGCCGTGGCCAGTGCCCAAAAAACAGCGGCCCCAGCCCGGCGTTGCCGCTGCAACGCCCAAAGGCCAGCCAGCAGAAAACACAACATGGCGCCTTCAAAATGGCAGTTGCCCGTGATCTCCTGGATCGCCAGCGGGTTTAAGGCATACGCCACCGCGATAGAAAGCGGTGCCAACCCGGGCGCTGGGGTCTCGGAACCCGAAGTCCGCAGTTGGAACCGCGCCAACACCGCGATGGTGCCCGCCTCGCAAGCCAGCAGGAAAAATTTTATCACGAAAATCGCTCCGGCCATACTTTCCGGAAAACAACGCACCGCCAGCCAAAATACCGCCTGGCAAACCGGCGGGTAAACGGTGTGGTACTGTGGCGAGTTGAGACGCTGGTACAACTCCGGCGTATTGCCCGGAACGGCCAGTTGCTGCTCCAGGTAGTAGGCCGGTGGGTGTGCAAAAGGGTGAAGGCCGGCCGCGCTCAGGTGCCCGTCCCACAAAAACCGGAAAACATCGTCGGAAAAATTGGGCGTGCTGCACAGCAGTAAGGCCCGAAGCCCGAGCCCCAAACCGAGCCACCAACGCTGCTGGACAGCCGTCCAGCCCCTGCCGAACAGCACCAGGCCGTACAAGCCAAACCACAGGCCGTAACTGCCGAGCAGCCCGAGGAACGCCGGGCGATCTGCGAAATACCCTAAAAAAACCGTCAGGGCGATCATGGCGCCACTGACGGTTACCGGCAAAATTGGGTGGGAGGAGTTGCGCGCCATGGCGCAAAGGTATTTTTAGAAAGGCTTTTTCCGACGGTCGAAGGTAAATTGTGCATATCCGCCCTCTACGGGCACTTCCACTTCTATTTTGCTCAGGTGATCGGGGCGGGCGCGGATTTTGATGATGCCCTCCAGGGCTTCATCAGGGTACAACGTGTGCCGGCGCAATAAGCCGTCGGACGAACGGAAAGGCGCCACCGGCGGCGCCAACTGTTGCGTAGCCGCCACGATGGCGGAGGTTTCCAGCACCACAGCCGGTATGGTTGCCATGGAGTACCAGAAATCAGCCTCGTAGTTGTACTGATAGTCGTTGTCGGGGACATTCGGGCTGTCCAGGTTGTTAGCGGCCACGGCCACAGTAGCCACGGTAGCCGCCACGGCTACGCCGGCAATAGCCAGGTTGCGGTTGCGCTTGCGGCGGATCACTTGTTCGGCCGTCAGTACCTGAAACGACATTTTGTTGCCGGCGGCGTCGTAGCCGGTCACTTTGATGTCTTCCGGCAGCACGTCAAAGGCCTGCAAGCCGGCATTTTGCACAAACAGGCTCAGCGTCATGTTCCGGTTGCCGCGGATGCTCAGGTCGGCGGAGATGTCGGCGCCGTTGAGCTGCGAACGCAGGGTCGGCAGGCCGTGGTGGTAGTAGGTGCTGGTGAGGTCGGGTTGCTCGGCGGCGGGTTGGTAGCGGTAATACGGCGCACAGGAGGCCAGCAGGAGCAGCAGAAAAAAGAAGGATGTTCTCATACAATTGGGTAGGCAATGGAAAGGATGGTGGAGATACCGGTATGACGGTAAATATACCCGCTCAGGTGGCAGTTCGCACGAGGGCTGTGGGCGGTTTAACGACGGTTTAACCTGTGTTAAACGGCTTTAACACAATACAGGCGTGCCGGACCACCAGCACGCCTGTATTGTTAAGACCACCCGACGCGGAGTTATTGCAATTGGGCAAAAACGTCCGACAGGTGTTTGGAATAGGCTTTCACATAATCCGGAAAGCCATCCGTGATCGAGTCGATGTGCCAGGAATAGACTTGTCCGTCTTTTTTCATTTCCACGTAAAAAACGGGTTGGTCAGCACAGCCGCCGCAACCATACATGGCATTGTTTTCGTCGAGCAATTCTGAAGGAAATTCGTCGAGCAATACCTTGGCCTGGTTGTATTTGGCCGGGTCGAGCGCGGTGCTTTGGAAGGTATACTTGTCGGGTTCGGTGCGTTCGCCCAGGTACAACTTGCCGTCGGCCAGTTTGTAGGCGGTGGTGCAACAGTTTTCACAAAAACAACTGGAATAACCGACGATCAGATAATCGGCCGTGGTAGGAGGCGGCACGCAGTCGCAATTTTTTTTGCAGGAAAAAAATACGACAAAGGAGAGGAGCAGCAAAATGACATGTTTCATGGCAAATGATTTAGATGAACCTATTTACCTACAAAGACAGCATGACTCCCTCAAACGGTTGGTTTAAAATTTTCTTAAAAAAAAGGGCACATTTGGTAGCGCTGAAAACGCGCGCGTCCAAATGTGCCCTTGTCAGGCAAATTATAAAATCAAACGACTAGCGCAAGCGCAGGTGCTTGATGGAGTAGTAGCAAATCGTGGCAAAACCAAACGACAACATCGAGTGGAACAGCACGAAGGCGTTGTTGCCCGTGCGGATACCGATGATCACCGTGGTGGCAAACACCAGGGCCATAAAGCCCTCGGCGTAGGTGACCCAGGAGATTTTGGAGGCCAGGTAACTGGCTTTTTTGATGGAGTTGTTGTGTCCGCCGGTGATGCCGTATTTGGGCGTCCGTACGAATGCCGATACTTTACCGCGCAAGCCTTCCACTACCGCCACAGCGTTGTAGAGCGACAAGCCCATTGAAATCGGCATAAACGAAAGGAACAAGCCGAAAAAGCGCACTTTTTCCCAAAACGAGGTGCCATTGGTGCGGTTGAGGGCGGCGGTGATGTTGGCGGTATAGGAAATGCTCGCTACCGCAAACAAACCCAGCACGGAGAACGACAGGAAGTGCGTGGAGATGCCCAGTTCCTGGAAGGCAAACGAAAGCGGAATGCTGCTCAGGGCGGCAATAAATACCCACAGGAACACGCCGTAGGCCAGCAACTGGCTGATGGCGTGCATTTTCTGCACGCGGTTCAGTTTGTCGGTGTTCCACACGAGTTTGAGCAGTTTGCGGGCATTTTGAGCGCCGCCTTTGTTCCAGCGGAATTGCTGGCCTTTCAGGGCGTTCATGTCTACCGGCAATTCGGCCGGGCTGCCCAGTTTCTCCAGGTACTGAATTTTGTAGCCCATGATCTGGGCGCGGAAACTCAGGTCCAGGTCTTCGGTCAGCGTGTCGCTCTGCCAGCCGCCGGCTTCGTTGATTACTTTTTTGCGCCACACACCAGCCGTACCGTTGAACTGGAGCAGCAGGTTGCCGTACGAACGGCCGGCTTGCTCGACGGTAAAGTGCACGTTGAGTTGCAGGGCCTGCAATTTGGTCAACATGCTGTAATCGGCGTTGATGTGCTCCCAGCGGGTTTGCACGATGGCCACCTTCGCATCTTCGAAATAGGTCATCGTGGTGCGCAGAAAATCGGGACGCGGCGTGAAGTCGGCGTCAAAAATGGCGATAAAATCGCCGTTGGCTTTTGGCATGGCCTCCTGTAGTGCGCCGGCTTTGTAGCCCTGGCGGTTGACGCGGTGGATATGCTCGATATTAAAACCCTGTGCTTTGAGCTCCGCCACTTTAGCGGCTACGATACCGACCGTTTCGTCGGTAGAGTCGTCCAGCACGTGAATTTCAAATTTGTCTTTGGGATACTCCTGCGCTGCCACATAGTCGATAATGCGCTCTGCCACATACATTTCATTGTACATGGGCAATTGCACGGTAACAAATGGCGCGTTCTGGTCGTCCATTTCATACTGGCTGTACTGGATCTTCGGGTTTTCCTTGTGGTACCGTTTGTACAGGTACAACAAGTGGAATTGCAGGAGGGCGTACACCGTGACGCCGCTCATAGCAACGAAGTAAACGAAGAGCATCAAATAACCAAAATCGACAAATGCCTGATATTGGAGTGCTTCGAAAAAAGAATGGAGACCGTACATATGTGGTTGAGTGCTTAAAGTGCGTTGTGCGTGTTTCGGGGTGCGGTGTGCGTGTTTCGGGGTGCGTGTTTCGTGTTTCGGATTAGGGGCGGATGGCCAATTTGAAAATAGTGATGATAATTTTCCAACCGGCCAGTACGACACCCCGAAGGGTGCCGGACACTTTGCTGCGTCCGCCGGCCCGTTTGCGGTAGCGCACGGGCACTTCGGTGCAAGCGAGTCGGTGCTGGGCAGCCCGGACCTGCATTTCCACCGTCCAGCCGTAGTTCGGGTCTTGCAGCTTCAGTTCCAGCAGCGTTTTCCAACGGATGGCCCGGAAGGGGCCGAGGTCGGTAAACCGGTAGCCGTATATCCAGCGGATCAGCAGGGGCGCCAGCCAGTTGCCAAAGCGTTGGGGCGCTGTCATCGCGCCCGGTTCGGGTTGGCCCAGCAGCCGGGAGCCGATCACCAGATCAAAGTCGCCGTTCAAAATCGGATCCACCACGTTTGGCAGATCTTCGGGGTAGTCAGAATAGTCGCCATCCAGGAACACCAGAATTTCGGGCTGTTCGGACGGGGGCAGGCTTTCCAGGTAACGCATGCCCGCCAGGCAAGCCGAGCCGTAACCACGCTGGCGGGCTTCGATGACCCGGGCGCCGCCTTCCCGGGCGACGCTTGCAGTGCGATCCGTAGAGCCATTGTCACAAACCAACACCTCGCGCACCCACTCTTTTGGGATGGCAGCCAGGACCAGGGGCAGCGAAACTTCCTCATTGTAGGCCGGAATCAGTACGTCAAGTCGCTTTTTTGGCGTATTCTTCATCATAGTACCAGCCTACTGCCTACTGCTTTCCGCGAACCGGCCACTTGGCGTTGCAAAAATAACACGAGAGTTAAGAAAACGTTA
>JADLDL010000298.1 GCA_020846655.1 Saprospiraceae bacterium | reverse complement strand
TCGGCGCCGGCGCGCAGGGCATCCAGTTTGCCTTCGTTGCCGTGGCGTTCGGAGAGCAAAATAACCGGAATATGGTTGGTGCGTTCGGAAAGTTTGATCTGGCGGATCACCTCGATGCCGGTTTTGCCGTTGAGCACGGCATCGCACACGATCAGGTCGGGCATGTGGTTGGAGGCCATCAGCAGGCCTTCGCTGGCCGAGCCGGCGGTTTCCAATTCAAAGCGGTCGGAGAGCAGCGATTTGAGGTACAACACAATTTGCCGGTTGGGCTCGATGAGCAAGGCCGTTTTGTCGGGCCGTTTGTCGTCGGCCTGGAAATAAGCGCTGCGCTCCTGGGTTGGGGTGGCGGCTTCCAGTTCGGCGCCGGGGTTTTCTACCGGCAGGGTAGAGGTGAACCGGTCGGAACGCAGGAAGTCGTTTTCCAGGTCTTTTTTGGCCAAATGTTTGCGCCAGCGCGCTGTGGATCGGCGGTGGAGCACGAGGAGGACAAAAAATGCCGTAAAAATGCCGAGGGCCAACCAGAGCGCCAGGCTCCGTTCGATCCGGATAAACAGGTCTTGCTCGGCTTTTTCCAGGCGTTGTACCTGCGCCAGCGAATCCAGTTGCGACTGCAAATCGCGGATAGCCTTGAGGCGCTCGCGCCCGGCCAGCGAATCCTGCGCTACGGCCAGTTGTTGTTGAGTGGCGAAGGCGAGTTCGGGTTGCTTCCAATCGGTGCAGGCCTTGATCAGCGCCTGCAGGAGGCTTACCCGGGTGGTCGGGTCGGGGTCGCTGGCGGCCGTTCGGCCGGCTTCTGCCAGGAAATCAAGCGCGCTGTCCTCGTCCTTGTTGTGCCGGTAAATAGAACTGAGCAAGGGGATACTTTGGGCGGGATAGGGCGCGGTATGCCGCTGCAAAAAGGACCTGAACAGTTGGGCTTCCACCTGCGCCTGTTCAAAGTTGTCTCCCTGGACCAACTGCTCCAGCAAGGCGACATACACCTGAGCCGAGTCCTGTCCGGCCTGGGCAGGCAGGCGGAGGGCAATTCCAACAAACAGCAACAACAGGCAACAACGGACAAGATGACACATAATCTTCCGGTTTTGGGACGTACGAGGTCAGTGCGACAAATGTAGTCGATCGAAAGCAAGCGGCGCAGCAGCAATCCGGTACATTTGCGTTTTTTAACGTATGAGATTATGGCGGCTACACCTTCCGATTATTTTATTTCTACCGAAAAGGCCCTGCTGGATGTTCCCATGATTCACCAGTTCCTCTGTTTTCGTTCCTATTGGGCGGCGGGTATTCCGCTGGAAACCCTGCAACAATCCATCGAGGGTTCGCTTTGTTTTGGGGTATACCTGGGCGAGCGGCAGATTGGTTTTGCCCGGATTATTTCAGACTTTGCTACGGTGGCCTACCTGGGCGATGTTTTTATTCTGGAGGAGTTTCGGGGGCAAGGTTTGTCGAAGCGTTTGATGGCGACTATAGTTGCGCACCCCCGGTTGCAGGGGCTTCGGCGCTGGATGCTGGGTACTGCCGATGCGCACGGTTTATATGCGCAGTTTGGTTTTCAGGCGCTGGCCCGGCCCGAACGCTGGATGGAATGGCACAATCCGGATGTTTATGCCCGTCGCTGAGGCCAAAAATTACTTGGCCGAAGGCAAAATGGGATGAAAAAGCGCACCGACACAACCAAATCACCGGTTCATACGTCTTACAGATACGGACCAAGTTTGTACATCATGGTTCTAAATTACAAAAATCATACCCGGATACACCGCCGGAAGCCCTAATTTTGCATCAAATTATTGAAGCATGAAACGAGTACACATCATTGCCATCGCCGTCGTAGCCGTAGCCATCGGCATTTTGATCTCTGCCAGCAAAGACGTCACCACTTATGCCAATTTTTCCCAAGCCCGGCAGAGTGGGGAAAAGGTGAAACTGGTGGGGCAATTGGTCAAGGAAAAACCGGTGGAATACAATCCGGAAAAAAACCCGAACCACCTGGCGTTTTACCTGCGCGACGATGCCGGCGATGTGCGCAAAGTAGTGCTCCGTGCGGGCAAGCCCCAGGATTTTGAACGTTCCGAACAAATCGTACTCACCGGGCAAATGCAGGGCGAAACCTTTGAGGCCGCCGATATGCTGCTCAAATGTCCTTCGAAATACAAAGACCAGGAGGTCTACGTGCGCTCCGAAAAGGGCTGATCCGGACCTTCCATCCTACACACATGCCGCCTACTATTCAGTTGAATTTTCAGTACACGGAAGCCGACTTTCTGGAGTTTCTGCGCAATTATTTTATCCGGCACCGGCTGCCCGTTTGGGGAGCGGTTGCCCTGGGGGTACTCGTCCTTTCCCTGGTGTTTCGGAGCGGCCCGGTGACCTGGTCTTCTGTGTTGCCCTTTTTGGCGCTGGTGCTTACCTGGCTTTGGTTGCAGCAGTCCTTGGGCAAACGCAATTTCAGGGCCGTGCCGGAAATGCAGGAGCCGCGCGCCTGCGCGATCGATGCGGAAAAAATTGCCGTCACCGGCCAGAGTTTTTCGTCAGAATTTCCTTGGGCAGAGGTTTTGCGCCTGGTCGAAACCAAGGGACTATTTTTGGTGTACAATTCCAACACCAACGCCGTAATGCTGCCCAAACGGGCATT
>JADLDL010000297.1 GCA_020846655.1 Saprospiraceae bacterium | reverse complement strand
CGTTCATGGCCAGTAAAAAATGGGCCTTGAAATGCGTATTGCCCGGAATATCGTCGTACACGGCGGTCACTTGCCAGCGGTCGCGGTTGTCGAGTACCAAGGTCTGGCCGATGGCCGATGCGGTGGACCCGAAATATTTCTCCGCCCGGCTTTTTGAAATCGCCAGAGTACGCGGCCGGCTTAGGCATTTTTGGGGATCTCCTTCCCAAAGTTTTACCGGAAAAACTTCAAAAAAGGTGCTGTCGACCGTCAGTACTTCTTCTTCCCGAATATTGGCCTGGGCCTGGCCATCGCGTTTGACCAAATATGTGCCGTATTGCCGGAACCGGCAGAACGCCTGAACTTCCGGCAGGGCCTGCGCCGTTTCCGGGCCAATCACCGAACCCACGACCGCCAGGTTGAACTGCGTGCCGCCAAATTTGATATCCGCCACCGGCCGGTAAATGCGTTCGGCGTTCGGGTTCCAGCGATCGTAACTCCATTCATGAGCAACGAAAAGCAGGATAAGCAGGCAGCAGGCAGCACCCACGGCAAGCCCGGCCACATTGATAAACGAATAGGCTTTATTTTTTTGGAGGCTGCGCAAGCCTACCTTGAGATAATTCTGGACCATAATTTTAGTTTTTTTAGCCTGAACTACTCCGACCTCAAACTTTGTACGGGATTGGACAGAGCGGCTCGAACACTTTGAAAACTGACGGTTAAAAAGGCAACCAGTACGGCTATGGAACCTGCCAGGGCATACATCCACCAGGAAATGGCGATCCGAACGGCAAACTCCTCCAGCCAGCGATTCATGAGGTAATACGACACCGGTATGGCTATCAGTAAGGACAACAGCACCAGCCGGACAAAATCGGCCGACAGCAGCCCGACCAGCGCTCCGACACTGGCGCCCAGTACTTTGCGCACCCCGATTTCCTTGTTGCGTTGCTCTGCCATAAACACCGACAGGCCAAACAAACCCAGGCAGGAAATCAACAGGGCCATGCCGGTGAAGGCCCCGACGATGTTGGCCAGGGTTTGGTCGGCTTCATATTGTTGTTCCAGTTGCTGGTCGAGGTATGAATATTCGAAGGGGAGTTCCGGCAGGACTTGTTTCCAGCAGGCTTCCAGTTTGGGTAACACACGGGCATAATCATCTGTTTTAAGGCTGATCATGGCGTTGAATTGGTACCCGTCCGGAATGTAGTAGTAGGCAAATGGCTGGATATCCCGGTAGAGCGACGCGTGGTGGTAGTTGCGAATCACCCCTACGATTGGGTGGCTGGCGCGCTGGCCCTCTTCATCGCGGTACAGAAATTTGCCAACGGCGGTTTCTGCCGTGTACCCGAAAAACTGTGCCGCCGCTTCGTTCAACACCACCTGGTTAGACGTATCGGCCGCTGTCAGCCAACGGCCCTTCAACAACGACAGCCCCAGGGTGTTCTGGTAGTTTTCATCACACATTGTAAAGGCCAGGTTGAGCGATTGCTCCATGGTTTTGCCTTCGGTATACAGGTTGAAATCGTTGATGATCGGCATGCCCGGGCAACTCCGGAACGCGGCGGCATCCTGCACCTCTGCCAAGCCGCGCACGGCTTGTTTGAACGGTTTGACCTGCTCACGCGATTCCTGCGTCCGGAACGGCACAATGATTTTTTGCTTCCGCTCAAAGCCAAGGTCCTTGGTGTCGAGGAAATGCAACTGCTGGTTGGCTACCAGGGCGCCCATCATCAACACAATGGCAATGGCAAACTGGGCGACCACCAGGCCACGGCGCAAGCCGGCCGCCGACATCCGGTTGCCCAGCAGGCCTTTTAAAACCGCCGCCGGCTTGAATCCGGACAAATAAATTGCCGGGTAACTACCCGCCAACAAGCCGGTGCACAAGACCAGACCCAGGATAAACAGGCTGATCGACCAGTGCCTGCTAAGGTCAAAAACCACGGTTGAGCCGGTGAGCCGGTTCAATTCGGGCATGGTCAGCCACACGATGGGGGCAGCCAGCAAAATGGCAATCCCCGAAAGAAGCATCGATTCGGCCAGAAATTGCCGGACCAGCAAACCCCGGTTGGCGCCCAACACCTTGCGGACGCCCACTTCTTTGGCGCGCCGGGTGGATCGGGCGGTGGTGAGGTTCATAAAATTGATACAAGCAATACACTGAATGAAGCCCGCAATGGCCAGCAAAAGGTAGAGTTTGCTGCTGCTCACGCTTGGACTGAGTTCGTGGTCGCGGCCGCTGCCGGTATGGATCCCGGTCAGGGGTTCCAGGCGGATATGTTTAAACATACCCCGTTCCCGCATTTGCGTGCCGGCGTGCTTTTCCAAAAATTCAGGAAACTTGTCGGCAACGGCCCCGGGCCGCGCGGCCGGGTGCAGTTTGATATACCCGTAAATAAAATTCTGGCCGGCATACTCTGTGTTTTGGCGCACATATTCACCGATCCCACCCGAGTTCATGGCGGCGTAATAGTGGGCGTCGATGTGCGATTTCCCCAAGGAAGCATCCACCACACCCGTTACTTTGAATTCATTCCGGCCATAGGTATTGTTGATCAGGATGGTTTGCCCGACGGGGTTTTGTGTCCCGAACAACTTCTCGGCCACCGGCGCGGTAAGCACCACGGTATAGGGCTCGTTCAGGCATTTTTCCGCAGAACCGGCTGTAAAATGATAGTCAAAAAAGCGGAAAAACGTGGAGTCGACGTAGTAGCCGTTGGTTTCGTAAAACGAGCGGTTGGACCAACTGAGGATGCTGTGCGACACGTCCGGCGGGTTGACCACACGCGTCCAATCGTCCACTTCCGGAAATTCCCGGGCGAGGGTCGGAGGGATCGGCGGCGAGGTGGTAGCGGTAAAAATATCTGGCCCCATGCCGCCCAAGTCGCTGACCACGCGATAGATGCGCGATGCGTCGCCGTGGTGTTTGTCGTACGAAAACTGGTCGTGCACGTACAGTAAAATGTACAGGCAACAGGCTGTGCCCAGGGTCAGGCCTGCCAGGTTGATCCCGGAAAAGGTCTTGTTTTTCCACAGGTTTCGCCAGCCTATTTTGAGATAGTTTTGAAACATGACTCCCGTTTTAGATGGATACGATATGAGTTAAAACGATGGGATCAATTGATTTTCAACGAAATAGAATCACTACTCGGAGCGAAGGCTTTTGGCTGGCGGCGACAGGCTGGCTTTCAGGCTTTGTGCCCCGACGGTGAGCACGGCAATCAGCAAAGTCGCCAATATGGTAGCCGCGAAAATGCCAAAGCCGAGGGTAATCCGGTACGCGTAATCTTCCAGCCAAGCATTCATGGCCCACCAGCCCAAGGGGGCTGCCACCACAAACGCCATCAGGATGAGCAAGAAAAATTCTCTGCCAAATACCGCTAAGATCTGAGTAGCCGTGGCGCCGAGCACCTTCCGGATACCAATCTCTTTTTGCTTGCGGGCAGCCATAAACGAAACCAACCCGAACAAGCCCAGGCAGCCGATCAAAATAGCAATGCCGCAAAAAATCTGAGTCAGGCTCAGCAGAGCACTTTCCATTTCATAAAACTCGCCAATGCGCTCATCCAGAAAGGAATAGGCGTAGTATTCGTCCGGAAAAACGCGATTCCAGGTTTGTTCCAGGCTGGCGAGGGTATGCGCGGTATTGGACAAATCAATCTTCACACCGCAAGCGCTGAATTGGGTCACATCGGACATGATGACCACCGGTTCAATTGGGTTTCGCAAAGATTGGGTGTTGAAATTCCGCACTACGCCAACCACCGGCGCCCAAGCGCCCCATACCCGAAACCGTTTGCCAATCACATCGGCGGGCGAGGAGAAGCCCAGTTGCTGAACGGCATATTCATTGAGCAAATATTCCCGGATCGTATCGCTCGGCTGTAGGTTGCGCCCGGCCACGAGGCTCAGCCCGAAGGTCTCTACATAGTGCTCGTCTCCGGGCCGGGTGGCGATGTACCAGTCTTCGTCGGCCTGCCGGTTGTCGAAGCGGCAATTGGTGGTGTTGTGGGTGTTGCCCGCTGGCGCGTCAAAGGCAAAACTTACGTTTAGTACGCCTGGGTGTTGTTGCAACTGTTGCCGTAAGGCCTGCACCTTGGTTTTGTCTGGTTTGGGTACGGGCAACATCACAACAGCATCTGTATTGAAGCCCAGGCTGGCGTTTTTGATATGATCCATTTGTCCGCTGACCACAATCGCCGTAATCATCATGACCTGGCAAATCACAAATTGCACGACGACCAGCCCTCTCCGCACCGAATAGCCGCCGAGGGTCTGGGTGTTGATTTTGCCTTTCAGGGCCAGGGCCGGCCGAAATCCAGCCAAGACCAGTGCCGGATAGGCCCCGGCCAGGAAGGTTACCCCCAACAAGGCCAGGCCCAGGAAGGCCAGGAGTCCGAGATCGGTCCCCGGTCGAAGGGCCAGTTTGGCGTGGGTCAGTTCATTGACAAAGGGCAAGGCCCAACTGCCGAGCAGCACGGAAATCAACAGGGCCGCCAGGGTAATCAACCCCGTTTCCAGCAAAAACTGGGCAAACAATTGGCGCCGGCCGCTGCCCAGCACTTTCCGAACGCCTACTTCGCGCGAGCGGTTGAGCGCCTGGGCGGTAGCCAGGTTGATAAAATTGATACAGGCGGTGCCCAGGAGAAATAGCCCTACAATACTCAGGGCCCACAACAGGGTTTTAGGCACATCGCCGCCATATTCCATGTCAAAATAAATATCCGGCAGTGCTTGCAGGTGATGCGACCACTTGCTGTGGTCTTCGTGGTTTTTTTTCACCAGGGCGGCCAGGCCTTGTTCGATCTGGCTGGCTTGCACATTTTCCGGCAGCACCATAAAAAACTGGCAATTACTGCTTACGCCGCCCCAATGCCCGGCCTCTTCCTTGGGCGTCATGGCCCAATAACTGGCCATCGACAAAAAGACCTCCTGGCGGAAGGCTGTGTGGTCCGGTATGTCGGCCAATAGGCCGGCAATCCGGTAATCGTGCTCGTTGTCGACCCGGATGAGTTGGCCAAGCACCTCTTCGTTTCCAAACACCCGTTTGGCCATACCGGCTGTGAGCACTGCCGTGTAGGGTTCCGTCAGTGCGTTTTTATTTCCTTTTAACCATTGATAATCAAAGATTTCAAAAAAATTGGGTTCTGCAAATGCCATTTCATTGTCCAACATGAACTTCTTTCGACCCTGCTTGCCATCCTGGGTGGAAAGGAGATTGTTGTGTTCAAACCGAACCTGCGCGCCCAGTTTTATTTCCGGAAAATCGACGCCAAAGGCTTGGCCAAAAGGATTGGGCACACCGGGGGTGGTGATCAATTCGCCAAATTGCATATCCGTCACCACCCGGTAAATGCGTTCAGCCTGCCGGTGGTGCGTATCCATACTCAGGTGAAAGCGCACCAGCAGAAAAATCAGCAGCGAACAGGTGATGCCCAGGGCTAATCCGGCCACATTGGCGACCGTGTAACTCCGGTACCGGCGAAGGTTGCGCAGGGCGATGATCAAATAGTTGTGCAGCATGAGTACCAATTTATTCGTTGCGAAGACTGTTGACCGGATTGGCTGTTGCGGCCTTTACCGCCTGGTAACTGATCGTGAAAAAAGCCACCGCCTGCGGCAAAACGGCGCTTTTGGGTTCCGACAAAGCCACAAGCGGGTCGCCTGCCAGCCAATTCCAATCAAAAATCCGAAAAAACGAGGGTTCGATATAAACGGCCACCTCGTGCAGGCCATCGGTGGCAAACTTTTGTCCGGGCGTCTGCGGCACTGAGATTTGAGGATAAAAAGCGTGCAGGCGCGCAAAGTGTTCGAACTGCGGCACGCCGCTTTGCATGGCATCCATGGCCGGTATAGGTATGCCGCCGGTGTAGTCGGTGCCCTCCGAATTGGATTCTGCCGTGACAACCCGCACGATCCGGTCGTATTGCCGGTGCTGCCGGTCAAAACTCAATTCATACCGAACCATACGGTACAGGAGCAAACAGGCGGCGATACTAACGGCCAGGCCCAGCAGGTTGATGAGGCTGTGTTGGCGTTGCCGGAGCAGTGCGCGCCAGGCAAGCCGAAAGTTGTTCTGCCACATAGTTGGGAGGGATTGAAAAATGGTTCAGGAACAGGGAGTCGCCTCGAATGTTTTCACCCATAGGAAAAGAGCGGGAGCGGGCACGAAAGGCACACTCCCGGCTCCTCAGACAAACAGCATCGTGTAGTCCAACAGCAGGGGCTTTGAAAAGCGGCAGGCTGGAATTGTTTTTGTTTTCATAGCGTAATTGTTCCAGTTGTTGCCCGTTGATGCCCCGGTAGTGTTTACAGGTACTGTTTCACCAGATTTTCAGTCACGACCTGCCCGTCGAGCATCCGGATGATCCGGTTGCCGAATTCGGCGCAGTATTGCGAGTGGGTAACCATCAGGATGGTGGTGCCTTCGGAATTGAGTTGCGCGAGGATTTTCATCACTTCATCGCCGTTGGCGCTGTCCAGGTTACCCGTCGGTTCGTCCGCCAGGATGAGTTTGGGGCGGTTGACAATGGCGCGGGCAACGGCCACGCGTTGTTGCTGACCACCGGAGAGTTGTTGCGGAAAGTGGTTGCGGCGGTGCATGATGTTCATGCCTTCCAGGAGTTCTTCCACGCGTTTTTTGCGCTCTACAGAAGGTACTTTGGTGTACAACATGGGCAGTTCCACGTTTTCATACACGGTAAGTTCGTCGATGAGGTTAAAACTTTGGAACACGAAGCCGAGGTTGTGTTTGCGCACGTTCGAGCGTTTGCGTTCGCTGAGGCGGCCTACCTCTTCGCCGTTGAAAAAGTAGTCGCCGCTGCTGGGGCTGTCGATCATGCCCAGCACATTGAGCAGGGTGGATTTGCCACAGCCGGAAGGGCCCATCACGGACACAAATTCCCCTTCCCTGATCTCTACGTCTACCTCGTTCAAGGCGGTGGTTTCCACTTCTTCGGTGCGGTACACCTTGGCTAGTTTAGTTGTTTTTATCATGGCTAACTGATTGTCTATGTTCGTTTAGCGTGAAATACGGGTGGTATTTTAGTTCAGGACCAATTCATCTTTATCGCCAAAATTTTCATACCCCGACACGATCACCACGTCGCCGGTCTGCAAGCCGTCGAGCACTTCGTAGTAGTTGGGGTTTTGGCGCCCCAGGCGGATGTTGCGTTTGCGGGCGTTGCCGGTGGCACTGTCTATGACGTACACCCAATTGCCGCCGGTGGTTTGGTAAAAGCCGCCGCGTTGGAGCAGTGTGGCTTGTTCTTCGGCACTGAGTTCCAGTTTGACAGACACCGACTGGCCGCGTTTGATGCCTTCCGGCGGCGGCCCGACAAAGACCATGTCCGCCTCAAAAGCGCCGTTGGCCACCTGTGGGTATATCTTTTTGATTTTCAGGGTGTAGGTTTTGCCGGCAAACTGAAAACTGCCTTCCTGTTCGTTGAACACCCGGGAAATATAAAACTCATCGATCCGGACCCGTACCTTGAAATTGCTGAGGTCATCGATCTGACCGATATTTTCGCTGCGCGCCACGCTTTCGCCCAGTTCTTTGCTGAGGCCGGAGAGTTGGCCGGCAATGGGCGCTTTCACGGTGAGTTGTTCGAGGCTCTGCCGGGTAATCGTCAGGTTGCGCTGCATCAGGTCGAGCGAGGACGACATTTGCTGCTGTTGCAGTTCCTGGTAGGCACTGTCTTTACGGATCGTTGCCTGAAGTAGTTTTTTCCGATTTTTCAGGTTGGTCAGCAAGGCCTCCATTTCTTCGTATTCCACCCTCGGGATGACGTTGTCTTTCAACAATTCGCGGTTGCGGTTGAGGCGTTTGTCATTCAGTTCCAATTGATAATCCACATCGACGGCCTGTTCGCGGAGGTTCAGGCTTTGTTGTTCCATCAGGATGGACGTGTTCCGAATCTGGTTGATTTGGGAAATAATATTAGCCTCCTGGTTGAGGTAATTGACCATCAGGTCGGGGTTGGACAAGCGCAGGATGGCCTGGTTGGGCTGTACAAAAGCGCCGTCTTCCACAAATTTTTCTTCCACTTTGCCACCTTCCACGGCATCGATAAACACCGTCCGAAGCGGCTCTACGACACCGGTCACCGGGATGAATTCCTGAAAATTGCCGCGCCCCACCGTATCCACCATCAGGCGTTCGCTTTGCACGTTAAGCCGCGAGGTGCCGGAGTTTTTAACTACTGTTGAAATCAAATACGCCAACCCGCCAATGACCAATACTCCAATCGATACCCGCTGCCAGGTGAACCGCTTTTTTTCAATTTTTTTGTCCATGGTTGTGTTTTCGAAACTGTCTGGTAAACGCCTGCGCTTTTTGGGGTTGGGGCTGCAAAGTAATCCCGCCGGATGAAGACCTCCACTTCAAGGCTTATGCCAAAAAACATAACATCTTGAAAGTCAAAATTTTAAGACAAAAAAAATATTTTTCGAAAATAAGCACTGTTCAAAAATGAACAGCCGTTTGTTCGTTTTCGGGCAAACCGGAATCGGGCTAAGCAGCCTTTTTGCAAAGCCGGTGTCCATTTCCGGACACTTTTTCCCAACTTAGCGGTTCAATACTCCTATGCGCATGAAACAAGCCGGTACCATATTGATTGTCGATGACGAAGAAGACATCCTGTTTTCGTTGCGAATGTTTTTGAAACAACACTTTGAGCGCGTTTTTACGGAAGAAAATCCACAACATCTGCCACGACTGCTCAAACAATACGAACCGGATGTGGTGCTGCTCGACATGAATTTTCGCAAAGGCGATACCAGCGGCGAGGAGGGCTTGCAATGGTTGCAAAAGACCGTGGAACTTCGGCCGGGCGTGCAGGTGATTATGATTACCGCGTATGGCGAGGTGGAAAAAGCCGTCCGGGCACTCAAAACAGGCGCGGCTGATTTTGTGGAAAAGCCCTGGCGCAATGAAAAACTGTTGGCTACGGTACACGCGGCCTTCAACCTGAGCCGCAGCCGGCAGGAGGTGCACCAATTGCAAACACGGCAACGGGCGCTCACCGAACAACTCGGACAGGGCGGCGCGGGCGATATTGTCGGCCAATCGCCGGCGGTAATAGATGTTTTCAAAACCATCGACAAAGTTGCCGCCACCGATGCCAACATCCTCATCCTGGGCGAAAACGGCACCGGAAAAGAACTTGTCGCGCGGGCCATTCACCGGGCCTCGCCCCGGCGCGACCAGGCTTTTATTAACGTCGACCTGGGCGCCATCCCGGAGTCTTTGTTTGAAAGCGAATTGTTTGGCCACAAAAAAGGCGCCTTTACCGACGCCCGCGAAGACCGGGCCGGCCGCTTCGAAGCGGCAGAAGGCGGCACCTTGTTTCTCGATGAAATTGGCAACCTGTCGCTGCCCATGCAGGCCAAACTACTGGCGGCGCTGCAAAACCGGGAAATCATCCGGATTGGCTCCAACAAAGCCATTCCGGTCGATATCCGGCTGATTTGCGCGACCAATATGCCCCTCTATGAAATGGTGCGCGAAAAAACTTTCCGCCAGGATTTGCTCTACCGGATCAATACCGTCGAACTCAATTTGCCCTCTTTGCGGGCCCGGGAAGGCGATGTGGCCCTGCTGGCCGAGCATTTTCTCCGGCAATACGCCAAAAAGTACCAAAAGGGCGAGCTGGAACTTCACCCCTCCGCCAGGCAAAAACTGGAACAGTATCCCTGGCCCGGCAACATCCGCGAACTCCGGCATGCCATCGAGCGGGCCGTCATTCTTTCGGAAAAAACCATCCTCACACCGGGCGATTTTTTATTGCACCCCGATTTTCACCAGTCGCCCGATTTCCGCACCGACGAGACCCTCAACCTCGAAGAAATGGAGAAAAAACTGATCCAGCGCGCCATGACGAAGCACCAGGGCAATATTTCCAAAGCCGCAGACGAATTGGGCCTGACGCGGGCCGCCTTGTACCGCCGGCTCGAAAAACACGGCCTGTAACCCTGCCGCTTGCCCGGCTTCTTTTTTCAAATACCCCCTGCTATGCTCAGATTTTTTAAAACTAAAATATTGTTGCACGTCCTGCTGATCGTCTTGTTGCTGGGTGGCGTGGTGTATGGCGTGTACCGGCCCGGGTACACCGGTCCGGCCCTGCTGGCCGGGCTGGCTGCGCTGGGCGTGGTGATCAGTTTGTTTCGCCTGGTGGAAAAAACCAATTCCGAAATAGCCGCCTTCCTGCTCAATATTAAATACGACGACTACACGGCCACCTACACCACGCAGGAACCGGACCAGTCTTTTCGGGAACTGTACGGCGCCTTCAACGTCATTACCGACAAATTCAGGGACATCCGGCAGGAAAAAGAAGCACAGTTCCAATACCTGCAAGCCATCGTAGAGCATGTGGATACGGGCCTGATCTGTTTTGACAAAGAAGGCCGCACCCTGCTGATGAACCGGGCCTTGCAACGGCTCCTGCACAAATCCTATTTCACGGACATCGCATCGGTGGAACGTTTCAATCCGCCCTTGTTTGTGGCTATGGACGGCTTGTTGCCCGGCGAACGCCAGTTGGTGAAACTGGTGGTCCAAAACCAGATCCTGCAACTGGCCGTCCGCACCACTATTTTGAAACTAAAAAACGGCGAATACCACCTGTACTCCCTGCAAAACATCAGTGCGGAACTGGAAGAGCAGGAGGTGCAGTCCTGGCAAAAACTCATCCGGATTCTGACCCACGAAATTATGAACTCGGTAACGCCGGTGGCGACCCTGGCGGCTACTGCCAGCGAAATGGTCGGCAAATTCAACACCTTCGACGGGGATGCAGCCGACGACATCCGGACGGCTGTTCGGGCCATTCAAAAACGCAGCGAAGGCTTGTTGCATTTCACCGAAACCTACCGCCAACTGACCCGTATCCCGCCCCCTAAGTTTCAGGACGTCAGCCCGGTAGCCCTGCTCGAAAATGTCGTCACACTCTTCAAGCCGACCCTGGCGGAGAAAAAAATCGTCCTGGAAAAACAGTTTTCCGCCACGCCCATGAGCATCCAAGCCGATCCGGAACTGATGGACCAGGTTCTGATCAACCTGCTGAAAAACGCCATCGAGGCAGTAGAAGGCCGTGCCGACGCGCACATTACCCTGAACGTAGCGCGCGACCTGGAGGGCACCGTCATTATTCAACTCGCCGACAATGGCCCCGGGGTCCCCGAAGACCTACAGGAACAAATCTTCATGCCATTTTTCACCACCAAAAACGAAGGCAGCGGCATCGGCCTGAGTCTGTGCCGCCAGATCATTCAAATGCACAAGGGAAACCTCAACGTCGTGTCGGCGGAAGGGGAGGGGGCCACCTTTGTCATCCGGCTTTGAACGACCGCCCAACGCCAATGGTTTTTTCGTTCAACGATGAAACAAAGTCGTTCGTCGGTAAGTCGTGTTAAGAAAATGTTTGCAGCGCAACCTTTTGTAGCGGGCACCTTTCTTATCTGAAACACAACTACTTACTGTCTAAACTTTTTGGCTATGAAAACGATTCTGTTAGCAACACTTACGGCTGCCTCTCTTCAAATCCTGTCTGCACAGAACGAACTGGCGTCCGCCACCAGCGTACTGCCTTTTGTTAGCCGGGCTATTCTGGACGAAGGGTACAGCGCCGAGCCATCCATTGCTGCACAAGCCTACACGATCGACGGCATGGCAACCATCTCCTTGGGCCGCGGATTGCGCAGGGCGGCCGAATTGCAGGTGCTCACGCCCAACACACAGGTGCTGGTGCAAAAAGAAATTCCAGCCGGCCAAACCCAAATCCGGGTGGATTTGAGCGGCTTGCCCGACGGCAGCTACACCATACGACTGAACCTGGGCGCCTACACCTGGGTCAAACAGATTATCAAAGAATGAACCGGCCCCGGTTTTGGTAAAAATGCATTTTTTGAAAAGATATTTGGAAAACCAAGCAGGGAAATGCTACCTTTGCCGCCCGATTTGGTATATCAACCGCAACAACAAATATCTAGTAAATAGTCATGAAAAAAGAAATCCATCCGGCCAGCTATCGTTTAGTGGTATTCAAAGATATTTCTACCGATGAAGCCTTCCTGGGTCGTTCCTGCGTAAACTCGAAAGAATCGATTACCTGGGAAGACGGCAAAGAGTATCCTTTGGTAAAAATGGAAATTTCGGCCTACAGCCATCCGTTTTTCACCGGAAAAATGAAATTCGTGGATACCGCCGGCCGTATCGACAAATTCAACAAGAAATTCGCGAATTCCAAGTTTGCGAAGTAAGACAGTCCGCATATACGGACTAAAAAAAGTCCCGATTGGCTCAACGGCTTATTGGGACTTTTTTTATTGCCTACTTTTGCATTCAAAGTTTATAAGCCTCTTTTGCTGATGCTCAACGCCATTCTTTTCGATTCCGATGCCCGGAACCAACTGCTACCCCTTACGGCCACCCGCCCCATGGGCGAATTGCGCCTTGGGATACTGACCCTGCGCGAAAAATGGGAACGGCACCTGCGTGCGTCCGTTTCCTATATTACCCAGGAATACCTTCAGGAAAAATTCCCCATCCACGTAGAGGCCGAAAACCTCGTGCTGAATGGTGGCGTGATTCCTAACGAAGCCCTGTGCCGCCGCATCGAGCAAATGGACATGAACGAAGCCCTGCTACACAACGGCGAACTCGTGGCCGCCTGGCTGGACGAAGCCCGTTTTGAAGCCCTGATCGAAGACGAGGAAGTGCGTGAACTGGACGGCAAAAACCTGGACAAAAGCATCCCATTCAAGCAACTCAACCGCTTGTGGGAGTTTACTCAATTCAACGACCAGGCCATCCGCGAGGATTTCAATTTGCTCACCCAAGGCAGGCGTTCGGAGCCCATTTCCGCCACCAACACGGTGCTGGGCGCGGCCCAGGTTTTTCTAGAAAAAGGCGCCAAAATTGAGTGTTGCATCCTGAACGCCACCACCGGCCCCATCTACATCGCGGAAGGCGCCGAAGTGATGGAGGGCTCTGTGTTGCGCGGCCCCGTTGCTATTGGCGCCAATGCCATTGTGAAAATGGGCACCCGGATCTACGGCCCCACTACCATTGGCCCGGGCTGCCGGGCAGGCGGCGAAATCGCCCGCTCCATCCTGTTGGCCAATTCCAACAAAGCCCACGACGGCTATCTGGGCGATTCGGTCCTAGGGGAATGGTGCAACATGGGCGCCGACACCAATACCTCCAACCTCAAAAACAACTACAGCGAGGTCAAATTGTGGGATTATGAGGCCGGCCGTTTTGCCAACACCGGCTTGCAATTTTGTGGCCTTGTGATGGGCGACCACGCCAAATGCGGCATCAATACGATGTTCAATACCGGAACGGTTGTCGGTGTCTCGGCCAACGTATTTGGCTCCGGCTATCCCCGCAATTTTGTGCCCGACTTTGCCTGGGGCAGCGTCGAATCCGGCTACCGGACCTACCGTTTTTCCGATGCCTGCGAAACTGCCGAGCGCGTGATGGCCCGCCGCGAAGTGGCCTTCAACGAACTGGAAAAAGCCATCTTGTACCATGTGTACGACCGTACCGCCAAATACCGCTCCTGGGAGAAATAACAACTAAGCGGGTCAGCCTGGACCTGTCGGTACGACAGTTGGATGACACGTTCCTCACTACCGCATCGCATGAAATACGATAAACGGGGCGTTTCGGCCTCCAAAGATGAAGTCCACGCCGCGATCCAGCACCTGGATAAAGGCTTGTTTCCCAATGCTTTTTGTAAAATTTTACCGGATATCGCCGCCGGAGATGCCGCGTATTGCAACCTGCTGCACGCTGATACCGCCGGCACCAAAACCAGCCTGGCCTATCTCTACTGGCGCGAAACCGGCGACCTCTCCGTTTGGCCAGGCGTAGCCCAGGATGCGATCGTCATGAACCTCGACGATATGGCTTGTGTGGGCTGCACCGACGATATTATCCTCTCCAGTACCATTGGCCGCAACAAAAACCTGATCCCCGCCGACGTGCTGGCAGCAGTGATCCGCGGCACCTCGGATTTTATCGAAACCATGCAAACCCACGGCGTGCAATTGCACCTGGCCGGCGGCGAAACGGCGGATGTGGGCGATATTGTCCGAACCATCGATGTCGGGTTCACCGCCTTTGCCCGTATGAAACGCGAGGACGTGCTGGTTAACCACATCCAGGCGGGGGATGTCGTGGTGGGCCTGGCCTCCTACGGACAGGCTGTTTACGAAAAAAACTACAATGGCGGCATGGGCAGCAATGGACTCACCGCCGCCCGGCACGATGTATTGTCGCACGATTACGCCGGTAAATATCCCGAAAGTTTCGACCCACATGTGCCTGACGATCTGGTGTATAGCGGCAAACGCCGCCTGACCGACACGGTTCGGGTCGGCGAGCAGGATATTCCAGTGGGCAAATTGATTCTTTCGCCCACACGCACCTTTCTGCCGGTGCTCAAGGAAGTGCTGGCGCGCCACCGCTCCGATCTGCACGGCTTGATCCATTGTACGGGCGGCGGCCAAACCAAGGTCCTGAAGTTTATAGACGGGGTACATGTGATCAAAGACAATCTGTTTGAACTGCCGCCTTTGTTCCAACTCATCCACGACAACAGCGGTACGGATTGGCGGGAAATGTACCAAGTCTTTAACATGGGACACCGAATGGAGATCTACCTTGAACCGCAGCACGCGGAAAGTGTTATCCAGATTGCCAAACAGTTTGGTATCGCTGCACAAATCATTGGCCGGGTAGAAAATCATACGCACCCACAGGTGACGGTCAAAAGTGCGTTCGGTGAGTTTATTTATTCATAAAATCAAACGAAAAATTATGAAACAGGCTTTTTTATGGTCGATCGCCACGGCTGGGGTAGTCTTTTTTTCCGCCTGCCAGGCGGACCCGGTCACGAAAATTCCGGCGCTGGAAAAAGCCCTTGATACGGCATATTCGGCTACCACGGCAGATTCCCTGGTTCAATTTTACCTTGATGCCGTGAAAGCGCATCCGGACCAACACGCCGACAATCTCCGGTACCTCACCCGGGCCGCCGGCATCAAATTTATCCACCAAAAAGATCCCCTTGCGGCAGTTCGTTTGATTGATCAGGGCTTGAAAAACCACGCGCAGGGGCAAAATCTCAGCGAACCCCTGGGCATGTTGGCGCGCATTTGGAGCGCTTACCAGTACAAATCAACGCCGGACCTGTCCAAAAATCCGGACGATATCGACCAGATGCGCAGCAACCTGGAGAAAAATCTGCCCTGGATCGATTCCAGCCTGGTCGCCCTCGACAAGTCGCTGGGCGGCGCCGGCGCCACCAATAAAACCCTGGCAGACGCCTTTATTCAAACCTCCGAAGGCTATGCAGCCCTGGTACAAGCCGATACCAACAAATACGTCAACCTGGTGTTGAAAGCGGCCGGCTTGGCCAAAACCGTTGGCAATCCGAACAAGGCCCTCCAGTTGTACTATTATGTGGGCGAAAAACTGCCGGCACACCCCAAGGCGCCTACCGCCTTGTTTATGGAGGCTTTTATTTTTGAAAACGACCTCCACGACCTGGATAAAGCCAAATCCATGTACGAAGAATTTTTGAAGCGGTACCCAAATGACCCGGACTATGCGGATGACGCCCAAAACGCCTTGAAATACCTGGGCAAATCGGCCGAAGAAATTATCCGGCAATTTGAACAGGCTCCGCAGTAAGCAGTCGACCATCTAAACCCGAACCGGTGACTGCTTTTGGTTCTGCTTTTTTGGCTTTTTCGAACGGCATCGGCGCTGGCAGCCGCTTGCGCCTGGCTCCAACGCCCTCGGGGTTTTTGCACGCCGGCAATGCCTTCAATTTTATCCTGAATTGGCTGGCCACCCGCTTGCACCCCGGCGCCCGGCTTTTGCTGCGCATTGATGACCTCGACGCCGAGCGCAAGCGCCCGGAATACGTGCAGGATGTATTTGATACCCTCGCATGGCTGGAACTGGACTGGGACGAAGGTCCCCGCGACGCCCTCGATTTTGAAAACAATTGGTCGCAATATCATCGTATCCCCTTGTATGAGAAGACCTTGGATGCCCTCCGCCGGGAGGGATATTTGTTTGCCTGCGGCAAATCGCGCCGCGAACTCGCGCCCTTTGGGGCTGGGTACCCTGCCGAATTTCGAAACCAGGGCCTATCGCTGGACCAGCCCGAAGTAGCCTGGAGGATTCGTACCCCGCAGCCCTTTCCCTTGCCTGATTTTATCGTGCGCCGCCGCGATGGCATCCCGGCCTACCAAATTGCCAGCCTGAGCGATGACCATCATTTTGGCGTGAGCCATGTGATTCGGGGAGAAGATTTGCGGGATTCTTCGGAGGCCCAGTTGTTTTTGGCCGCTTGCCTGGCCTGGCCGGATATGGAGCGTTTGCAGATCCTGCACCATCCTTTGCTGCTCAACGACCGGCAGGAAAAATTGTCGAAATCAGCCGGCGCGCAGGCCTTGCGGAGCCAGCGCCTTGCAGAGATGAGTCCGGTAGCGATTTTTGAACAGGTTGCACAGGTGCTTGGCTTGCCCGCGCCTGGCGCAATCCAGTCGGCCCGGGCTCTGCTGGTATCAGCGGCTCATGTATTCCTCCGCTAGTTTGGCCTGAAAGGCCTCCGTTTTTTTGCCTTTTTTCCAGCCTTCTGCGCCGCAGATTTCGCTCATTTGTTTGGCCAGGGCGGCCAATTGGGTGTCCGGATATTTTTGCTGGACGTAGGCCCAGGTTTTTTTAAACTCCTCGTTTACACTGCCCGATTCGTAATCAAACGCCGGGGTGTTGTCGGCGCCGTTGATCAGGGTTAGGCGAAGCCATTTTTCCGACTCCAGCGTTTCTTCGCGCAGCAAAAAATAGGGGAAGTCGCGGTTGAATTTTTCCCAAACAACGGCGTGGTCAGCAATTTTTTCCATCGGCACCACCACGCCACCGTCGTCGTACATCGGTTGGTTTTGTTCAGCCGTCCGTTGCGCAAGAAATTGCTTCAGGGCGATGCTGCCTTTTTCGGCAAAAAAGGCCTGGAATTTTCGCCTATCGATGACGGGAAAAATCATGCCCTCGCCCGTTACCAGCCGGAAGCCGTTGGCCACCAGCGATTGGGTAGTGGGCTGCGAATTGGGATCAAACGTGCCGTCGTATACTGCCTGAATGTCTTCATTTTTCCAACCCATTTTTTCTGTAAGTTGGTAAAATTCGCCCTCGATTTCCAGGCGGTGCAGGTAGTTTTCGAGCAAAACAAAAGCGCCATCGGCCAATGGGCCCTGTGCGGTGCTGAAATGTTGGTTCACATAGGCCCAGGCTTTTCCGCCGCTTTCAACGGACTTGGTGGAGAGGCCTTTCAAAAAATGTCCTAGTTCCGTCAAAGCCTGGCGGTTGGGCACATTGGCTTGCGCACCGCTGTACACACAAACAAGGCCTCCGCCAAAAGCCCAGCCGCGCTTGGAGGCGGCTTCGACCTGTAGGTAGGGCGCCTGGATCGAAATACCGCGCAGGGCAACTTCTTCCTGCTTATCTGACACTACGCCGGCGCCTTCCGCCAAATCGCCTTCTTTGATCTGTGCCAGCACCGCTGAAGACTGGTCGGGTTGGTCGCGGAGGCGCAAGTTTTCCACTGTTGCAGAATAGACATACCATTCCGGCTTAGTCGAGTAGGCCCCGGCAGCCGTTGTTGCCGGAGAGCCCGCCTGGCTCGCTTCCGTACTAGGGTTGGAGGGCCCGCAGGCAGTGAGGAAAACTGCTGCAGCCAGAGCGAAGACAAGATTTTGTTTCATGGTATGGGGAGGGCAGTGTTTAGATCAGGGAATAAATACGCCAGGGCATTACCGTGAGCAGGGCAATCAGCAAGAGACCAACAACCAGCGTCCAACGGAAACCGGCGGGCACCTGAATGGTATTTGCCTCCTCTCCTTCTGAAAAATACATGGCGATGATTACCTTGAAATAGTAATAAATTGACACAGCAGAGTTCAGAATGGCTATCAGCACCAGCCAGGGGTATTTTTCAAACGCTACCGTGAACAAGAAATATTTTCCAAAAAAACCTGCCGTAGGCGGAATACCGGCCAGCGAAAGAACGGCAATCGCCATGGCTGCAGCCAGCAAAGGTTGCTTTTTGCTTAGCCCCTGAAAGGCGGAGAAGCCTTCGTTTTG
>JADLDL010000296.1 GCA_020846655.1 Saprospiraceae bacterium | reverse complement strand
TTTTAAAGAACTCTTCAACCAGGCGGCGGACGAACTGCGCCGGGCGGAATCAGTGGCGAACGAATACGAACTGCACACCGCCCAAATCGAGGTCAGCCGCTGGAAACGCAAACTTGAACAGACCCTGTATCCGAACCGTTTCGAGCGCTTCGCCGAGATTTTGGCGGAGCAAAAGCAGGCTGCAGATGCGCTCCAAAACAACCTCGTCCACTGGCAGAACATCGTGCGGACTTCCCAAAACTTCATCCGCAGAAACGTGGAGGTCACAGATGAAACGGATAGCGTCGAAAGCCCTGAACACGCCATAAGCCTGGAAAGCAAAGTGCTGTTTTTTAATGCTTTGTACGTTAAAACACTCCGGGAGGGCAACCCAATGGAGGCCGAAAACGCCTTGCGGAAACTGGTTCAACTTTTGGAAAACAGCCCCAAACGAGTGAAAGAAGATCCGGTGAGCTACCTGACGACGGTGAACAACCTCGCCAGTTTTCACGTCTTCCGCAGCGAAGGCCAAAAGGCGCTGGATTTGCTCCGCAGCAGCCGCCAATTTTTGGAAAAACTGGGCTTGCCGGACAGCCGCCGACCGGTTTTGAAACAGCTCGTCCGCACGCTGAACATTGAACTGGAAATCTATCGCCACGCTCCTGATCCTGCCCAGTTCGATCCGTTTTTTCAGGATGCCGAAGCGTTTGTCAAAAAAACCGCGCCGAAAATGCCGGGGGAATATTTGCTGTCGTTCCAGTTTCAATTTGCATGGATTAGTTTTTTGAAAAAAGACTTTAGCAAAGCGCTTTCCTGGGTCAATGAGGCGCTCAATGAATCCCGAAAAGTTGGGAAATCCCCCATTTTTCGACATATTTTATTGCTCAACCTGATGATTCACTGCGAACGCCGGAATATTTTCGTGTTGCGGTATTTTGTGGAAAACACCCGGCGGCAGTTCAAGAAATCGGGCGATACGCAAGCATTTGAACGAGAATTGCTGCATTTTTTCTCCAAAATCGGGCAGTCGCCGGCGTCGGAATTCAAGGCGCTCTACCTTGAATTGCGCCGTCGTTTGTTTCCAGAAGAAGCCCCCTCGCTTGTGCCTGAAGATGCGCTGCGGATGTTGGATTTGCGGCGATGGTTGGTCTGATCAAAAAGGAGTAGGGTCGGGGTGGCCGGTTTTTCGAAATAAATTTCGGGAGCAGGGTTAGGTTTCGTGGCCAAAATTGGCTTGTTTTGTTGAGCACAACTACGAAGCCACATGAGTAGCCGCCCCGATGCGTATGACACACCCCCTGTTTTTGGATAGCGATGTCCGGAAGCAGGGGGTGTTTTTTTTGTGGTGGCCGAGCGGCTTCAGCCGCCCGACAGCAAGTAAAAGGCAATTTGCCCGCAACCGGATACCTGAAATTTAGGTAGCCGTTTGCGGGAGGCTAAACATAGAAAAAATAAGAAAAAATGAGAAATGTCTTTTCGTTGCTGTTAATCATTGCATTGATTGCTATGATTGCTTATAACTTATCCAGCCGAACTCAGGTTAAAACGATTGACCAAAGTAAATTGACAAACCCAAAAATTAAAGAGTATGCGTTTTTATCTTGTATGTATCAAGATCCATACTTTCCAACGTTTCTTGTGGATAAATGCAGGAATATTCTTTTGAACCTTTGTTCTGATATTGAAACCAAGAAACCAGGCAATCTTAATGGCCTCTATACGTTAACCCATGCGTCAACCAAATTAATAAATAATTTGGAAAGTGAATTCTTGGCGCACGACAGCGAAATTGAAACAACGGCTGCAGAATGTCTTGCAGTAGACTTTGAATTTGTAGCTACTGCCTATGGATTTGAGGCAGATATTGAAGAATTAATTGCAACAAGACATTGGTAAAGAAAACCAACTTGTTCTACTGATTACTTCCCGAATATGCATCCTAGGCGTCGCATACGCGGGAAGCCAATCCTTCGCAGCCATACAAAAGTCATTAAAAAAGCACGAATCTTACAACTCCCTAATTCAACAACCAGATGCTCCCAGCCCATCAAAAAAACATCGTGTATGGCAGCATAACTGCCAACGGCAACGTCCACATCGGCGACAAAGGCCGCTCATCGGGCGATGATTACGACAAGAAAAATGTCATCCAGGGCGGCACGATAACATCAGGTGGTGATTTTCGTTTGGGGGATGACCTGTAACGATGTAGCAGGGGCAGCGTCCCGAACATGCTGTTGCCCAAAGTGAGGCAATAAAGCGCCTTGAGCCCCCGTTTTTCCAAGATAAACGAAGAAATATGGCCACCACCCTACTGGCAACCTTCCACCTGACGCACCAGTGCAATTTGCGCTGTACCTACTGCTACACCGGCGCCAAGACGCAACAGGCCATGTCTGACCGCGTTGCCGATGCCTCGGTCGATTTTGTGCTGCAAGAGGCTCAAAAAAGCCAGGTACAGTACCTCGACATCACCTTTTTCGGTGGCGAGCCGCTGCTGGAACTGGATTTGCTCTTGCGGATTGCCGACCGGTTCCGGCAGGAAATCCCCCCCACTTGTGCCTTGTCGTTTCGGACCAGCACCAATGGCACCCTGCTGAGTTTCGAGACCATGCAGGCGCTCCTGCAACGGGAAATATACGTTTCCCTGAGCGTAGACGGGCCGCCGGCGCTGCACGACCTGCAGCGCCCCAATGCGGGGGGCAAGGGCAGCAGCCCGGCCGTGGCCAAGTCGATCCCGATCCTGCTGCAAGCCAATCCCTGCGCCAATGTGACCTGCGTGATTACCCCCGCCACAGCATCCGACATCGCTGTTTGTGCCGACTGGCTCTACGAACAAGGGTTTCGGTACATCAATTTGACGCTGGATTACAGCGCCCCCTGGACGATGGAAGACATGCAGGTGCTGGAGCAGGGGTACCGGCACCTGGCCCGCTGGTACGAAACCAAAATGCTGCAAAACGCCCGCTTTTACCTCAGTTGTTTTGAAGAACGGATCCGCTCGCATACCCAAGCGCCTTTGACGACCGAAGACCGGTGCCACCTGGGCTTCCGCCAGTTTTCCATCGCCCCGGACGGCGCCTTGTACCCCTGTCCCCAGTTTGTGACCACAGAAGGTGTGCCGGAATTTATGATCGGGCATGTCCTGCACGGCGGTTTTGACGCGGCTTGCCGGCAGCACCTGAACGCCTGTTCCGAAGCCCCCAAGCCCGAGTGCAGCGGCTGTGCCTTGCAAGGCCGCTGTGCCAGTTGGTGCGCCTGTATCAACTATGCCAGTACGGGCACCATCACGAAAGCCAGTCCGGTCGTTTGTCACCACGAGCGGCATCTGCTGCCCATCGTGGATGCCCTGGCCAACCGGCTGTGGCGTAAACGCAACCAAATGTTTCTGCACAAGCACTACAACCCCGCGTACCCGCTCATAGACTATCTCGAACATGTCCTCTGATTGCCATATGCCCGCTCCGCTGCATTCGCCGTCATTGTAAAGCGACACCAACATGAACAAAGAGGAATTTAAAACCAGACTTGATGCATGTGGGCTGGGAAAACATTTTGACCAGTTAGCACCACTTTTGCGAAATACAATCAGGCTGTACCAACAAGCAACTGATGAAAAAAATATACCTGTCGGACAAACGAAAATAGGCGGCCGACCAGACCTGCCGACCGCAATAACTTGGGCAACTGAAACAAGCCTTGCCCATTCGACGGAAGAGCGGTTCCTGGGTTTTGATCGCCCCAAGGAAACAACGGCAACCAAACCGCTTTCTTTCATTGCACAAATAAACCTTTCTGAAACGGCCCCTTTCGATCTGGATAACGTATTGCCCAAAACAGGGATTTTGTATTTTTTCTATTCGGCAGCACAAGAGGTTTGGGGGTTTGACTACCAAGACAAAAATAAATTTGAAGTCATCTATTGGAATGGAGACTTTGCCGAATTGAAAAGGCTTGATTTTCCTCATGACTTGCCAGTATCTTCCCGGTACAAACCCTGCTCGGTAGGCATGCAATCAGAACTTAGTTTGCCGTCTTATGGACATGATGTTTATGAAAACTTTGCAGACGATGAAGTCAGCACATTTTGGCAGGAAGTATACGAAGACGGTAACCTAAACAAACTTTTGGGGTACTCCGACAACATTCAAGGCGAGATGGAATTAGAATGTGAGCTTGTAACAAATGGACTCTATTGCGGCGACCCATCAGGATATAATGATCCACGAGCAAAAGCGCTTGAGCCAAACGCAAAAAATTGGCGACTTCTTTTACAAATTGACAGCAACGAAGAAAATGAAATGATGTGGGGCGACTGTGGCCGACTGTACTTCTGGATTAAAAAAGGCGACTTAGTAAATAAACAATTTGACCAGTCATGGTTCAGTTTACAATGCTGTTAGACAAAAATCAACATGCTCTAAAACCAGCTGTCCACCAATCCACACACCAACCCGCATGTCCATCTCAAAAGAAGCAGAACTGATCGGGATGAAACGCGTCAGCGATGCTGTCGCCTACACCCTGAAACAAATGAAAAACCACGCCCGGCCAGGTATGAGCACCCAACAACTGGACGAATTTGGGGCCGGTATTTTGAAAGACTTCGGCGCACATTCCGTGCCGTTTATGACCTACAAATTTCCGGGCTGGACCTGCATCAGTGTGGGCCATGAATTTTGCCACGGGATTCCATCCAGCAAACGAATTTTAAAAGACGGCGACTTGATCAACATTGATGTTTCCGCCGAACTGAATGGGTTTTGGTCCGACAACGGCGCTTCCTTCGTGGTGGGCGAAGACAAAAACGGGCACCAGCAACTGGTGGATGCCTCCAGGCAAATTCTTCAACAAGCCATTTCCCAAATCAAAGGCGGGGTCAAAATTTCAGCCATCGGGCATTTGATCGAAACGGAAGCGAAAAAACGCGGGCTGAAAGTGATTAAAAACCTGAGTGGACACGGCATCGGAAGACGTTTGCACGAAGCCCCTGACGCTATCCCGAATTACAAAGACCGGTTTATCCTGGACCGCTTTAAGAAACACTCGGTGGTAGCCATCGAAACCTTTATTGCTACCCAATCCAGCTACGCCGTTACACTAAAAGACGGTTGGACGATGGTCGGCAACAAGGGTGGATACATGGCGCAGCACGAGCATACGATCCTGGTGACCGATACTGCCCCCATCATACTAACCGAAAAGAACGAACTCTGGAACTGACCAATTGAACAAAAAGAACACCGGCATGAACATATTGACAGAGGCGCACCAGTACCAGACCCAACAAGAATTCGAGCTGCTAACCCGCGCTATTCAGCGCGAAATCGACGCCGGCAACCTGATGGAGTACGCCGACAAAACCTGGATACGAAAGCGGCGACCCGGCTGGAACGGCGAATACATTTCAACCAAGGAAAAGAAAATGTATCGATTCAATGGATGGTTCAACGATTTGCCCAATGGAGCACCCAACTATACCGGCCTGTGGCAGATTATCCGGGAGGAGAAAATGGTGGATGGCATAACCCGGCTGAGCAGCGAGTACAAAATCCGGGAACAAGAACCCGGCATCTTTCTTGACCTGCATTTTGAAATCGAATTTTCGGAAAGTGAAAAAACAACGCTGCTCCTGAATTGGCCGGAGGGCAGCCTGCAGCCGGGCACCCACGTCAGCCGCCTCATACAATCCGCCACGGAGTTTGGCATTGTTTCGGCATTTGAAGATGCCAACCCCAGGCCCGGGCGATACGGGATCAGCATAAAAACGATGCGGTATCACCAACTGGATTCGAGTTTTACCCTGATCGCTTACGCTGCCAACCGAAACCTGAAACGGGCCTTGTTCGTTGAACAGGAGGACGAATTTCCAAAAATTGAAAACGGAATGATCTCCAGGAAATTCAGGGCGGGGCATACGATTTATAAATATAACAACAAATAGCCGCGCTGCCCGAAACGTCCACCGGCACCGACCCAATTTCGATCAGGCTAGAAATCTGAAGAATACTGTAACGACCAGGAACTTGCAATCCCAAGCAACACGAGGGAACTGAGCCCTGGGAAAACAGGCAGCCAACTACCCGGAAACCTCGAATTGATCTCATTTTTGATGGGTATACCCGCCCCCCGCAGGTTTTCTTACTTTGCCAGCCAAACGCATCCCGCTGCGCTTGGCTGTCCGCCTTCTGCTGCTCACCTTTGCGGCAGATCGGCCCAGCACCACGGGCCGGGTTGAACTTGAAATTAGTTGTACCCATGCCAAATACAGTCCTGCGATGGTTGTTTGCTTTTTTGCTGGGCATTCCGGGCTCCATGCTGGCGCAAACCCATTTCCCGCTGCCCAAGCTGGCGAAACTGGAACAAAAATTTGCCGCCCAGCCCAATTCCGCCAACGCCACTGCACTCAGCTACGCCTACATGGAGTTTGCCAAGGCAACTGTTTTGCGCAAACAGCCCGACAGCATGCACTTCTTTTTGAGCAAAAGCCAACAAACCTGGCGGCAGGTACGGCCGCAAAATGCGTTTGCCAAAGCGAAGTATTTTGCCGACATGGGCTATTTTTATTACGTCTTCAAACGCGAATATGCCGTAGCGGATAGTTTTTACCAATTGGCCAATCCCTGGATTTTTGAAACCGATAGCACCGATTTCATCGTCCTCACACAACTCGAACTGGCCAATGTGTATTTGCTGCGCGGCTTCAAACAAAAAGGAGCGGATTTGGTCCAGGCCTGGGAGCACAAAGTAGACCAAGTGGCCAATAAAAAAATGCGATCCCGTAGTTTTGACCAGTTGAGGCGGTTTTACGAATCCATCGACAACCCCGGGGCAGCGGAACGCGCCATCCACTATTTTAAACGCGATTTGGCTATCGCCCAAGAAATCGAAGGGCCGAATAGCCCCAGGTTGCTGGCCTATTATTGTCAATTGGAAACCCGCTACGAACAAATCGGCCAACTGGACTCTGCGCTCCTGATGCTGCAATTGCTGGAAGCGCGCTTGTCGGAAGCGGATATATTCCGGCAGGTGTGGATCCTGATGGTAGGCGCCAGCCTGCACCTGAAACTCAAGGACCTGCCTACCGCCAAAGAGTACCTCAACCGCACCTGGCCCCTCGTGCAGGCCAACCATTTAGAGGAAACCGACGACGGGCAATTCGTCATTTTTCTGTTGGGACAGGTCGCCCAACTCGAAGGCCGCTTGGCCGAGGCTGAGGGCTATTTCAAACGCGCTCTGGAGACCTGCCGGAAAGCAGACTACAAAGAGGGCAAACGGGACATTTTAGGGGAACTGGTGACGGTAGCGGAAAAACAACACAAGTACCACGATCAGGCCCGGTACCAAAAGGAATTATCGGAAATCGAGGTCTTATTGACCAAAGAAGCCTATTCCAAAACCATCGCTGAAATCGAGACCGAATTCAAGGTGCTGGAAAAAGACAGACAGATCAAAGCACAACAAGCCGCGCAACGACTTTTACGCTTGGGCCTCCTTCTGGCGGGTTTGGTGTTGGGGCTGATCGTGTGGTTCTACCTTCGGCTGAACAAACAACGCCGCGCGTTGGCGGCCTCCAATCAATTGATCGACAGCCAAAACAAAGAACTGACGCGGTTGAATGAGACCAAATCCCGCTTTTTCACCAACATCTCCCACGAGTTCCGCACTCCGCTCACCGTCATTCTCGGCATGGCCGAACAGTTGAAAAACAATGCCAGCACGGCACAAAACCCGGCCGCCGCAGCCACGGGCCTCAGCCTCATCCAACGCAACGGCGAAAACCTGCTGCGGCTCATCAACCAAATCCTCGAGCTCTCCAAATTAGACAGCGGCCTGCTCCAGGTCAATTGGCAACGCGGCGACATCGTGGCCTACCTGCAATACCTGACCGAATCGTTCTACTCCATAGCGCAGGAGCGCGAACTGCGCCTGGTTTTTTATCCTGAAATACCAGAACTGGACATGGACTACGACGCCGAAAAAATGCAGGCCATCGTCGCCAACCTGCTGTCCAACGCGCTCAAATTCACGCCGCGTGGCGGCAAAGTCGTTTTACACGCCAAACGGATACCCGCTTCCGCAGCAGGGGCCGAAACCCCGGAATGCCTGCAACTGATCGTGCAGGACACGGGCAAGGGCATCCCCGAAGCCGAACTGCCCCACATCTTCGACCGTTTTTACCAGCTGGACGATTCCAACACCCGCCGGGGCGAAGGCACAGGCATCGGGCTGGCGTATACGCAGGAACTGGTGAAAATTATGGGCGGAACAGTCAGTGTAGAAAGTGAAGTCGGCAAGGGATCGACCTTCAAACTCAGCCTGCCGGTGACCCGAAATGCCCGCGCAGCAGATGGACGGGTGCATTGGAGTCATCCGCTTCCGGCACCTGAATTGCCAAATCCCGACACCCAGGGAACCAACTTCAACCTTCAAACGATCTTAATCATCGAAGACAACGCCGACGTGGCGGCCTACCTGCGGAGCCTGCTGCAAGCCAATTACCAGATCGAATGGGCGACCGACGGGCAGGCAGGCATCGAATGCGCCTTCGACCGGGTGCCCGATATCATCATCAGCGACGTGATGATGCCCGAAAAAGACGGCTACGAGGTATGCTTAACCCTCAAAAACGACGAGCGTACGAGCCATATTCCCATCATCCTGCTCACCGCCAAAGCCACCCAGGCCGACAAACTGACGGGCCTGCGCACCGGTGCGGATGCCTACCTGGAAAAACCCTTCCACCAGGAAGAACTGTTCCTGCGGCTGCAACAACTGGTGGCCTTGCGGGCCAGCTTGCAGGCCCGGTATGCAAACCTCGCCCCCCGCGCACCCGCTCCGGCAGAAGACCATTCCGGGCTTTCGCTGGACGAGATTTTCCTGCAAAAACTCCATGCTGCGGTGCTGGAAAAATTGGACGACCCCGAACTGGGCATCGCCTACCTGTGCCAGGTCGCCCGGCTCTCGCACACTCAGGTGTTCCGCAAACTGAAAGCCCTGACGGGCGAAAACCCCACGCAGTTCATCAAGCGCCTGCGCCTTGGGCGGGCCTTGGAACTGCTGCAAACCACCCGGCTCAACGTGTCGGAAGTGGCGTACCGGGTGGGCTTCAACGACCCCAACTATTTTTCGCGCGCGTTTCAGAAGGTATACGGAAAGGCGCCCAGCGAAGCGCGCAACTGATTGAATGTCATTTTATTGGAAATGATTTGGTGCGCAGTCCTGCAATTGGAATGCGCATCTTTTTTTGCCCCATGCAAGTAGCGTGCTAGTATTTGCAATCTGTGTGCGGGTCGTTTCGGGCGGGAGGGCCCTCCTTTGTGCCGTCGCTTAGTGGCGTTTTTTCCTGACGTTGAAAATACCCACGGCAAATAGATTGTCTGTGGCACTTACTTTTCGTACTCCACCCGCCATATAGATGATCCCAGGCTAAATCAATGCGCTGCCGGCCTTTGGCAGTGCTGCGCTATTTACGGTAACATTCGAAACGGATTAGTGGCTACAACGTCCCTCGGCGATGCAACTACCCGGTATACAAAACATAAAATTGCCGCTGGTGATTGGGGGGAATACCTGCCGAACATTTGCATTTTTTGATAATAAATTCCAAGTAAGGTTCTTAAAAAGACGACTTATGGTCCATAATTCTATCGCTGTGCTTTTTTCCCGTTTGTCGCTTCCTGCCTGGAACGGATTGGTTTTCCTTTTAGCCTTAACGGCATCCTCCGCAGACGCACAAACCCTCTACGATTCCTTTGCAGATGGAGATTTCACGGCTTCGCCGGTGTGGGGAGGCAATACCTCCGACTGGCAAATAGTGGCCAACAGCGATGCTGCTGCCGGCGCAACGGGATCGCAGACCCTGCGGCTCAACGGTCCGGTTACGGCGGGTACCCGGTACCTGAGCAGCCAGGCAAGCGCCTGGGGAAGCTGCCAGGAATGGGGATTTTGGGTGGGCAGAAGGGCCCAGGCCTTTACTGCTGCCAATCAAATGTACATCTGGCTGTATGCGAACGAATCGAACCTGACCAGTGCCACCGTGGACGGCTATCGCCTGGCTATCGGCGATGATTCCGGTACCGATGAAATCCGGCTGGAATACGTGGTCAACGGCGCCGTATCCGCCACGGTGATTACCTCCTCGGGCGCCCTCACAAATGGGTTGACCGACGTCGGGTTCCTGCTGCGCGTTGGCCGCTCGTCGGCAGGGGTATGGACCTTGTTTAGCTCCGTGTTGCCGACGGCCAACGGAACCGGGGCCATTGCAACGAATACGCCCAGTTCCGCGAACGCCTCGGTCAGCCAGGGTAGCGGAACACACAACACCCTGGTGCCCGCGACCAACGGATACCTGGGTGTTGCAGCCTTACACAGCACAGCTACCGACGCGCGGGCTACTGCCGAATTGGACCAGGTTTATTTCAGTCCTGACCCATCGGTAGCGCTCGGTACTTATCCCAATGCCACGGTCAACGCCGGACAAAACACCACGGTCGTGCCAGGCACAGCGCCGGTAAATACCAGTTGGGCGACGGCAGCGGCCAACACCAATTTTACGGGCCTGCTCAGCGTAAATCCAGCCACGGGTGTGGTGACGGTGACGGATGCCAAACAAGCGGGCATTTATACCGTCACGGTGACGGGTATTAACAGTTGCGGCACCAGTACGGCAAGTTTTACGCTGACGGTGGACCCGCAGCCGCTGGCCCGCTGTCAGGCCCTGTTCGGCGGCGCCACGAACGTATCGGTCAGCACATTTCCATATTCGGTAGCCATCGGCGATTTCAACGGCGACGGAAAACAGGACTTCGCGGCGGCGAATAACGGTTCTACCACGGTATCGATCCGCCTGGGCGATGGCCTGGGGGGCTTTAGCGGCACGACAAATGTGACGGTGGGCACCTCGCCGCGATCGGTAGCGCTTGGCGATTTTAACAACGACGGCAAGCAGGACTTTGCTGCGGCAAATGACGGTTCCAACACGGTTTCGATCCGATTGGGCGACGGTTTGGGCGGTTTCAGCGGCACCACGAACGTGTCGGTCGGCACCACTCCCGTGTCGGTAGCGGTCGGTGATTTTAACGGCGATGGAAACCAAGATTTTGCAGCGGCAAACAATGGCTCTAACACGGTTTCCATTCGGTTGGGAAATGGTTTGGGCGGGTTTAGCAGCGCGACGGATGTGGCGACGGGCACTGGTCCCTGGCCGATAGCAATCGGGGATTTCAATGCCGACGGCAAGCAGGACTTTGCGGTAGCGAATGGAGGCTCCAACACGATTTCCATCCGCCTGGGCAACGGCCTTGGCGGTTTTAGCAGTGCGACGGATGTGTCGGTGGGCTCCGCTCCGCGCTCAGTCGCGATTGGCGATTTCAATGCCGACGGCAAACAGGATTTAGCAGCGTCATTTATTTCTGGCACAGATGCGGTATCGATCCGCCTGGGCGATGGTCTGGGCGGTTTCAGCGGCACGACGGACGTGGCGGTGGGTTCCAATCCATATTCGGTAGCGATCGGCGATTTCGACGGGGACGGGAAGCAGGATTTTGCGGCGGCGAATTTTAGTTCCGGAACGGTGTCGATTCGCCTCGGCGACGGTTTGGGCGGTTTCAGCGGCGCCACGAACGTGTCGGTCGGCACCGGTCCGATTTCGGTAGCAATCGGGGATTTCAACGGGGACGGCTACCAGGACTTGGCGGCGGCGAACAACAGTTCCGCCACCGTATCGATCCGCCTGGGTGATTTCAACGAGATCAACGTTCGAGGCAACAGCATGGACATCGCCGATGGCGACAACACGCCCACGACGGTGGATCACACGGACTACGGGGCCATAGACATCAACGCCAGCCTGGCGCGGACTTTTACGATCCAGAACACGGACGGCGCGCCGCTGACGATC
>JADLDL010000295.1 GCA_020846655.1 Saprospiraceae bacterium | reverse complement strand
TTCAACCTTCTAACTCTCCAACCTTCTAACCTTCCAACCTCATACTGGGAATCGATTTTAACATACTTTAAAATCGGTTTTTGGGATGGCCTCTCTCCAGAATGTGGAGGGGGGCTTTTTTTATTGGAGTGGGGGAGGGGGGCGGCGCTTACCTGGGCTTGCCCAACACCGTATAAAAATGCCGCAGCGGACAATACGCCTGAGATTTTATACCTTTGCGACGCTGAAAAATACAGCATGGTGTGCTGTTATATTTTCAATTCTACTCATGCGTGACCTAACCGACTTAATAGGCCGGATCTTTCTTTCCGCCATTTTTATCTTCGAAGCCGTCGATTCCACCCTTTTTTTTGAAAAGACCAAGCAAACGATGACGCAGTACCACCTGACCTGGAATCAGGACATGCTGCTCTATGGCGCCATTTTTCTCCTGATTGCCGGCGGCCTGATGGTACTGACAGGCTACCGTTCTACGCTGGGAGCCATGATGTTGTTGTTGTATTGGGTGCCGGTCACCTTTATGGTGCATGATTTTTGGACCTATCCAAAAGATCAAATCCGTTTGCAGAGCATCTTTTTTATGAAAGATATCGCCATCATCGGCGGCTTGCTGATGCTGGTCGGGAAGGGCAGCGGTCGCTACAGCATCAAACGCCTGCTGGCGACCACCCGGGTGTAGGATTGCTTGACCATCAGGCTTCTACGTAACTTTGGCCTTCCGGATAAGTCGCGAAAAATAGGCCGGAAAAAAACGTTTGATGTAGACGCCCAGCACCTCTTTGCCCCCAAACCAAATTTCCTCTTTCCCGTTCTGCACCGCGTTCAGAATCCGGAGGGCTGCTGCTTCCGGGCTGATCCCTTTGTCGGTGGCGTCGTCCATGGTGCCTTGCGGCTTGCCGCTGCCGGTGAGGGCATTTACACTGATTTGTGTGCGCACAAATCCCGGGCACACCAGGGTGATCCGGATGGGGCTTTGCCCCAGTTCAGCCCGAAGGCTGTCGAAAAAACCGTGCAAGGCGTGTTTGGTCGCCGCATACGAACTGCGCAGCGGTGTGCCGAATTTGCCGGTGAGGCTCGTCACGGTTACGATATGCCCCAATTGGTGCGTCAGCATACTGGGCAACAAGGCCTTGGTGAGGGCTACCGTGCCAAAAAAATTGACATTCATCAACTGTTTGTCCACGTCGAGCGGCGTGTCCAGGGCCAGGCCGCGCTGCGACAAGCCGCCGCAATTGACCAGAATATCTACTTTGCCCACCTTTTGCAAGACCTGCCGGACGATATCCGGAATGGCTCCGTGTTCGGCCAGATCCAGCACCTGAACCAGTACCGACGCCGCTCCTTTTTCGGCGGCACTCGTGGCTACGCGCCGCAAATCCGGTTCTTTCCGGGCCGAAAGGATGAGGTGCGCACCATGCTCGGCACACAAGTAAGCCAGGGCTTCGCCGATGCCAGAGGAGGCGCCGGTGATCCAGATACGTTTATTTTGAAAAAAGTCAGACATACGAAAAGGGTAGGAGGGCGTGAAAAAACAAAGAAAAATGCTCAGTTGGCGCGGCGCTCGCTCAGGTAAAAATGCCACAGCAAGCGGGTACCTACGCTGCGCCAGGGCCGCCAATGTTCCGTTTGAGCCACAAAATCATCGTGCAACGGACGGGCCGGTAAGGCCTTCAGCACCCGAAAGGCTTCCTGCATGGCAATATCGCCTTTGGGCAAAATATCGGTCCGGAGCAAACATTCGGAGAGGTAAATATCAGCCGTCCAGTCGCCGATCCCCTTGAGTTGTTTCAGGATCCGGCGCACCTCCTCGTCGGGAAGGCTGGCCAGGGCATGGAGATCCAGGCTTTTGTCCGAAACGGCCTGTGCCAGCGATCGGGCATACTGCATCTTTTGGCGGCTAAAACCGATTTGGCGCAGCGTGTCGTCGTCCAGGCGAAGCAGGCCTTCCGGCTCCGGCTGTGGACCCAGGGCTGCCTGAAGGCGACTGAAGGCGGCATTGGCGGAGGCCAGCGACACCTGTTGTTCGAGAATGATGTGCACCAGGGTCGAAAATCCCGGCTGGCGTGCCCACAAGGGCGGGTAGCCGTATTGCTGCCAGACGCGTTGCAACGCAGCGTCCCGTTGGGCCAACCAAAGTGTGGCTTCTTGCAGATTATTTTCGTCGAGTTTCAGTATCATTGCTGCGTTCAAAAAACAAAACTACGACACGTCTTGAAAATCGTAACGCTTACTTTTAATCCGGCTTTGGATAAAAGTACCTCTGTAGAACGGCTTACGCCGGAAATCAAAATGCGCTGTGGCGAATTGCTGGTCGAAGCCGGCGGTGGCGGCATCAATGTTTCGAAGGGTATCCACAAACTGGGGGGCCAAAGCACGGCTGTTTTTCCGGTAGCCGGCCTGAATGGCCAGCGCTTGAAATCGATCCTCAGGGCTTCGGGCATCGACTTGCAGACCCTGGAAATAACTGGTGAAACCCGCGAAAATTTTTCATTCCTCGAAACCGGCAGCAACCAGCAGTACCGCTTCACCATGAGCGGCCAGGCCCTGGCGGAGGCCGATGCCGATGCCTTGCTGGACCAGGTACGACAGTTGAAACCGGCGATTTTGGTGGCCAGCGGCAGCCTGCCTCAGGGCTTGCCCGCCACATACTATGAAAAAGTAGCGGTATTGGCCAAAGAACTGGACACGCGGTTTGTACTCGACACCTCCGGGCCTGCCTTGCAGGCAGCGGCCGACACCGGGCTGTTTCTCCTCAAGCCCAATCTGGCGGAGTTGAGCGCCCTGGTTGGTAAAACCCAGTTGGAAATGAACGAGGTCGATGATGCTGCCATGCATATTATTGAGCAGGGCAAATGCGAAATGGTTGTCGTTTCCCTCGGCCCGCAAGGCGCCTTGCTGGCTACTCGCGAGGGTTTTGAACATATTCCGGCGCCGCCGGTAAAAAAACAAACCACCGTTGGAGCAGGCGACAGCATGGTTGCCGGCATGGTTTGGGCACTGGCAGCCGGAAAAACACCACGTGAAATGGCCCAATTCGGCGTAGCCTGCGGCACAGCCGCCACTTTGAACCAGGGAACCGAATTATTTCACCCCGCCGATGTCTGGCGCCTGGTCGATTGGATAAAAACCTACGGCGAACGGTACCGGTTTACGGATTTCTAAAAAGAAAATTAGCAGGAACTGGCTCCTATTCCTAAATTTGCCGGCCTTACTTTTTTTGCAAAATAACTTATGGTCAATTTAATTCTTTTCGGCCCGCCTGGATCTGGCAAGGGCACCCAAGCAGCCTTGTTGGTTGAAAAATACAAGTTGGTGCACATCAGCACGGGAGATCTGTTTCGGTTTGAAATGGGGAACGATACGCCACTCGGCCAACAAGCCAAAGCCTACATCGCCAAAGGGGAATTGGTGCCGGATGAAATTACCATCGGTATGCTCCGCAACAAAGTGCACAAGCATCCGGACGCCGAAGGATTTATTTTTGACGGCTTTCCCCGCACCATCCCACAAGCAGAAGCCCTGGAACAACTAATGGCCGAAGAGGGCACTGATATTCACGCCCTGCTGGCTCTGCAAGTGGACGATGCTGAAATCATCGGACGGATTCGCCTGCGCGGCGAAACCTCCGGCCGCTCGGACGATAACGACGAAAAAATCATCCAACACCGGATCGATATCTACAAAAACGAAACTACTCCGGTGTTCGATTTTTTTGCCCGCGAAGGCAAAAGCCAACGCATCGACGGCGTTGGTACCGTAGCGGATATCTTCGAACGCCTGAGTCAAAAAATAGACGCCATCACCAATAAACAACTCGCCAACGGCGGATAAATCACGGTAGCGCCCTTGTTCTCACAAAAGAAACTAATTTTGCAGGGGTAACAACCGTCGACAGCGTATGGCACTTCCTTCCAATCCCTGGCAAGCATTGATGCAACGGCTTCCAGCGCCCTTGCAGAACCGCTATTACCTGACCTTGCTGATCTTCTTCTTTATCCTCATTTTCCTGGATAAACACAGCCTCTGGACGCAGTGGCGGCTGCACCGCGCTCAACAACGCCTGCAGGAAGAACGCGAACTCTACGAACAAAAAATACTGGAAGCCAAGGAAGAAGCCGAAGATTTTGAACTGACCAAAGAAAAATTTGCCCGGGAACACTACTACATGAAACGCCCGGACGAAGATGTGTACATCATAAAAGAAGATAAATAACTCGTTTTTTCATGTCTGTTTTAGTCAATAAACACTCGCGAATCATTGTGCAGGGATTTACAGGGAAAGAAGGTACTTTCCATGCCAGCCAAATGATTGAATACAAAACCAATGTGGTCGGCGGCGTTACCCCGGGGAAAGGCGGCCAATTGCACCTCGATCGTCCGGTATTCAATACCGTTGACGACGCCGTAAAAACGACAGGCGCCGATACCTCCATTATTTTCGTTCCACCGGCATTTGCCGCCGATGCTATCATCGAAGCCGCTATGGCCGGTATCAAAGTTATCGTCGCCATCACGGAAGGCATCCCGGTGCAGGATATGGTGCGGGCCAAAGCCTACGTCGACGGACAAGACTGCCGCCTGATCGGGCCCAATTGCCCGGGGATCATTACCCCCGATGAAGCAAAAGTGGGCATCATGCCCGGATTTGTGTTCAAACGCGGCTCCATTGGCCTGGTCTCCAAATCCGGTACCCTCACCTACGAAGCCGCCGACCAAATCGCAAAAGCCGGCTTGGGTATCAGCACCGCTATCGGTATCGGTGGCGACCCCATCATCGGCACCACCACCCGCGAAGCCATCGAATTGTTTATGAACGACCCGGAAACGGAAGGCATCATCATGATCGGCGAGATCGGCGGCGGCCTCGAAGCCGAAGCCGCCCGCTGGATCCGGGCCAATGGCAATAAAAAACCAGTGGTGGGCTTTATCGCCGGCCAAACGGCGCCGAAAGGCCGGAAAATGGGCCACGCCGGCGCGATCGTCGGCAGCGCCGAAGATACTGCTGAAGCCAAAATGCGCATCCTTGCCGAAAACGGGATCACCGTGGTCGAGTCGCCGGCTCAAATCGGCATCACCGTCAAACGAATCATGGGCAAGTAAGCATACCCCCACACGAAATACTTCAGGGCTGTTCCCAACAAGGGGGCAGCCCTTTTTTTGTCGTGTAGCCGTCTCTTTGCTCCGTTTGCTCAAGAATGACACCACTTTTTGTGCTGTTATCCGGCGTTTTCTCTAACTTTAGGTGCTCTTTGAAAAGAGCATTCCGTTTGCCTGCCTGGCCCTGAGCCGGGCTTTTTTAATCCATAATCTTCCCCCCACATGAAGAATGCAGACTGTCAAAGTCAAAACGGAAACCTATGTCCAAGCCGATTTCATCTATTCTTACCTTGACCCTTGCCTTGAGCGGCAGCGTAATCGCCCCCGCCCAAAACTGTCCCTCTTTTTCCAATTGCCCCAACAACATCCTGACGTTGTGCGAAACCGCCAACAACGACCCCGCGCTCTGGCATGATCCCGCCTTTACCTGGAGCCCCATGCTGGAAAGCGCCGACCTGCCGGATGGCCCCGTAGACCTGAATGCCCTCGCCACCGTGGATTGTATCGGCACTTTCACCATGCGGTATGTGCTGTTTTTGGACCTGGACGGCGACAACCTGGCCGAAACCGCAATTCCGAGCAATTCAACCCTGCCGCGTGGAAAAATTCTCTTCGGCAACGCCTTTACCCCCGGCTATCTCAGTACCGATACGCTTCAGTTCGACAAGCGCGCAGTGCCCGACTCCCTTAAGTTCCGCTTTAGCCTCCAATCCGAATTGATCGGAAACCAACTCAGCGTCCACCTGCGCTGGGCAGGCGCCCCTGGCAACTACCAGCCGGCGCGTTTGCCCATCGGCAAACACCGGATCCAGTGGATTTTATTGAAAAACGGCGTGCCACAACTCTACTGCGAGTATATCTTCCGGGTCAAAGACTGCCAGCCCCCGGCACTCAGTTGCCATAACACCTGGAACGCCACCATCCCTGGCAGCGATACCCTGTTGCTCCAAGCCACCGATCTGGTGCAACACCTGACCGACAACGTCACGCCCAATGCCCTGCTCCAGCTGTCGATGCGGCGCGCCGGCACCGGGCAGGGGTTTCCACTGGACGATAACGGGGACCCCGTCACCCAACTGCCCTTTGCTTGTCCGGAACTCGGCCAGCACGAGATCGAGGTGTGGGCCCGCGACCTGGCCGACAACGACAGCACCTGTACTTCATCGCTCACCGTGGTTGACTTCGAGGGCAATTGCCCCGGCGCCAAACCCGCCGTCGTTTGCGCCAAAACCATCTTTCCGCAGTCAGACACGATGCAGCATGTGGACTATCGCATGGAAACCCTCTTTACACCGGGCCACCCGGCAGTAGCCCTGCACCTGACGCCCCTGCCCAACGGTTGCCTGGAATTGCCCGATTTCAGCCCGTACCAAATTGAAGAGGTGGCCATCACCCCGCGCAAAAACAAAGACCAACTGAACGGCGTCACCACCTTTGACCTCGTGCTCATCAACCGGCATATCGTTGGTTCCCAGTTGTTCAACCGGACCTGGAAATACCTTGCAGCCGACGCCAACAACAGCGGCAGCATTACCACCCTGGATATCGTCGAGCTGCGCAAACTGATCCTGGGCATCTACGATTCGCTGCCCCACAGCGACGCCTGGAAGTTTCTGATGGCCGATTGTACGCTCGACAGCCTGGCGCCTTTCCAATCCACTTGCCCCGGCACCATCGGGTTCGACCCCGATGCGATACCCGAGGAACTGCTTTTTCTGGGGATTAAAACCGGCGATGTAAACGGCAATGCCGCGCCGGATTCCCTGGGAGCCGGTACGACGCCCCGGACGCCCTCGGCCATTACCCTCCCAGACCGCCAATTGGCGGCTGGTGAAATCCTCGAATTGCCCCTGTTTGCCGGCTCGCCGGCCGAATGGCAGGCTTGTCAATGGGCTCTCCAATGGGACAGCAGCCAGCTGCGCCTGGACGCCGTTTTGCCGGGCCGCCTGAAGGGACTGGAAGCAGGCGTTTCCCTTCGGCAACTGCCGGAGCTGCTGGCCTTGAGTTGGATGTCGGAGACGCCCGTTTGGGTAACGCCCACAGACGCCTTGTGTACCCTGAGGCTGCGGGCCCTGGCGCCGCTACAGCTCAGCGAGGCCCTGCGGCTGGCGGCACAACCGCTAGCGCCGGAGGCCTATAGTCCGGACGGCATACCGACGGCCCTGCGCCTGGAGTTTATTGAAAAACAAGCGCCCGGCAGTGGCGGCGCCATTTTTGATCCCCAACCCAACCCCAGCAGCAGCACGACCAGGTTTCCGTACCGGCTCGATCAGCCCGGGCTGTTGCGGCTCGACATCATGGATGTGACGGGGCGCCCCTTGTTTCATGTGGAAACCCATGCCGAAGCGGGCGCGGGAGCCCTGGAGTGGCCGGCGGCGGCGGCAGTACCTGCGGGGGTGTACCTCTGGCGCATTGAGGTCGGGCAGGTGACAAAAACAGGCCGCCTGCTGCGCCTGTAACTGCTTGTCAAACAGGCTTTTTGGGTGTACATTGCACGAGATTTTTAACCACATAATCTTCCTGGATGCTCATGAAAAAAATGTTACTTCTCCTGGCTTTAGGCTGGGCTAATTTTTCAGTATTTGCGCAATGCCTTCCGTATGTGCAAAACTGCCCGCTGATCCCGCAGTATTGTTCCACCGCCGACAACAACGCGCTCCTGTGGAACGAAACCTACTGGTGGGATCCCTCTCTCAGCCAACACAACCTGGCCGAAGGGCCAGCCGATCTGGGTATTACGATGATCGATTCCTGTGGCGGCAGTGCCCTGCATTTCCGCTACCGGCTGCGCATGGATTTGAATGCCGACCAGGTCTTTGAAACCATCATCGACAGCGACAAACTGCCCGGCTGGAACCAACTCTATTACAACAACGTAAGTGCCGACAGCCTTACGGGCGGGGAATTGCGCAGTTTCGACGAACGGGCCGTAACCGCACAGAACAAGTATGGTTTTGCCCTGGAAACTACCTCCTCCGGCAATGCCTATACGGCCCGCGTCCGCTGGAACACAGAGAGCGCTCCGGACGCCTTTGTCGTTCCTCAACTGCCGCTGGGGACCTATTCCATCGAATGGTCGGTGGAAAAAGACGGACAGGTATACACCTGCAAATACCTGTTTCGCGTCAAAGATTGCGGCAAACCCACGATTACTTGCGTCAATAGCCTGAGTGTGAACATCATGCCGACGGCCATGGTTGCTTTGTGGGCGGTAGATTTCCTGGCCAATAGTGCCGACAACATCACCCCGACCAACCAGATCAAAATTGGCATTCGCCGAAAAGGCACCGGCAGTGGGTTCCCTGTAGACTCCACCGGCGCAACCCAAGCCAATGTTGTTTTTACCTGCAACGACCTGGGCACCCAGCCCATCGAACTTTGGGCAGAAGACAAGGCCGGGAACACCGCTTTTTGCGAAACGACGGTCATTGTACAAGACAATGCGAGCAACTGCGACCTTGCGCCAGCAGAACCTGCCGTTTGTGTGACCACGGCTTGCGGCAATGAACCGATGCCTGATGTAAAAATATTTATCAACAACAATGGCGGTGGTAATCCCGGTATTCCTCCGATCGGTATTTTTGATCCTATTGCTACAGGCGCCGATGGTTGTATTTCGGAAACGATCTTCTTGGGGATCCCTTTGAACAACTATACCGCCGCGCCCAACCGCAAAACGGACCCGCTCAACGGCGTGTCTACCTTCGACCTGATCCTGATCAACAAACACCTGCTGGGGCAGCAAGCCTTCACCGATCCCTGGCAATACATCGCCGCCGACGCCAACAACAGCCGCTCGGTGACGACCTTCGATATCGTCGAATTGCGCAAACTCATCCTGGGCGTGTACCCAGTATTACCCAACAGCGATTCCTGGCGTTTTCACCCCGCCAATTTTACCTTCTCTCCCACCAATCCGTTCTCGGTGCCCATCCCTGATTTTGCGCCGCTGAACAGCCTCCCGGCCGCCTTCAAAGGCGTCAAAATCGGCGATATCAATTGCAACTCCGTGGCCGGCAACCTGCAAGCCCACCCGGACGAGCGCAGCGCCGTGGCCCTGGATTTGCCCGATCAGGCGCTGGTCGCCGGCGAAGTAATCGATATTCCGCTGCGCCTGAGCGCTGCCGCTACATGGCTGGGGTTCCAGTTCGAACTGCAAATTGACCCGCAGTTGCTCGACATCGAGCAGGTGCTACCCGGCCAACTGCCGGGCCTGAGCGAGGATGCCTTCGCCCTCACGCCTGCTGGTCGGCTGACGGCCAGTTGGTTTGCCGATGCTGCACAGGCCCTGCCCACCGGAGAGTTGATCTGTACGATCCGCGTGCGCGCCCGTGCTGCGTTGCGTCTGTCGGAGGCCGTACAGTTGTCGACCGGGCGTTTGTCGGCCGAGGCATACCGGCCTGAAGGGCCAGCCGAAGCCCTGCAATTGCTGTACCGCAGCGCCACCGATAGCGCCCTGGAAGTCTTTTTGCCACAACCCAACCCAACGGCCGGCGCTGCGGTGCTGCCCCTTCGCTTGCCGGAGCCCGCTACCCTCGTGTTGGAGTTGTTCAATCTGTCGGGTCAACTGCTCCTGAGCCGCCAGGTAGCCGCCCCTGCCGGCCTAAACTGGCTGGATATTCCTGCCGAATCGATGCCGGAGGCCGGCGTGTACCTCTGGAAGGTTCAAGCCGGGACTGTATCGCGCAGCGGGAAAATCGTGCGGAGATGAGTTTTGAATGATGAATGATGAATGATGAATGATGAATGATGAATGATGAATATTTTTTGGGTTCGTCGCAAGATTTTTAGTCCCGTTCAAGGTGAACCCATTCATCATTCCTAACTCATCATTAGGAGTGTACGAAGGATTAAAGTAATCAAAAAACAAATCAATTGGAAAATTCAAGGGCCTCTTTTTAGATAAATCCTGAGAACTTTTTTGAGTTGGTCCAACCCCTTTTCTGTTTCAATCAATTCGAGGGTTACAGCCGCCTGCAGTTCATTGAAAAATTTGGTTTTGGCGATTTTGTAAGCGGTTATACCGTTTTGCTTTTTAT
>JADLDL010000294.1 GCA_020846655.1 Saprospiraceae bacterium | reverse complement strand
CAATATTCCCATCGGGGGTAGACCAGATGAACTGCACACCTGGGGTACCGCTGGCGCCTTGCAGGGTAACTGTTGGCGCCATACACGTCAGGGTCAAGGCAGGGCCGGCCGATACGGCAGGCAGCTCAGTGTTTTGTATGACCGTGATCTCTACCGAAGCAGAGCAGCCGTTGGCGGTGTTGGTGACGGTAAGGATATAGGTTCCTGCGGCGTTGGCGGTGGGCGAAAGGGTGTTGGCGCCGCTGATCAATCCGGGTCCTGTCCAGAGGTAAATTATGTTGGCGCCGGTGCTGCTGCCGGCCCCGCTGAGGGCTACGGCGGTGTTGGTACAACTCAGGGTTTGCGGCGCAGCCGCCAGGGCGCTGGGCGCGGTGTTGTCGCCCGCCAGGGTGGCTGAAGCGGTGGCAGAGCAGCCGTTGGCGCTGTTGGTCACGGTGAGGGCATAGGTTCCGGCCACATTGGCGGTGGGCGATAGGGTACTGGCGCCGCTGAGCAAACCGGGGCCTGTCCAGAGGTAAATTATGCTGGCGCCGGTACTGCTACCGGCCCCGCTGAGGGCTACGGCGGTGTTGGTACAACTCAGCGTTTGCGGCGCAGCCGCCAGGGCGCTGGGCGCGGTGTTGTCGCCGGCCAGGGTGGCTGTAGTGCTGGCAGAGCAGCCGTTGGCAGTGTTGGTGACGGTAAGGGTATAGGTTCCGGCGGCGTTGGCGCTGGGCGATAGGGTGTTGGCGCCGCTGAGCAAACCTGGTCCTGTCCAGAGGTAAATTATGTTGGGGCCGGTGCTGCTGCCGGCCCCGCTGAGGGCCACGGCGGTGTTGGTGCAACTCAGGGTTTGCGGCGCAGCCGCCAGGGCGGTGGGCGCGGCGTTGTCGCCCGTCAGGGTGGCTGTTGCGCTGGCGGAGCAGCCGTTGGCGGTGTTGGTGACGGTGAGGGTGTAGGTTCCGGCCGCATTGGCGGTGGGCGAAAGGGTGTTGGCGCCGCTGAGCAAACCGGGTCCTGTCCAGAGGTAAATTATGTTGGCGCCGGTACTGCTGCCGGCCCCGCTAAGGGCCACGGCGGTATTAGTGCAACTCAGGGTTTGCGGCGCAGCCGCCAGGGCGATGGGTGCGGTGTTGTCGCCCGCCAGGGTGGCTGTAGCGGTGGCAGAGCAGCCGTTGGCGGTGTTGGTGACGGTGAGGGTGTAGGTTCCGGCCGCATTGGCGCTGGGCGAAAGGGTGTTGGCGCCGCTGAGCAATCCGGGTCCTGTCCAGAGGTAAATTATGTTGGCGCCGGTGTTGCTGCCGGCCCCGCTAAGGGCCACGGCGGTGTTGGTGCAACTCAGGGTTTGCGGCGCAGCCGCTAAAACCAGCGGCGCCTGAGTGGAATCGAGCACCTGCACGCTGGCGAGTGATTGGCAATTGTTTGCCGTATTGGTCACCAGCAGCAAGTAGGTGCCGGCCGCCGCAACCGCTGGCGAAAAGCCGGTTTCACCGGAAACAATGACGCCGTCTGCTGTCGTCCACAAATAAGTCAGCGATGCGCCGGTGCTCGAATTGGAGCCATCCAGCAGTGCAGACGGCGAAGTGCAACTGAGTATGGCCGAAGGTCCGGCATCCGCCACCGGTGCGTTGGCGTCTTGCAGGACCAAAACATCGGCGGTACCAGTACAGCCGTTTGACGTATCCGTTACAACCAGCGTGTATGTGCCGGGTGCGTTTATCTCTGGCTGGAGGGTACTCGCCCCCTGTACGATGTTGCCGGTTGTCGTCGACCAGGCATACGCAATATTGGTGCCCGCACTGGAAAGGCTGCCGTCTAAAAACACACTCGGCGTACCGCAAAGCAGGGTTTGGCCGGGCCCGGCATCTGCCGTCGGTGCAGTAACCGATTGGGACACGGTAACCCCGGCACTGCTCGTACAACCGCTGGTGGTGTTGGTTACCGTCAGCACATACATGCCGGGCGACGCAGCCGAAGGCGTCAAGCTCGAATCGCCCGATACAATACCGGCCCCAGATCCGGAAAACGACCATTGGTACACAAATTCAGGCCCGGCAGATGCGGTAGCACTCAACAGCACTTCCAGCGTAAGACAGCTCAGGGTATCTGCCGGGGCAATCGCAACGGCTGGCAGGTCCCCCAGCAAGGTGACGTTTACACTGTCAGCGGCGCTACAGCCATTGCCGGTGTTGATAACCGTAAGGGTATAGGTACCAGGAGCGCTGACCGGCAGGGTCAGGGTTGTGGCGCCACCAGTCCATTGGTAAGTAAAATTGGCGCCCTGGCTGCTGGCGCTGCCGTCCAGAAGTACCGACGTGGTGCTGCAATCGAGCGTGAGCGCGGTGCCGGCATCTGCCTGGGGGGGCAGAATATCCTGCTCCACCAATACGGAGTCGCGGCCCTGACAATGGTTCAAAGAGTCGATCAGGCTGAGCGTGTACCAACCGGGAGCGTTTACCTGTGGGCTCAGAGTGGTATCGCCCGACACTAAACCGGGCCCGCTCCCGCCGCCCAGTGGCACATACGACCACTGAAGCCCCAAGCCGGGCCCTGAGGAAGACGCCGAAGCATCAAGACTCAACAAGGTGTTTTGACAGTTCAATTGGCCCGGAACGGCGATGAGCACCGTAGGGGCTATAGTATCCAGGCCGATAACAACGGTGTCGGTAGCCGTACAGCCATTGACACCGTTGGTAATTGTCAGGATGTATTGGCCGGCGCTATCGACCCAGGGGCTAAGCGTGGAATCGCCGGAGAGAATATTTCCGCCGGTCCAGCCAAAACTAAACCCCGGCCCAGCGGAAGACGCCGAGGCATCGATTTGAACAGAATCGACGCTACAGTTGAGCAGCCCGAGGGGCGCGGCAATCGAAATAGCCGGCGGGAGCCGGTTGGCGCTGACGAGCACGGTGTCTTTGGCGCTGCAGCCGCTTACCGTATTGGTTACCGTTAAAATATACAACCCCAGGCTGTCTACCGTCGTGCTGGCTGCATGTACCGGCCCGGCAAAATGGCCGTTTGGACTGCTCCAAAGGTAACTGATGTTCGGACCGGCGCTGCTGCCGCTGCTGTTCAGCAAGAGGCTGTCGGTTTGGCAAGTCAGGATACCCGGTGCATTGCTGTCGGCGAAGGCCAGCGGAGGGGTGTTGTTTTGAGAAACGGCGACCGACGCAGCGGCCGTGCAGCCGCTTAATTCATTGGTGACAAACAAGGTATACATACCTGGCCCGCCGACTACGCAGTTGTTCAACGAAGTGGCCCCCGATACAATCGCCGGACCAATCCATTGGTAACTAAAATCGCCCCCCACCGAACTGCCGGCACCGCTAAGCGTCAGGGTACTTGGGCTGCAAGACAAGGGGCCCGGGGCGCTGGCCGCCGCACTGGCCGGCGTGGTATTTTGCAGGACCTCTGCAGCGGCTGTTGCGGTGCAACCGCTGAGGGTATTGGTCACCGTCAGGGTATACACCCCCGGCTGGTTTACCAAGGGCGTGAGGGTGCCGTTGCCGGATACGATGCCGGAGGCCGGTTCCCAGAGGTAGGTAATTGTGCCCCCCACCGAGGACCCGGCTCCGTTGAGCATGGCCTTTGGCGTCAGGCAACTGATGTCTTCGGCCGAAGCGCTGGCAACCACCACGTTGGGATCGGGGAGTACGGTGATCGTCGCCACGTCGGTACAAATGCCGTTACCGGTGTCAAAGGACACTGTGAGGGTGTACACCCCCGGTTCGTTGATGGTGGCCTGGGGGGTGTTGCTACCCGAAAGAATCCCCGGGCCGTCCCAGGCATAGGTAATGCCCGGCCCTGAGGAGGAGGCGCTGCCATTGAGCACCATGCCCGTTTCGGTCGAGTGGCAAGGCAACACGATGCTGGCGGGCAACACGGCATTCACCGTGGCGATCGACACGCTAACCTGATCGGACACTGTGCAGGCTTTGGCCATAAAAATATCATCGAGCGCAAAATCGTCGCCAAAAAGGCCAAGCCCGCCGCCGTTGATGTCGAGGATGCACAGCGTGGCGCTGGTAGCAGAGCCGGAAAACCAGGTGGCCGAAAACTCCTGCCAGTCGCACAAACCAAAAACCACCGGATAGGGCGTGCCAATGGGCGTGCCGTTGACCGAAAACCGCATGATTGGGGGCGAAATCGGCGAACACAAGACCCAGGCGCTCATGGTATACCAGGAATTGGCCATCACGGGTATCGTCTGGCACCAGACCTGCGAACTGGGGGCGCCATTGCCGTTTATCAACATCAGGTTGCCCGTGCCGTTGCCATACGTATGGTCGTCGCAAGGCGGGAAATTGGCCGATACGAGCGCCGGAGAGGTGGTTATGACATAGGTGCCGGGAGAAATAATCATCGGGTTGTAGGCAAAATTGCTGGTAAAACCCGTGTTGCCTGCCTCAAACCCGGGGTTGTTCACCAGGTTGGGGGCCGTGGGGTCAAGGGCTCCTGCGGTAAGGGTGTATGTCACCGGGCCATTGACGGTGGCCGTGGGGTTCAACACCAGCGGGTCGCTCAGGCCGGTAGCCGGCGTCCAGCGGAAACCGATCTCTGTACCCGAAATACTGCCATCCAGTTCGACTTGCCCGCCAGGGCCGCAAACAAATTTGTCCGGCCCCGCACTCACCGTCAGCGGACATTGGGCTGATAGCCAGGCGGGTATAAAAAACAAAACGGCATAAAAAGGAAAACAGCGTTGGTAGAGACTTCCCATGTTGGATTGGTGTTGTTGAAAAAGGCGCTCCAAAATACAGCAATCCACCTGGTCTGGCGATAGAGCAGGCCGGTAAAACATCCGGGCCTGCCCAAGACTAGAATTTAAAAAAGACAACCCGTGTCCATTCAATTGAACGGACACGGGTTGGATCAAAAAAAGTGGCGGTGGCCGATAAAAAAATTAGGCTGCCGCCCTGCGCACCGACAACCGGCTGTTATTTACGGTTACTATCCCGGGACTGGTCCCGAATCTTCAACTCCACGTATTCTTCCAGACTGGGAAAACGATACCCCCGTTTTTCGGCCGCTTTGATAAATTCCGGGCTAATTTCATGGATTCTGGCGGAGAGGAGATCCTCGGCGGTCAGGGTTTTAAAACCCAACTCGCGGAATTGTTTTGCCCACTCCGCATCGATGTTGTGGATCCGAAAACTCATAATATCCTCCATCGACAAGGTACCCAGACCCAGGTTTTGGCATTGCTGGATAAAATCTGCGTCGATGTCATGGATTTTCATGGCCATGATGTCTTCCAGGGACAATTTTCCAAAACCTGCGTTTTGACATTGCTGGATAAAATCTGCGTCGATGTCATGGATTTTCATGGCCATGATGTCTTCCAGAGATAATTTTCCAAAACCTGCGTTTTGACATTGTTGGATAAAATCCGCGTTGATGCTGTGGATTTTCATGGCCATGATGTCTTCCAAAGACAACTTGCCGAAGCCCATGTTTTGGCATTTCTCGATAAAATCCGGGTCAACGTCGTGAATTTTGATCGACATGACATCATCCATGGACAACTTGCCGAAACCCATATTTTGACATTGCCGGATGAAATCGGCGTCGACCTCATGGATTTTTATGGATACGATTTCATCGAAACTCAATTTGCCGAGGTCCATGTTCTGGCATTTTTTGACAAAGTCGGCGTCGATGCCTTGTATTTTTGCCGACAAGATCTCTTCGGCCGAGAGTTTGCCAAAGCCCAGCTTATTCATGGATTCGATATAGTCGGGGCTAATCCCGTGCATGCCGAATTGGCTGACTTCGCTCATGTCCAGGTCTTTGTAGCCGGCTTTGCTCAGTTGATTTACCAGTTTGGCATCCACGTTTCCAATTCTGAGTTCGATGAGGTCCTGCACGCTGAGGTTTTTTTTGCCCAGTTGGGCCGCCAGCGCCTGGTACTCCCGCATGTCGCGTTCCTCGATCCGGAACACCGCCAGTTCCTGGTATTGCTCCGTGCTGAGATCGCTGTAACCTGCTTTTTTCAACACCGTTGGGTAGTCGGCGGCAAAGCCGGCAAAAAAACAGTGGACCAGCAGCTCATCGTTGGTCTCCTTCAGGCCTTGTTGTACCAGGGCTTTCCGGTAGTTTTCGTCGGGAGCGAATTGAAAACGGCCGTAGCCGGTAGGGCCTTCTATTTTGCCGCTGAGGGTCATGATGCCGGCAGGCCGGGCGAGTTGAAATTCCGTGTCGCCGGGCGTTAGGCTGAGGTTTTTAAATTCCGACCGGAGAAAACACTCGCCGGTTGTCCAATGCCCGCCGTTTGTTTTGCTGGTAAAGCTGAGGCAAACGCTATCCTTGCCGAATTCGGCCTCCCAAATACCGGAAAACGGGCTTGTCGTGGTGGTGGTTTCGGTTCGGGCTGAGGTATCGGTTTTCAGGGTTTGGATGCGTTGGCCGATGGCCAAAACGAGCATTGAGCAAACCACCAGGCCGGTGGCAATCCATTTTTCCATGGTGTTGAATTTTGTTTTCGGTTGCTTAAAAATCCGCCGCAGGCGCATGCCAAACTGGCTCCGGCCTTGCCCCGCAAACGCAAGTGCGGGGGTTTGTGGAAAAAAGGCCATTTCCTGGATAGCGACCAATGCTTTGGCGTAGTTGATTTTGTTGCCCAACAGGGCAATAGCCATGTCGTCGGAGGCGCTCTCGCGCTCGTTGCGCACCTGGGCGGAGAGCCACCAAATGGCCGGGTGGTAGTAAAACAGGGCTTCGATGAGGCTTTGCAGGATGTTGAACAGGTAGTCGCGGCGCAGGATATGCGCCAGTTCGTGGGCCAAAATGGCTTCCACTTCTGTTTCGGACAAGTGGTTGATCAAGCCAATGGGAAACAAAATGACGGGTTTCAGGTAACCGATGGTGAGCGGCGAGCGCACCATGGCCGATTCGAGGAGCTCCACGCCCGTCCGCAGGCCCGATTTGCGCAGCAGTTTTTCCAACACCTCCACCCAGTAGGGGTCCGCATGGAAATTCATCCGGCGCCGCAGGTAGTTCACATACAGCAGGCTGCTCATCAGGCGCAGCAAAAAAATCCCCAAGCCCAAAAACCAAAACAGCACGATGAGCGGGAGGTGTGGCTGCAAGGATTCCAACAGGCCTGCGGGCGCAAGCGAATCGGCGGGCAGCCCGGTCATCGGGGCGTCCACTGGCGCAGGGATATTCAGCGCAGCGGGCTGCGTGGCGGCTGGTGGGGTGGGCACTGCCTGCGGCGGCATGGCAGTGCCCGACTGATTGTACCAGGAAAAGGTAGCGACGGCCACCAGCAAGGCGGCTACCAATGCCAGGTTACCCACCCAACAGCGAATCTTGGCTGCCCGGTTGCGGAGCAAAAAAAAGAGCAAACTCGTGAGCAAAGCGATCAAAGTGAACTGCCAGAGCGAGTGCAAAACAGTCCAACCCAACGCACGGTCCAGCCCGGCAGAAAAAATGAAGTCGGGAGTTTTCATAGCTTAATCGTGTTGTTGTGCTTCAATTTGCCGGATCAGGGCTTTGATTTCTTCCAATTCTTCCGGCGTCGTTTGGCCGCTGCCAAGTACCCGCAACACCAACGACGAAGCTGAACCGTCGAAAGCCAGGTCGGCCAGGTCGCGTACCACCTGCACCTGGGTGATCTCCCGGCTCAGGGCCGGGCTGTACAGGTGGTTGCGCTCCACGACCTCGCGCAGCAGCAGGCCTTTGTCGAGCATCACCTGCATTTGCTTGAGGGTGGTAGTGTAGCCCACCTGCTGTTCCGGCGGCCGCCGCTGGTTGATGCTCTCGTTGATGTAGCGGACCGACTCGGGGTGCTTGTGCCAAAGCACCTGGAGAATTTCCAACTCGGCATCGGTGGGTACGGGAATCTGGCGTTCTTCGCTCATAAAGTAGTACGATTTTTATCGTAGGCAAGTGTATAAAAAAAGCAGCGCTGCAGCCCTGCTTTCTGGAACCCAAAGGTACTACGATAAAAATCGTAGATGCAAATTTTTGCTACGATTTTTATCGTAGCGGTGGCAATTATTTTAAAAAACCTTTGCTGAATGCTCTGAGAAGGCCTTCGCGACCTTATTTTGCGCGGCCGCCTGCTTAGGCATTTCTGCACCTTGCCTTCTCTTGCTCCGTCCAAACAACGCAACTCAATATGCCGATGCGCTGCTTTTTTGTTCTGCTCCTGTTTTGTGTTGGCCAAAAAATACTGGCCCAATCGCCGGCCGACCCGGCCCGCGCGCTGCGCATTTTTTACAATGGAAAAATTTTTACCGCCGAGCGGAAACGCCCGCTGGTGCAAGCAATAGCCATCCGGGGCGACACGATCGTAGCCCTGGGCCGCAAACGCCGGCTCCTGCGCAGGCTGGGGAAACCCGCAGAACTGGTCGACCTGCACGGAAAATGCCTCCTGCCCGGGCTCATCGACAGCCATATCCATGCCGTCGACGGCGGGCAAACCCTCCTGACCGCCGACCTGGCCGACCGCCTGCTCTCCCTGCCGGAGCTGGCCGCTTTTGTTGCCGAATCCCGCGCCAACGGCAAAGCCTGCTACGGCGATGTGCTGATGGTCACAGGGCTCAACCTGGCCTATTGGACCGATCCCGGCGCCCTGGCGCAACAGTTTGATACCGGCGCCTTTGCCGGCCTGCCTCTGTTGCTGGTAGGCATGGACTACCACACCGGCTGGCTGAACCAGGCCATGCTGGGAAAGGCTGGTATCGACGCCGGTTTTATCCGGGGCTTGCCGGCCGGCGAGCAACAATGGTATGGGCACGCGGCGGATTTTGAGCCCAACGGCCTGATCCGGGAAGCGGCTTTTGCGCGGGTAAGTCCGCTGGTGCCGCCGATGTCGGATGAAAAAAAACTGGAGGCCGGCCGGGCCGCTATCCGGTATTGCAATGGCTTTGGTCTGACGGCCTGGCTGGACCCGGTGACCAATGACTTTTTGCCCGTGTACCACCAACTGGCCGGCGCCGGGGAATTGACGGCCCATGTAGCGGCTTTTTTGGCTGTAAAAGCCGATTCGACCCCAGTGGCTGCCCTCGAATACGTGCGGTCCATGCAACAGCAATTTGCAGGGATACCGGATCTGACGATTTCCGGGATAAAAATTTTTGCCGACGGCGTGGTCGAATACCCCGGCCAAACGGCCGCGCTTTCGCGGCCCTACCGCAACTCGGGCCAACTCGGCGATTTGTTATTTGCCCCCGAACACTTTGCCGCCCTGGCGGTGGCAGCCGACCGTGCCGGACTGATGGTGCACGTGCACGCCATCGGCGACCGGGCCGTCACCGAAACGCTCAACGGCTTCGAACAGGTGCGCAGCACCAACGGCAACAGTGGCTTGCCACACAGCATCACCCACCTCCAGTTTGTGCAGCCGGCCGATTTTCCCCGGTTCCGGCAACTGGGTGTGATCGCTTCCTTCCAACTGTTATGGGCCGTGGCTGATACCGGTTACACAAAATTGGTGGAGCCTTACCTTGATCCGGAGTTGTACGGGTACCAATATCCGGCCAACTCCATGCGGCGCGCCGGGGCGGTGATTGCCGGCGCGAGCGATTGGTCGGTGTCCTCGCCGAATCCTTTTGAGGCGATGGTTGTAGCCGAGACGCGGCGGGGTGAAAACGACATTGTTTTAAACAAAAAAGAGCGCCTGCCCCGGAAGGCCATGCTGTACGCTTATACCATCGAAGCGGCCAGGGCCATGCACCAGGATGACCGCATCGGTTCCCTGGCGGTGGGCAAACAAGCCGATTTGGTGCTTGTCGATCGCGACGTGTTGCGGGTTTCGGCCGCCGAATTGCGGCAAACGCAAGTGTTGTGGACGATGTTGGGCGGGCGGCTTGTGTATTCGGCGCAGGGTAAGGTGCCGAGGTAAACCGGCGCACGAATACCCGCTGTGCCGCCCAGGGCCATATTGCTTGGGCCGCCACTTATTTTTCACTTAAGGCATACTTAAACCTGGGTAAAGAATTGCTTTGGGCATTGACAACCATGCCGGAGCGGGCACTTCTTTGCAGCAGATTTACTCAATTCACCCTTAAAACAAATGAGCCATGCAGATCTCTATGCAAGGTAACTGGACTGTGCGTGTCAAGTCCAAAAACGCTTCCTTTCCTCAACGATTTATCATTACAGGCGCCGCTTCCGGCAACGGCGTGTATGCCGCCGCGGTGGCCACCCCGGCGGTGGCCGTGACCGGCAACCATTGGTCGATCTTTATCCAGCACGATGCCGGCGCGGGTTTTCAACTGTCGAGCACCCAGTTGAAATTTCCACAAAAAATCGGGTCGAACTATGTGTTCGAGATTCATTCCAATGATGCTGGTGGCGACGCCGATTTTGACGATCTGATACTCAGTTGTTCCACGCCGGCCACGGCTACAGAGCACCTGGTGTATGGCAATGTGTCGTTGTACAGCGGTATTTGCTTTTGGAATCCCTGTTTCCCGAAGCTAGTGGTCATAGACCGCTACGAAGGCTTGCTGGAAGCGCTCAAGATTCCTCGACTGAAAGCCGCTATCGAAAAATTGTATCCGGAACGTATTCCGATCCCCCGCCCCCCATTTCCGCCCGATCCGGATCCGGAACCGTATTTTAAACCCCTGGTGATCAACCTGCTCAGCGATATTCAGATACCGCCCAAACAAGCGGCTTTGTATACCCGGCTCGAAACGGCGGAACTGGCCGCTGGCAAAAAATCGGCAGCGCCTGCCGGAGAAGCCGATAACCTGGTCTTTGACCAGGTGGTGACCGCCGATGTGGCATCCAGCCTGAAACTCGATTTCAACCGGCTCGACCTGGCCAAATCGATCAGCGCATTGCCTTTCCGCTGTCATACGGAAGCGGCCTCCAACATTACCCTTCGTTTTGAGGAATACGACCGCACGGCTGCCGAACTGGCGGGCAACCCATACACCGGCACTGGCACGCACGAGCCTTTGGGCGCAGCGGTCACCGATATGTTTGGCAACTACATTTTCCGGTACCGCCGGGATTTTGCCGATGCACTGGATGAAGCCTTCAGCGACAAAGCCATTGGCGAAAATATACTGGTGCAAATCCGGCCCGACCTTATTGTGAAAGTGGTCGAGTTGGTGCCTTCCTTCCAGGTGGTGTACGAAAGCGCGCCGCATTTCAACGTGCCGCAACTCAAACGGATCAACATCTGCTTGCCGAAGTCCAAAGTGCGGCCGGCGTCGTACTGCTTCAACGGCAATTTGATTGGGAGCCTGGGCAATGTGTTCGTGGATGGCGCCCAAAATACGGCGGCCTCCATACCCCCTCCGGCTCGCTCGGGTCCGAACAGCAACTTGTCCGCAGAGGGAATTGTTTCGGTGACCAACCTGGCCAATTTGGCGGGTTTCAAGGTGGATTGCGCCTGCTGGGCAGGTACCATCGACCTGCGCGGCTGCTTGTTCAACACCGCCCGTAAAGCCGGCGACCCGGTGATTCGCCACTACACGATCCGCTACAAAAAGCCGACCGATGCAAACTGGTCCTATGTGACGGAAAGTTATCACCACCCGAAATTCCCGGGCAACGTTCCGAATCTGGTGGGGCCGTTCAGCGTACCCCTGGAGGTAGACGGCAACCCGGCAGCGCCGACGCTGGCCTACACCAACATTCAGGCGGAAGCCTACCTGGATAATATTCCCTGGCAGTTTGCCAACCTCGACCGGTACCTGCGGCTCAACACCGCCATTTACCAGGACCGTGCCCCCGGTACGGTGTATTTCCGGGTGGATAGTTACGATGCTGCCGGCAAGCCGGTGCCCAATGCTACCGACCTGATCGCGTTGTACATCGACAATACGTCCTTGAATTTTGGCCTGGGCACGGTTGGTTTCTTGAATCCGATTGAATACGTGGGTTGTGGTTTGTACAAAATGGCCGCCGGTGAAATGCGCACGCCGCTGCGCATTCAATTTAAAGCCAACGACGTGGATGGTTTTGTCAACCAGTACCAACTCCATTTCGACCGCTGCCCGAGCCCCATTCAACTCCACATCGACGCACCCGCTACCCTGGTAGGCACGCTGCCGACGGGAATCTTGCTGGACAAAACCAAAGCCACGAATACCCTGGCCAACAATTGCCCGGGCTACACGGGTACGCTGGAAGATTTCAGTACGATTGGCTATGTCGACCTGGATGTGCAGCCCGATGCTGCGGAAGACGGCTGGCTGAAAAACACCGAGGAATATGCCGCGTTCAGCATCGCGCTCACGGCAAGCCGGCGGGCAACCAACGGCTACAACGATGCGTTCGAGGGGCTCTACCGGGCGTACCATTCGTTTGGTATTTTGCGCAAATAAAAAGCACACGTGATTCGGCTGCACAGCTCGCCTGTGCAGCCGTTTTTATCATTTTTTAGACTCCCACAGATGGATTGGTTTGAGTTTTTGCTGGCCTCACTGGCCGTCTGGCGGATCACGCACCTGCTGTCTCAGGAAGACGGGCCCTTTGACCTGGTTTTTCGCTTGCGCCAAGGACTTGGGCAGAGTGTCGCCGGCAAGTTGATGGACTGCTTTTATTGCCTGAGCGTATGGATAGCCCTTTTTTTTGCCCTGGCCCTGGGCAGCGGTTGGAAAAACACCTTGTTGCTCTGGTGGGCGCTATCGGGCCTGGCATGCCTGTTGGAACGGGCTACCGAACGGACGGCTCCAGGCGCCACCTATTTTGAAGAATAACTCTCTTGTTTCAAAAAAAATGTACCCATGAGTTGCTGTGGAAATAAACGAAATACCTTCCGGGGTGTCTTCACCCAGGAAACAACAAATACCCAGTCTGTGCAGGCGGAGCCATACCCGCCGGCGGTAGATATCTTTTTTGAATACCGGGGCGAGAAGCGCCTCACCGTACTGGGCGCCAGCACTGGCCGGCGGTATTCTTTTGATGGCCAAGGCGTGCGGTTGGCTGTTGCTGCAGGCGATGTGGCTGGTATGATGGGTGTGCCGGGTTTATACCGGGTACGCAAAACATGAGGCCAGAGCAGGTGTTGAACCGGAGGCCATTTATTTCTGTGCCTTTGCTGCGTTGGGGTTTTCGGAATTGACCTTTAAATATGTTATGCTTTGAGGAGACACAGTTGTGCGGCTACCGACGCAGAATGGAGCGTGCGCGAGTAAGCCTTTGTCTGGTTTTGCGGCTTACGAACAGGAATACCGGGTTATGCAAGGCTTGGGAATGAGGCCTGTTTGGGCAATGGCGCTGCGAGCGAATGGCCTTCTGGCCGTCTAAAGTCCGAACTGGGGGGCGCAAGTGTTATCGTTTGGCGAATGCGTGTGGGCCTATGTTTGGTGAAGAAAAGGGGCAGTAGTGCCCCGCACGTTTACTCACCAAACCTTATACTTTATGCGCCGTACTTTAGTACACATTCGATCGCTTGCCTGCTGGTTGTTGCTGGGAAGCATGATCTGGACACAACAACTTGGGGCCCAAGGCCTGGTTTATTCCACTTTTGCCGACTGGCCTTTGGTAAAACTAAAAGGTGGTATGCTGGTGTGCACCGACTGGCAAACCAACGACGAAGCCTTTATTGAAAATTTTGACGATGAGTCGGTTTTCGACACTCGTTGGGATCGATTGGCCGGATCTGATCCCTTGCAAGGGGCGTTTCATGGATCCTCTTGCGATAATATTTTTGTCACGAATAATGTGGAGTTGGTGCCGGTGAGTCCGGGCAGCAGCGATAAAATTCTCCACCTGACAACCCGCCAGGAAGATCAACCGGTTACGGTTCCTAACTTTAACAATGGCTTGCCCGGGCAAGGCTGGCCTTGTTTGCCCCCTGGTTTGCAAACCCTGGAAAGTGTGTTTACCGGCGGCGCCATACACATGAAAGAGCCGTTTAAGTATAATTTGGGACGCTATGAGATTGTACTGAAAATGCCGCTGAAAAACAACGTATGGAGCGCCTTCTGGATGTGGCACCACGATGAAATCGACATCATGGATATTGCCTATTACGGCAAGTTTCTTCAAAATGTATTTAATGCACAGGGTTCTACAGCATCCCTGCAAGACGCTCCTTGCTGCACCCATATGGCGGGATGCGATTTTTGCGATGATATCGTCGATCATATTGACTGCAGCGGTTTTGCCAACTGCGGTAACTGCAATGAACAAAATCCGCAGGAAGTCCCGTATGACTGTGGGTACATGGCCGATGGCGCCTGGCATACGGTGGGATGCGAATGGACGCCGTATAAAGTTATGTTTTATGTAGACGGGGTGGTCACCGGCACGGTTTACCGGTACTACTACCCGGATAAAACCCCCGTTATCATTGAATGCGGAGGAACCATTCCGGACGCTGTAGTACGCGAAAACCCTGCGTTTCCACAGATTAAAGAGCGGTACTTTCAACCCATTGTTTGGATCGTGCCTGAAGGCGACGACGACTGCCCCGGCGCGGGTTTCTGTAATGAACCTGGTGATTTGCCGGCCACCCTTCAGGTTAAGGAAATTAGCATCCGCGAGCGCGCATACCAACGTGTGGCCATTACCGGGTGTTTCGATCTTTGCGATGCGGGAGATATTTGCCTGGATTTTGATTTTGAAAACCTCAATGGACTTTACGGTACACAATTTGGCGTTGAGCACGTCGAACCGGTGCCGGATCCCAACCTGAGCAATTGTGTTGTGGTTTCTAAAGGCAATGGCTATGGTACGGTCACAGATTGCGGGCCTGAAAAAATCTGTTTTACGTACAATGCTGAAGGCTGCGCCAAACCGGAGGGCTGTATTGGCATTCGGACGGAACTCGGCTATCCGGCCCCGATGAGCAATCTCTCGTTGATCAAATGGCTGACGCCCCAAAAGCCAACCGTGTATTCGCAGTGCGATGGCACCTCGGTTGTCTCACGCGACAAGCCGGCAGAACCCGAGTGCGTCTGTGTAGACCCCGGCACTACTTGTAACCTGACGGTGTTGTCGGACGGAACGGCTACTGATATCAGTTACGAAGATGGCCTGACGTGTTTCAGCGTGGAGGGCCCTTGTGCTCCCTTTGAAGTTTTATATGAAAAGTGCGGAGAGCCCCAACTGGATATTTACGATATCCATAACCAAAACAGCGTCCTGAATTCCATTCTTATTCCACACTTGGTTTTGCCGGAAGGCTCTACGCCACTCAATCAGGGCATCACGTATATCACAAATTCTACAGTGACGATCTGTTACTTCTCTTCCGACGTGCAAATCCTCCATGCGCAAGTCACTATTGATGGCAACACATACATATTGTCGCCTACCGGCGACTGTATCACGCTCACTGGCATCAAATCATATGCGAACCTGACCATCACCATCCTGGTAGAAGGCTGCGGCACGTTTACTCAATATTACACACTCATCAACAGCCGAACGCCCTACAAAATAGCACCCAATCCCAGCAATGGTATGGCCTACTTGTCTATCGACCGGACACCTGTCGACGGAGGCGCTCAAGCCGGTGAGATTCTGCCGCAGCCTGAACAACTGATGCTCATGGACGCCGGTGGGAATGTGATCCATACGTTGGATATCAGCTCGGGCAATAGCCGCTATCCCATAGACCTGAACGGCCGGCCAGCCGGCAGTTATCAGGTACTCATCAAAGATGGGCAGGTCGCCGAACCCTTGCACTTCCTGATTCAAAAATATTAATCACGCATTGAGGACGGTTGGACGGTTAGAAGGTTTGAAGGTTGGAAGGTTATGTCTATTCAACCTTCTAACCGTCCAATCTTCTAACCGTCCAATCTTCTAACCGTCCAACCGTCCAACCTTCTAACCTTCCAACCTTCCAACCATCCAACCATCCAACCTTCTAACCTTCTAACCCTCCAACCTTCTAACCCCTCACCCCAATCACCGCCATCATCCGGCCGGTGCTGCCTTTTTCGAGCCGATGGGAAAAATAGTCGTGGTTGTGTAGCACGGTAGAAAAAGGAGAAATTTCGATGTGCTGCTCGGGCAGGCCGCAGGCCTGAAGTTGTGCGGCGCACACTTTTTTTAAGTCAACAAAATAACGATCGCGCCCGGCGTCGAACCGCTGAAAGGCGGCGTCAAACGCGGCGGCTACTTCCGGCCCTACCTCGAAGGAACATTCGTCGATGCAGGTGCCGACATAAGCCAGGCAATCGGCGCCCCGCGTCCCGAACCGGGTGGCCATTTCCGCAAGGGTATTGCCGATAATGCCAGCCGCCGCGCCCCGCCAGCCGGCATGGATAGCGGCCACTGCGCCCCGAACCGGATCAAACACAAGCACTGGCGTACAATCGGCCACCGAAACGGCCAGTACCACCCCCGGGCTCCGGGTGATCAGCGCATCAAAGCCCTCGGCGGCGCCGGGAGCAGTTGCCCAACGCACTTCGGCGCCGTGTACCTGCCTGCTCCAGGCCAGGGCGGCCGGCTCAACACCCAAGGCTGCGCAAAAGCGGCGCCGGTTTTCGACGACATGCGCGGGATCGTCGTCCGTACTTTTCCCAAGGTTTAGCGACGCATACGGGGCCGGGCTTACGCCGCCATGCCGGGTACTTTCGGCTGCCAAGAGCTGCGGAAACGATTGAAAGATCGAAGGAATGCGAAACAACATAGGCCATACAAAACAACAAAAAACAAGGGGGTGTACTTCGTTTCAGGGGTACGAAGGTATCAGAAAATCCGGCCAGAGGGGTGTTTGATCGAAAAATCAAATGCCTGGCTCGAATAGCCGGATTTGCTGTGTTTATCCTCCCTAATTTTGAGGGACCCGGTACACCTCCGGCCAGTATCCACCAGCCACCACTGCTTATGCCTTTTTCCGAAATCCTTCGCATGGCTTTACAGAACATACGGGCGAATATGCTTCGCTCCGTATTGACCCTGCTCATCATTGCGTTCGGCATCATGGCGCTGGTGGGCATCCTCACGGCCATCGATGCCATCGCCTATTCCCTCAACGATAATTTTTCGGGCCTGGGGGCCAATTCCTTCAGCATCGAGCGCAAATGGAGCGAGGTGAAAAGCAACCGGCGTGGCCGGCAGCAAAAAGCCGGCGAACCGATCCGGTACGAGGATGCGCAGGAGTTCAAGGATCGATATAGCTTCCCGGCTACAGTGTCCGTATCCTTTTGGGCAAACAGCCTGGCTTCCGTCAAATTTGCCGATGAAAAAACAAACCCGAACATTGGTTTTGTGGGGGTAGATGAAAACTACTTCCAGATCAAAGGCATGGAAATCGAGTACGGGCGGAATTTTTCCAGAATGGAAATTGAAAACGGGCAGGCGAAAATGGTCATCGGCCGGGATATCGTCAAATCTCTCTTCAACGACAAGCCGGAAAAAGCCATCGACCAGTTGGTCATGGTGGGCAATATCCGCTACCGCGTCATAGGCGTGCTCAAGTCCAAAGGCGCCTCCATGGGCAATTCCAGCGACCGGGCTGTGTACGCGCCCCTGCTCAATGTGCGCGCCATTTACGGCACCGCCGATACGGATTATTCTCTGCTGGTGGCCGTGCGCAACGCCACCGACATGGACGCTGCCCAATCCGAGGCCACGGGCTTGTTTCGCCAGATTCGCGGCCTGCGCCCCGGGGAAGACGAAGATTTTGAACTCTTTGCCAGCGACAGCCTCGTTGCCATCCTGAAAGAAAACACCACCAACCTGCGCCTGGCCACCATCGCCATCGGCCTCATGACCCTGCTTGGCGCCGCTATCGGTCTGATGAACATTATGCTGGTGAGCGTCACGGAGCGCACCCGCGAAATCGGCATTTACAAGGCCCTCGGGGCTACGCGGCGCAGCATCCTCACCCAATTTCTCTCGGAGGCCGTAGTGATTTGCCAGATCGGCGGTATCGTGGGCATTCTTCTCGGTATCCTGGTGGGCAATATCGTGACGCCGATCCTGGGCGGCTCTTTCCTCATCCCCTGGGCCTGGATGTTTTTGGGCCTCGCGCTTTGCATGATCGTAGGCGTGGTTTCGGGTTTTTACCCGGCCATGAAGGCGGCCCGACTGGACCCCATAGAGGCCTTGCGCTACGAATAAAAGACGGCAGGCTCCTGGCCCAACCCTTTCGGCCCGGAGGCCTGTCTGGCTCAGAAAAAGAATTGCACATGAAATTCCGGATATTGCTCTGCTGTGGCCTCTTGTTTGGGCTGTTTAACGCCTGTCGAAAATCGGCCGAACCAACATCGGCTCCTGCATTTGTCTTTTGGGCTGAATGTGGCAAATGCCTCGTGCCGCTTACCCATCAATTTACGCTGAACGACACCCAACTGCTCGACGAAACGGGCGCCGTGCTTCCGGACTCTCTTTTTCAACTGGCGCGTACCCTGGAGAGCAGCATGCCTGCGCCATTGTGCAGTTCAGATGAAGGCGTCTACGGCTGTGGGACCTGCTACGACGGCACCAGTTATTTTGTCCGGACGAGCTGCAACGGCCTGGATCGTACCTGGCAGTTTGACCCCAAAGACGATACCCTGCCAGCAGACATAAAGGCCTACGCCGGGTTGCTCAAAAACGTTTTTTCAGCCTGCGCCGAATAAGGTTTTAGTGCCGGATCAACCCCATGCATTCCAAAACATAAATAAAACTTACGCCGCTGGCTCCAAACTGGCCGGCACCCCGGCTGGCCCCAGCCGCACTTTCAGCAAGCCAGCCAGGCGCTCAAAAGCCGCTTGCCAGGCTGGAGAAAGGAACACCCAAAGCCCTTTGCGATAGCCTTTGGTCATCAGGTAAAACACATTCTGGCTGCGCCAAACGTCCGGTTTGAGGTTCATTTCCTGCACAATTGCCGCCACCTCAATCAGCCAGTTCAGACGGTTAAGGTTGGATTGGTCCTGCTCCAGCCGCACGATTTCCCGATAAATACGCTGCCCCGCAGCATGCCGCACGGCTTCCTCGTCGGATAGTTTGAAATTCCAGCGCTTGAGGTCGGCGGCGATGCGGCGCAAGGTGCGGGTTTCGGCCACGTGGTTGTTTTGGAAAAACTGCATCAGCTCGTCGTTCAGCACATACGAGGTGATGTTGCGCCAGGCATCGGGCAGGGGCAGGCCGGCTTCCAACAGGCCGGTCATGAGTTGGTAGTTGTCGTTGAACACATTCCGGAAATTGGCTTCCGCCAACAACAGGCTTTGTGCCGTCAGGGCCCGGATGATTTTGATCTTCTCGTCGGCAAACAAACTGGAAAACGTGAATTTGTCCCGGCCGAAATACTCCTGCAAAATGCCAATCACCTCGCCCAGGTTGGCCGCCCGGAAGGCAACTGCGGTGCGCTCGTGCATTTCATCGAAGGTAGAGCGGTTCATCACCCCGCTGATGTTGCCGATGATATGTTGCTGGCCGAGGTACAGCACCGCAAAGCAAAAGGTTTTTTCAGCATGCGTGAGCCGCGAGCGGATACCCAGCCGTCCGATGGCCAGCCGGGGTGTGCCCGCTTCGATCCGCTCGAATACTTCCACATTGGAGGTGTAGTTGAACAAATCCAACAGCGCCGGGTCGTTTTCAAACAGGGAGGCCACCGCGAAGTGCATCGCTACCCGTTCGAGGTTGACGCGGCCGGGCAGCACATTTTGCAGGTAACTGGCGGCGCCGTCGGCGTATTTGTTGCTGGGCGCCTGTTTGAGGCGTTTGCTAAACTCGGCGTGCAGGTTGAGGCCTGCCACCTCGATGGCGTAGTCCATGGCCCGGAGGGCGTATTGCAGGATCTGGTTGGTTTCGAGGCCGGATATTTCATCAAAGAACCAACCGCAGCTCGTGTACATCAGCACGCAATGGCGCTGCATTTCGAGCAGGCGCAGGGTGGCTACCTCTTCGAGCGGGCTCAGGCTACGGCGCGCATGTTGAGCCAGAAACTCGCGCACGGCCTCGTCCGAATGGCGCAGCATGACCTCGATGTAGTCGTTGCGGGCTTTCCAGGGGTCGCGCAGGTAGCGGCCGGCCTCGCGTTCGTAGGCGGGAATGATCTGGTCGCGCAGCCAATTGAGGGTTTCGCGCAGGGGTTTGCGCCAGCGCTGGTGCCAGCCGGGGTTGCCGCCGGTGTTGCAGCCGCAGTCGCTGCGCCAGCGCTCCACGCCGTGTACGCAGCTCCAGGAGGAATTTTCATGGATCTGCACCTCCCATTCGGGGGGACAGAGTTCGAGAAACTGGCCGTAGTTGGTCAGGGTGGCCAGTTTGTTGTCTTCGATGTGGTTGAGGGCGGCGGCCAGCGCCATTTCGCCGAAGCGGTGGTGGTGGCCGTAGCTCTCGCCGTCGGTGGCGATATGCGCCAGTTGGGGGGCGCTGGAACTGTCGAGCAGGCTCACCAGGCGCTCGGCAAAGGTTTTGCCGTGGTTGAGCAGGCCGTTGAAGGCGACTTCCTGGGCTACGCCGCCGTGGTAAAAATACAGGGCGATGCGGCGGCCGCTGGGCAGCAGGCACCAGTAGGGGTGGCGGGTATCGATGCTGTCGGCTGAAACGGCTTGCCAGGTATCGGCGCCCATTTTGCGCACGGCCTTGGCCTGCCGGGGGGCCAGAATGGTGTACTGGAGCCCGTGGGCGGCCAGCACTTCGAGGGTTTCGGTATCCACGGCAGTTTCGGCCAGCCAGATGCCCTCGGGGTAGCGCCCGAAGCGGTGCTCGAAATCGCGGACGCCCCAGTAGATCTGCGTGACCTTGTCGCGGTAATTGGCCAGGGGCAGGATCAGGTGGCTGTGGGCCTGGGCCAGGGCGTTGCCGTGGCCGCCATAGCGTTCCTGGCTGCGTTTGTCGGCTTTCAGGATGAGCTCGTAGGCTTCGGGGTCGTTTTCTTCGAGCCAGGTGAGGAGGGTGGGGCCGAAGTTGAAGGAAATGCGGTTGTAGTTGTTGCGGATCTTGACGATGTTGCGCTCCTCGTCGAGGATACGCGCGGCCGCATTCGGAGCGTAGCACTCGAAGTTGATGCGTTCGTTCCAGTCGTGGAACGGACGCGCAGATTCCTGTTTTTCCACGGTTTCCAGCCAGGCGTTTTCGCGCGGGGGCTGGTAAAAATGGCCGTGGACACACACGTATTTATTCGATCGAGACATAAGTCGAGTGGCGGTGGCGGTCGCATTGGCAGGGCGGGCGGTTGGAGTCGGGGCGGTAAAAGTACAACGCCGGATGAAATGCGCATGGTGATTTGGCGACGAAGATGGAATCTGGCGCGCGGAATCGAATTTTGCTGAAAGATGTCTTTCTTTCAATACAAGGATTGTTCCCATTTTTCGCCCCTAAAACCCGTACCTTCACTCCCAGCCAGAGTCACCCAAAATTATTTTCCCATGCCTGCTCCCCGCTGGCGCTTGTCTGCGACCGACGAAACGGTCGCCCAACACCTCCACCAGGTGCTGGGCATCGCGCCTATCCTGTGCCGCCTGCTGGCTCAACGCGGCATTTCCACGTTTGAAGAAGCCCGCTTGTTTTTCCGGCCCGCGCTCAGCGACCTGCACGACCCGTTTTTGATGCAAGACATGGACCGCGCTGTACAGCGGCTCCAGGTAGCCATCGGGCAAGGCGCGCGGATCCTGCTCTACGGCGACTACGATGTGGACGGCGCCACCAGCGTGGCCCTGCTCTACGCCTTTTTATCGCCGTTTTACCAAAATATTGACTACTACCTGCCCGACCGCGACAAAGAAGGCTACGGCGTGAGCCTGGCTGGCGTCGAATACGCGCACCAAACCGGCGCCACTCTGGTGGTGGCGATGGACTGCGGCATCAAAGCGCACCGCGCCATTGAGCTGGCCCGCAGCTACGGCATCGACTTTGTGGTGTGCGACCACCACCTGCCCGACGAAACCTTGCCCGCAGCCGTCGCCTGCCTCGATCCCAAGCTCCCCGATTGCCGATACCCCTGCAAAGAGCTCAGCGGCTGCGGCATCACGTTCAAACTCGCGCAGGCCCTGGCCCTTCGCCAAGGCATCCCCGCCGAAAATCTCCACCCTTTGCTCGACCTCGTGGCCCTCAGTATCGCCTGCGATATTGTGCCCATGATCGGCGAAAACCGCGTGCTGACGCATTTCGGCCTCCAGCAACTCAACCGCAACCCGCGCCTCGGCCTCTGGGCCCTCATTGAGCGCAGCGGCCGCCGCTATCCGCTCTCGGTCAGCGATGTGGTGTTTGGCATCGGGCCGCTGCTGAACGCCGCCGGCCGATTGGGCGACGCCCGCGACGCCGTTCGGCTCCTGCTGGCTGCCGAGCGCCACAGCGCCCTCGAAGCCGCAGGCATGCTCGTGCAACGCAACCGCGAACGCCGGGCGGTGGACCAGGCCACCACCGAAGAGGCCCGCCGCCGGGTGCGCCACGACCCGGCCCTGGAAGCCCAAAAAAGCCTCGTCCTGTTTGATCCAACCTGGCACAAAGGCATCCTGGGCATCACCGCCAGCCGCCTGGTGGAGTCGTTTCACAAACCCACGGTGGTGCTCACCGAAAGCGAAGGCCGGGCCGTGGGCTCGGCGCGCTCGGTGCCCGGTTTCGACCTGCACGAAGCCCTGAGCCACTGCACCCATCTGTTTCTTTCCTTCGGCGGACACGCACACGCCGCCGGCGTCCAACTGGCGCCCGAAGACGTGCCGGCATTCGCCGAACAATTTGAAGCCATTGTGCAAAAAACCTTGCCGGCGCAAGCGGCTGTGCCCGAACTGGACATCGCCGGCGAACTGCGCCTCAGCGAAATCACGCCGGCCTTTTGGCGGGTGCTGAAACAATTTGCGCCCTTCGGCCCGGGCAACATGAACCCCGTGTTTCAGATCAGGCGCGTGACCGATACCGGCCAAAGTCGCCTGCTGGCCAACAACCACCTGCGCCTGGCCATTAGCCAGGGCGACAGCCCCGTTTTCACGGGCGTGGGCTTCGGGCTGGGTGAGGCCTTTGCCGCCGTGCAAAGCGGCCCGTTCGACCTGGCGGCTCAGTTGTTTGACGACGACTGGCAGGGCGAACGGGTGTTGTCGCTGATGGCAAAAGATATCCAGCCGGGTACCTGAGCATCGGGTTGGTTACAAACTCAATTTCAGCGTCAGCCGAAACGATACGTTTTTCTCCCAGTTGCTGTCGCCCAAACCGCCCCAGCGGTAAAACACGGCGCCGCCCAAACCCAGGTAGGCAATGTTTACATAATTGACCCGCAACAGGTTGTCCAGTTGGATACCTGATTCCAGCAGCGGCGTGGAAGCCGTCCGGAAACCCAGTTGTTGGTGCAACTGCGGCTGTCGGAGATTGCCCCAGGCCACATTTTGCAGCAGGATCAGGAAGGGCGCTGAGTGTTTGTTTTTGTACAACACCGGGCCGATTTCTTGCGACAAATACAGGTTGGCAAAGCGGTCGGCCAAAAACAACGTATCGGGCAAGGCCTGAAACGTGTTGGGCAACAGAAACAGGTTCCAGCCGCCTGTGCCGCTTTGGTTGAGGGTAAACAATTTGGCCAGCGGCGCATCCGCCGACACCAGCCCGGCCTCGATCCGCCAACTGGTGCGGCCCAGGCGCCGGATAAAAAAGGAGTGGTATAGCGCGGCCGCCCAGCGGTGGTAGCTGTACTCACCCTGCCAAAGGCCGCGCCAGCCGTGGGTGTACGCCAGTTCGAGCACCGGGAGCCGCTGCACGCTGCCCACATCGTCGCCCAGAAACGTGCGGGTCTTTTCGCCGTTGGCGTAGCGGAGGTAGAGCGTGCTTTCGGCAAAATCGAAGCGGTCGTCGAAGCCGGTATCGGGTGTGCCAAACTGGTAGGCGTAGGTGGGGCGCAGGGTTTGGCGCCGGAAACTGCTTTGTAACCAGAGGTAGCGGCCCAGCCGGCTGCTCAGGCTGACCGTGAGTTCGTCGCTGCGGTCCATGCGGGTGGCGTAGAGGGCGCGGTCCACGATGGTGGAGCGGTTGAGTTCGTACAAGGCGCCGGGTTCGAGCAGGTCGCGGCGGCAGTCGAGCAGGAGCCGGGTTTGGCCGTTTCGGGTGATACGCCAAAGGGCATAGCCGCCGTATTTCCAGGTTTTGTCGCGGTAGCCGAAACCGGCGTGTGCGCCCAGTTCCAGGCGTTTTTGGGCTTGCAGGGGTTTGGCCTGGCCAGTGGTGAGGCCTATGCCAACGCGGACATTTTCAAAATCATTCAATTTGAGCACTTCGCGCAGGTCGATGCTGAGGGGCGAGCGGCCCAGGGGCAGCCGGCCGGTGCTCAGCACATCCATCAGGGTAGAAAGCCGGTCGAAACGCCGGGAGCTGCCCAGGCTATCGAGCCACTGGTAGGTGCTGCTTTCCTTGGTTTGCAGGGGCGCCAATTGGCGCCAGGGCTGCCAGTTGCTATCGGCCTGGGTTTGTGCCCCCGGTTCGAAGAGGATCGGGAGTTCTTCGTTGAAATCGCGTTGCCGAAGGGGCGGGTCAATGGTCACGTCGGTGAGGTAGCTGCGGCCGGAGGCCCGCAAGCCGAGAAAAGGGGCAGGGTAGTTTCGGAACTCCATCTCAAAATTCAACTGTGCCGGAAACCACTGCCCGCCGGCGCTGTCGGCGGGCCAAAACTGGTATGCCTGTTCAATTTTCAGGTGTACATTTCCGGTGACAGCCGGTTCGGCGCGCACGTTTTGGATGGCCCAGTGCTTGGAGTTGAGGTGCAAAACGCCCTGAAGCGCTTCGAAAACTTTGCCTTTGCGGGGATGGAAGGAAATGACCCAAACGGTGTCCGGGCCTGCGTAGAGCGTATCTTCGATATTGAAAAAATAAAGCGCCGGACTTCCGGGGCTGATGGGGTTGACGTAGTTTTTGTCGAGCAGGGTCAGGTAATCGCCATAAAATGTAAAGGGCTGAACCTGGTTGGCCAGGGCCACGAGGCCGGCGTTGCGAAAGCCGCTCACGCGGTTGAGCCGCACGCGTTCCTGGACCTGGTTGGGAAACAAAAAGGAGCGTTCGGTTACACTTTCCATCAAAAAGGCGTGGTGCTCCTGCATGGATTTTTCCAGTTGGTCAAACTGTTCCCGGGATTCTTTGGTACTGGATTTGCTGCTATCCCGGTTGGCCATTCGGCGTTCGTACTCGTGGCGGCGGGGCAGTGCTTCCAGCACCATTTTGTTGTAGGTGGTGCATTGGTAGCCCCGGCGCAGTTCGGGGTTATTTTCTTTGCGGTGGGCAATGGCCCGGCGGATGAGGATGTCGGCGGGGTTTTCACCGGCCCGGATGGTGGCCTCGGGCAGGGCCATGTCGGCTGCTTGCAAGACGATGCGCAGGGGCTTGGTTGGATCCTGCGCCCAGGCAGCCGAGCTGAGTCGCAGGCTTTCGAAGCCCAGGTACCGAAAGGTCAGGCTTTGTACGGTCATTCTGGCTTCGATTTGGAAGCGACCTTCGATATCCGTCAGGACGCCCTGGCCGGGGTCGTCGTTCATCAGTATGGAAACAAAGGCCAACGCTTCTCCCTGGGCGTCGGTTACGCGGCCGGTCAGGGGCGTTTGTGCAGGGAGGCAGGCACAGAGCAGAAGGCATGCGACAAGGAGGTTCAGACGAAGCATTGGGTGGCGTTGTTTTGTTTGGACTATGGAGCGCGCAAGGGCCGTTGCGGTTGCCCGGACCCTTGTGGCCGGTGACATATTTTTTGGATGGTGGCTGACTAAACTGTAACAAGTCATTGGCAGGCTATTTCAGGACATACTACTTTCACCCGGTTTAGCGAAAGATTATACCACCAAGCCATCCACCCACTAAACGAATTCCGTTTTTATCCGTCTCAATACATTCTTTTTTCATCCGATATTTCGCCTTCCTACACGCTCAAATTTTCCCAATATGTTAAAAAAAATACTCAGCGTTTTGCTGCTCGTTTCATCGGCCAGCCTTTCCGCGCAATCGCTGTGGTCGGATTTTTCCGAAACACAACTTTCAGCCCAGCCCGGCTCGGTCCGGCACATCGTTCCGGAACGCTACCGGAGCGTACAACTGGACCTGTCGCAACTTCAGCCCCTACTGGCCAGTGCTCCGGAGCGGTTTTCGGCTACCGCCGCAGATGAGGCTGTAGTGCTCAGCCTGCCCCTGCCCGACGGCCAGACAGCGCGGTTTCTGCTCACCGAATCGCCGGTGATGGCGCCAGGGCTGCAAGCAAAGTACCCCGAAATCCGCTGCTACACCGGCACCGGTATCGACGACCCCAGCGCTTCCCTGAAATGCGACCTGACGCCGCAGGGCTTTCACGCCATGATCCGTTCGGCGGTTTCCGGCACGGTGTTTATCGACCCATACCGGCAAGGCGACCGCGAGCATTATATTGCCTATTTCAAAAAAGATTTTCATTCCAACAAACAGTTCCACTGCGGCGTGGAAGATGACGACTTGGAAAAGTCGGATAAAGCCTCGGCTCCGGTGCCCGATCTGCAAGGCGATTGCCAGTTCAGGCGCTACCGGCTGGCGCTGGCCTGTACCGGTGAATACGCCCAGTTTCACGGCGGCACCACCCCGCTGGTGCTGGCCGCTATGGCCACCACTGTCAACCGGATCAACAGCGTGTACGAGCGGGATATGTCTATTTCCCTGCAATTGATCACCAACAACAACCTGTTGGTGTTTCTCAATGCTGCCACCGACGGGTACACCAACAACAATGGGTTTACGATGCTCGTCGAGAACCAAAACAAATGCACCAATGTGATTGGATCGGCGAACTACGATATCGGCCACGTGTTCAGCACCGGTGGTGGCGGCGTTGCCTCAGTAGGCGTCATTTGTGGCAACTCGGTCAAAGCCCGCGGGGTGACCGGTACCAACCAACCCATTGGCGACCCCTTCGACATCGATTTTGTGTCGCATGAAATGGGGCACCAGTTTGGCGCCAACCACACCTTCAACAGCTCCTGCGACGACAACGTGAACCCCGGTACGGCGTTTGAGCCCGGCAGCGGCAGCACCATTATGGCCTACGCCGGCGTGTGTCCGCCTTTTGACGTACAGAACCATAGCGATGTATATTTCCACGCGGCCTCCTTGTCGGAGATCGGGCAATATGTGACGACGAGCCAGGGCAACTTGTGCCCGGTAAAAATCAATACGGGCAATACCGCCCCGGTGGTGCAGGCCGGCAGTGATTATTTGATTCCGAAATCCACGCCATTTGCCCTGACGGCTACGGGCTCGGACGCCGATGGCGATCCGCTCACGTATTGCTGGGAGCAAATGGACAATGAAATTGCCACGGCTCCGCCGGTTTCTACCAGTTCGGGCGGGCCGCTGTTCCGCTCGTTTGACCCGGTGGCTTCGCCGACCCGCTATTTTCCACGGCTGACGGACTTAATCACCAACACCAACACGACCTGGGAAGAATTGCCTGGTGTGGCGCGGGTGCTGAATTTCCGGGTAACCGCGCGCGACAACAAAGCCAGCGGCGGCTGCACCGAGGAAGACGACCTCAAACTCACAGTAATTTCCACGGCCGGCCCCTTTGTGGTCACATCACCCAACACGGCCGTCACCTGGCTGGTGGGCGATGCCGCCACGGTGAGCTGGGATGTGGCGGATACCAAATCTGCGCCGATCAGTTGTGCTCAGGTGCGCATTACCTTGTCGACGGATGGTGGAAACACCTACCCGATTGTGCTGGCCGCCAGCGTGGCCAACAATGGCTCGGCCGTAGTGGACGTGCCCAATGCTATTTCTTCCACCTGCCGGGTACGGGTAGAAGCTGTTGGCAATGTGTTTTTTGATATTTCCAATCAAAATTTTGAAATCAAAGCCCCGGGCGCGCCCACGTTTATCCTGAACACCTCAGCGGCGTCGGCTTTTTTATGTGCGGGCGACTCCCTGGCCTATACCGGCAGCGTGGAGGGTATTTTTGGCTTCAGCGGGCCGGTGCAACTCAGCCTCAGCGGCGCTCCGGCCGACGCCCAGGTTCAGATCAGTTCGACCCTTTTGGCGTCCGGTGAAACCGCTTCGATTCTACTGACAAATTTGAACACGCCCGGCAATTACACCCTGGTACTGACAGCCGTAAGCGGCAACATCACCCGCACCCGCAGCCTTGATCTCGGTATTTTGGATAGTTCCCTGCCGGCGCCGGGCTTGCAAAGTCCGGCCGATGGCGAAGGCAGCATTAACCAGAGTCCGGTGTTGAGCTGGGCTTCCGTTGGTGCAGCGTTTAGTTATCAGATCCAGGTGGCAACCAACCCGAATTTTGCCGCAGGCGCCTTGATTTTTGACCAGGAGCTGAGCGATCTGAGTGTCAAACTTGGCCAACTGGATACGGCAAAGGTGTACTATTGGCGGGTGATGGCGAAAAACATCTGCGGCCAAAGCGAGTTCAGTTCGGTGTTTGCTTTTCAGACGGGCCGGCCCGAGTGTGGCTTTTCGGTGGCCAGCACCAATGTGCCGCTGGCCATCCCCAACAATGCCGTGATCAAACTGAGTTCGGTGCTAAATATTCCCTCCAACCGGTATGTCGCTGATGTGAACCTGAGTGTTCAGGTCAACCACACCTGGGTAGGCGACCTCATCGGGCGGCTTAGAAGCCCGGCCGGGCAATCGGCCTTGTTGTTCGATCAGCCGGGATACCCAGCCACCTCGAGCGGGTGCAGCGGCAACAACCTGGCGCTCACGCTGGACGATGAAGCGGCTCAATCGGCCGCCGCGCTGGAAAGCACTTGTGGCAATAACCCGGCCATCAGCGGCACCTTTAAGCCCATGGAGGCTTTTGACCGCTTTGACAACAGCCTGGCTCAAGGAAACTGGGCGCTGGAATTGGACGACAATTTTGACGAAGATGGCGGCAGCCTGACGGCCTGGAGCCTTAGTTTTTGCTTTTTCGATACGGTGCCTTCTGCCACCTTGCTGGTCAACAACCCCCTGGGCGTACTCTCCGGCGGCTCGGCCAACATTACGATCAGCAAACTCATCGTGCAGGTTGCCAGCGGCAACCCGGCGCAAGGGGTGTTTACCCTCTTATCGGTGCCCCAGCACGGCACACTTCGCCTGAACGGGCAGCCCTTAGCAATGGGCAGCAGCTTCACGCAGGCCGATATTGTGGCTGGCCTGCTCCAGTACAGCCACAACGGCGATGCTGCTACGGCTGACGATTTTCAATTTGATGTAGTTGATGAAAGCACGAACGAGTGGATACACCATTCGACATTTTTGATTCAAATTTTGCAAAACGACCTGGTAGTGACGGCTACGCCAACGGCGCTCGTTGCCTGTTCCGGCGGTTCCAACGGAACGATCGAAGTAGCCGTTTCGGGGGGCACGCCACCGTTTGCTTACAGCCTGAACGGCGGTGCGCCGCAGTTTATCAACAGTTTTTCCAACCTGTCGGCAGGCACCTACACGGTAGTCGTGACCGATCAAAATACATTTACGGCCAGTTCCAACGCCGTGGTGCTGGACAATCCGACAGTGCTGGCCCTCAGCGTTTCCGTCACGGCTGATGACATCACGGCTACCGCCAGCGGCGGCACCGGCGCACTGACCTACAGCATCGACGGACAAGCGTTTCAAACAAACCCCGTTTTTTCGAACCAAGCCAACGGCAGCTATACCCTGACGGTAAAAGATGCCAATGGCTGCACGGCAACAGCCGGGGCGGTGGTGAGTGTGCCACCACTGGAAGTCCTGCTCAGTATTACTGATATCATTGCCTGCGCGGGTGATGCCAATGGCGCCATTTCGGTGCAGGTTTCGGGAGGCGTTCCGCCGTATTCGTTCAGTTTGGATGGGGTTGATTTTCAAACGGAGAATACTTTTTCCGCCTTGGCGGCCGGCAGTTATACCGTGGTGGTCGTGGATGATTCCGGCAATTCAGCCAGCTCCGACAAGGTCACGCTGGATGACCCCTTGCCGTTGCAAGTGTCGGCCAGCACACTCAACGACGATATTTCGGTGCTCGCTACGGGAGGCACCGGTTTGCTGAGCTACAGTATTGACGGGCAGTTGTTTCAGCAAGAGCCCGTGTTTGAAAACTTGGCCAATGGTTTTTACACGGTGACGGTGCGCGATGCCAAAGGCTGTACCGCTACCGCAGAAGCGGTGGTGGCGGTGGACGCCTTGATTGCCAACCTGAATATTTCGGCCACCAACCTTTGTTCCGGCGATTCGTCGGGCATGCTCCAGGTTACGGCAGCCGGAGGCGTGGAGCCCTACAGTTATAGTTTGAATGGCCTTGATTTTCAAAGCAGCAATACCTTTGATCACCTGGGTGCGGGCACTTATAGCGTAGTAGTACGGGATGATTCGGGCAACACGACCAGTTCCAACGTCGTTGCGCTGAACGACCCGCCAGCGCTCAAAATCCTCGTAGCAGCCAACCTCAACACCGTTACGGCGACGGTTACAGGCGGTACCGGCCTGTTGGAATACAGCCTGAACGGGGGTGATTTTCAGTCCGACAGTCATTTTGTACAACTGCCCAACGGTATCTACATCGTGACGGTGCGCGACGCCAATGGCTGTATGGCCTCTGAGAAGGCCGTCGTGAACGTGCCGGATTTGCAAATTCTGGAGATCACTGCGAACGGCGCCATTGCCTGTTTTGGCGGCACACTGTCCATCACGGTTTCGGCCGCTGGGGGCATTCCGCCCTATCAATACAGTCTCGACGGCGGCGCATTTCAGGATGAACAGGTGTTTGAAAACGTAACGGGCGCGGTACACACCGTGACCGTTCGGGATGCCAACGGCCAAACGACCGAGGCCGATATCACCATCGCACAGCCCGATCCGCTGAGCGCCCAGGTATTGGTAACCAACAACGATGTGGCGGTAATGACCAGTGGCGGCACTCTGCCGTATACTTATAGCCTGAATGGCGGTCCGGTGCAAGCAGAAGCCACGTTTTCGAACCTTTCACCCGGGGCGTATGCCGTAGTGGTCACGGATGCACAGGGCTGCAGCACAGTGGTTAGCTTTGATATGACCTATCTGCCGATGAGTTATTCGCTCCAGGCAGTAGACCCCTCCTGTTTTGAGGGCACTAACGGCGGGGCCGTTCTTCTGATCAGCGGCGGCACGGGGCCATACACCCTGAACGGCTCAATTCTCGGCTTATCTGCCGGCATGTATGAGATCGTGGCAACAGACGCTACCGGCGATACCCTGCATATTTCCTTTATCCTAAACGATCCGCCCGCCCTGACGCTTTCCGTTGTTGTATCGAACGATACCATTACGGCTACGGCTTCCGGCGGAACGGGTACATTGGGGTACAGCCTGGACGGGGTGAATTATCAAACTTCGCCGGCCTTTAGCCAGGTGCCCAACGGGACGTATACCGTTTGGGTGCGGGATGCCAACGGCTGTATCAGTATGCTTGAAAATGTGATCGTCAACTATGTGGGTACCTACTCGCCGCTGGACGCCTGGGGCCTGCAGGTTCAACCGAACCCGGGACCCGGTTTGTTTGGGCTGCAACTGCACAACGCACCGGCAGGGGCAATACTTCTGGAAGTATTTGATGTGGCCGGACGCCGCTTGCAGCAGCAAGTGGTGGAGGCTGTAGATGGTCAACTGACAACGACCCTGGATTTGACCGGCTTGCCGGCGGCCGTCTACACACTGCGCCTGCGCAATGGGGTGGCCTCAGGAACGGTACGTCTGGTGGTTGCCCTGTAGGGCGAATTTTCAATTCGCCTTGCTCTACGCAACGTTTGTAGGGCGAATTTTCAATTCGCCTTGCTCTACGGCGGGTATTTCATAATATTGCCGCCGTAGAGCAGGCGAATTGAAAATTCGCCCTACATTAGTTTATGAAGATAAACATGTACCGCAACGGTATCGCGTACCAGGCCGATCTTGCCAGGCCCTTCGATTTGTCCATCGTTTTGCGCGAAGGGCTGGACAACGTCAATTGTTTCTGGGCGCCGCTGGTGGAATATACACCGGTCGTAGCCGGCGATTTTGTGGGCAGCACCGCCAGTGGCGGGCCGGTGAATTTTTTCAACATCCGGGTAAATCCGCACGGCAACGGTACGCACACGGAGTGCGTGGGCCACATCGCCCGCGAGCCCTTTGTGTTGCACGAGTGTTTGCAGGAATTTCATTTTTTCGCCAAACTGCTCAGCCTGTACCCCCGGCCCACGGGCGATGGCGACCGGGTTATTTTCAAAGACCAACTGGAAGAACTGCTCCAGGCCGGGGAAGCCGAGGCCCTCATCCTGCGCACCCTGCCCAACGACGAACATAAAAAACGCCGCCAATATTCGGGCAGCAACCCACCGTACCTGCACCAGGAGGCGGCTCGTTTTCTGGCTGACTGCGGTATCCAGCATTTGTTGCTCGATTTGCCTTCGGTAGACCGCGAAGAAGACGGCGGGCAGTTGCTCGCGCACCGCGCGTTTTGGCAATATCCGCATGCCGTGCGGCAGCGGTGCACCATTTCCGAGCTCCTGTTTGTGCCCGATGCCGTCAAAGACGGGTATTATCTGCTCAATTTGCAAACGGCTTCTTTCGACCTCGATGTGAGCCCATCCAAACCGGTTGTATTTGCCCTAAGCAAGGTTGAAACGTAAACACAGACTTATAAAAATACGCCGGCGCCAGCGCGGTACAGCACGGTGGCCACTACTTGTCCAACGGAGCCCAGGGTGGCCCGGTCGATGACGTTCATGTTGTCGTTGTGTGTATGGTGGTATGACCCGAAGGAGTTGGGCGGCGGGTTTGGGATACTGATGATATCAACCGTTGGGATACTTGTTCCGTTCATGACAAACACGTGGTCGTCGGTTACATAGCCGGCATCGCGGCGGGGGAACATGCTGCCAAAACCCAATTCCTCGGCAATGTTCCAAATTTGGTTTTGGACCAGGGGGGCGCGGTCTTTGGAATAACTTTCATAGGGGAAAACGGCGCCTTTGGCGCCCACCATGTCGAGCAGGATACCAAATTGTGCGGTATAGCCAGGTTTGTGGAGGTTGCCGGCCCAATATTGGGAGCCCAGGCACCAGGTACGGGCTTTCGCCTCTGCGCTGGCCTGCGTCATGACGGATTCGTTGGGCGCCGATTCCCGGTCATCGCCCAGGTCTTCGGCGTCGAAACAAATCAAATCCACACCCAGGTCGAGCGGATTGGCTTGCAGGGTGCGGGCTATTTCGAGTAACAGGCCTATGCCGCTGGCGCCGTCGTCGGCGCCGAGAATTGGATTAGCTTTGTCTTTCGAATCTTTGTCGGCAATATGCCGGCTATCCCAGTGGGCGCAAAGCAGGATACGTTTGCTCAATTCCGGTTTGTATTGGGCGATGATGTTGACGGCATCCCGGGGGCCAAAGTACGTTTGGGCGGTAAATTTTTGTTCGATTACCGACAGGCCCAGCCGTTTGAATTCGGCGCTCATCCAGGCGGCGCATTTTTTATGAGCGGGTGTGCCGGGTACCCGGGGGCCAAAGTCCACTTGTTTTTTTATAAATAAATAGGCAGAATCGGCATTGATGGTGGGCACCGTCACCGTGACGGCCGGTTTGGCCGGCGCACTGATGTTGGGAGTGGGCGGAGTGGAACTGCTGGGGATGCATTGGCGCAGGTACGGGGCTAGAAAAGCCAGGATGAGGACCAGCACAATCCACATACTTTTATTGCGGATAAAATGGGTAGCCATAGGTAGACGTAAAAATTTGCGGCAAAGAACGTGAATTTCTGCCGCTGAATTGCTGCTCCACCGTACTTATGCACCAAACGACTGGAAGAATGGTTCCAGTGCTCCGTATTCATCACCAAAGCAATACACAATGCGTTACTTCCTTTTCCTGATCTTGGGCGCTACCGCCCTGACCTGCTGCAAGGCGCCAAGCGATTTCCCGCTCCAGCGCGACTGGCAATTGCTTGAACTGAAAAACAAAACCCTGCCAGCTGATGTGGCGGTCACCCTTCGTTTTGAGGGCTCGGGCAAGCGTTTTTCGGGCAACAATTCCTGCAACAACTACAACGGTACGTACGAAAAATCGGAGCCCAGCGTCTTGCGTTTCGGGCCGGCTATGGCCACGAAAAAATATTGCGCAGCGGTGGCTGACTGGGAATCGGCCTACATGACTGTGCTGACGACGGTGGATAATTACGCGATCCGCGAGGGGCGTTTGCATTTGTATGCCGGCACCAAATTGGTGGCAGTTTTCAAATAAAGCAAAGCAGCCCGGCGCTCAGATCTTGGCCCAACTAGTCCCTTCTTTGCCGTCTTTCACGGCGATGCCGGCAGCGGCCAGGCCGTCGCGGATCTTGTCGCTGGTGCCCCAGTCTTTTCGGGTACGGGCATCGGCACGGATATCGAGCACGAGGTTCATCAAGCCTTCCAGGGTGCCGTTGTCGCTGTTGTTTTCGGTTTCGTCGAGCAGGCCAAAAATGTCAAAAATAAAGGTCAGGAAAACGGTTTTCAGGCGTTCAATTACCCAGGGCGACACATCGGTAGCGGCCAGTTGTTGGTTGGCGAGTTTATGCACAAAACTACCCAGTTCGTTGAGGGCAGCCAGGGCGATAGCGGTGTTGAAATCGTCGTCCATACCGGCATAGGCCTCGGCCACCAATTGGAGGATGGCGCGGTCGGAGTCGGTTTCGGAGCCGTCGTAAGCAGCGGGGTTGGCTTCAAATTTTTGGAGAATCTTGTTGATTTCCATCAATTTGCGGTAGCCTTTTTCGGCGGCTTGCAGGGCTTCGTCGGTGATGTCGAGCGGGCTGCCGTAGTGGGCTTGCAGCATGTAAAAGCGCACGACCATGGGCGAGTAGCCTTTGCTGACAAAGGGGCTGGCCCCGGTAAACAGTTCTACCGGAGTGATGGTGTTGCCGTCCGATTTGCTCATTTTTTTGCCGTTCAGCAGCAGCATGTTGGTGTGCAACCAATAGCGAACGGGCGAGCAGCCGCAGGCGCCGTGGTGTTGGGCAATTTCATTTTCGTGGTGCGGGAATTTCAGGTCGTTGCCGCCTCCATGGATATCGAAGGTGGTGCCCAGGTATTTGGTGCTCATGGCCGAGCATTCGAGGTGCCAGCCCGGGAAACCCACCGACCAGGGGCTTTTCCACACCATGATGTCGCCGGGCCGGGCTTTCATCCAGATGGCGAAATCGGCGGGGTCGTCTTTTTCGTCCTGGCTTTTGAGGTTGTCGCGGCTTTCTGCCAGGAGATCGTCGAGTACCCGGCCGGAGAGTTGGCCGTAGATGCCGGGGTTTTCGCTATCGAATTTGCGCACGTTGAAATACACCGATCCGTTGCGTTCGTAGCCGTAGCCGCGCTCTATGATATCTTTCACGATGTCAATTTGTTCCGGGATATGACCGGTAGCGCGGGGTTCGATACTGGGCGGACGGTTATTAAAGATCCGCATCATATCGTGGAAACCCACGGTGTACCGCTGGGCCACCTCCATGGGTTCGAGTTGGGCTACTTTGGCGCCTTTGGCCATGCGGTCTTCGCCGTCGTCGGTCAGGTGGCCTACATCGGTGATGTTGCGCACGTACCGCACCTTATACCCCAGGTGGAGCAGGTAGCGGTAGATGATGTCGAAACTGGTGAAGGTGCGGCAGTTGCCCAGGTGCACATCGCTGTACACGGTGGGGCCGCACACATACATGCCGATATGGCCCGATTCCAGGGGTTCAAATACTTCTTTTTTGCCGTGGAGGCTATTGTAAAGTTTGAGGGTGTGGTTGGTCGTGTTCATGCGGGTAAAGGTATGAAGTTTGATGGATTCAAAAACCCAGGGTGGCAAACACCGGATAGTGGTCGGATAGCGATCCATGGGCTACATGGCAGGCATAGGTTTTGACGCTGGGGCCGGTGAGGATATAGTCGATGCGAAGAAAGGGCAGGGCGCCGGAAAACGTGGTTCCGAGGCCGAAGCCGCGTTCGCGGAAGGTATCGGTCATGCCTTCGGCGAGCAGGTCGTAGACGTAGGAATTTGGGGTGTCGTTGAAATCGCCGCACAGGATTACCGGGTGGGGGCAAGCGGCGATGTGTTCGCGCAGTTGGGCTGCCTGGCCGGCCCGGATGCTGGTAGCGCCGCCCACTTTGCGCAGCACCTTGTTGATGTCTTTCCAGGTTTCCTGTTTGTCGAGTTCCGGATCGTCGATCATTTTTTCCGTGTCCTGGGTAACGCGGTTGGATTGGAGGTGGATATTGTACACCCGCAGCAGGCGCCCTTGTACCCGGATGTCGACCCAAAGGCTGGAGTTGGAGGTGTTGGCAAAGGGCACATCGCCGCCCGCTTCCATCGGATAGCGGCTGAGGATGACGGTTCCTTTTTTCAGGTTGAACGTATATTTATAGCCCATGCGTTCCGCAATTGGAGGATAAAATTTGCGGGCGGTTTCTTGGGTGCAGAGGATATCGGGATTGCCATGCTCGCGCAGGTAGTCGGCGTAGTCATTGCGAATTTTTTCCCATTCGCCTTGCTCGAGGTGGATGCCGCGAAACAAGCCGCCGAGGTTGTGGGTAGCGATGGAGATAGCGCCTTCGGGAATGACGTCTTTGCCCAGGTTCAAGCCTACGAAACCGCTGACATAGGTCCAGCCAAAGAGTAGTATCCCCAAATGATACAGGGCAAACCGGTGGGCCCGAAAGGCCCAGACCAGCAGGAGGATCAGGTTGGCCAACAGGCACCAGGGAAAAGCCGTGCCGAAAAAAGCCAGCCAGCGAAACAAGCCGGGGTTGACGTATGGCGCCAGATACGACAGGAAGGTCAGCACAATAACCCCGGCGCTAATAATTTTAGTGGTATGAGTAAGCAGGCGCGTCATTTTTGGGCAACACCGGGGTTGCTACTTCTTTTTGCTGGCGTTGTACAGGAATTCTTTTTCTTCGGGTGTCAGGTTTTCGTACCCTTTTTCTTTGATTTTATCCAAAATAGCGTCCAGGCGTTCCTGGTAGGAAGGTTCGTCTTGTGGAGCCAGGCCGCCTCTGGTGGCGGTGAAGGTGCCCGAATAGGCTTTTTGCGGTTTGCGCTTGTTGGGCCTGGCCGAACGGCCGGGGGTGAACCAGCCGGCAATCCGGTCGAGCAGGCGGTTGATGGGCTCGGCCCAATCGTGTCCGTCGCGGAGCCGGTAGACAAAAAAACAACCCATGGCAAATCCGCCCAGGTGCGCAATATGGCCGCCCGAATTGAAGCGGTTGGCTACGCCGATCAGGTCGAACAACAACAGAATCAGCACGATATATTTAACTTTTACTTCGCCGAGCAAGAACAGCCGGACGCGGTATTCCGGCGCCAGGATCAGTGCCGTGCCCGCCAGGGCCATCACAGCGCCCGATGCGCCCAGTGCATAACTGCCGACAAACGGCACAAACTGAGCCGAGAGCATAAACATCAGGCCACCAAACAAACCACCCAGGAGGTAAACCGGTAGTATGCGCCGGTCGCCGATCAGGTCGCCCACGATCACCCCAAACAGGTACAGGCCGATAATGTTATTCACCACATGCCAGAAGTTTTCATGCAAAAACATGTGGGTCAGCGGCGACCAGGGATGGAACAATAATTCGCGCCCCGTCGACGGCATACACAACCACTGTAAGCCTTCCCAGAGCTGCAATTCAGCCTCGTCCGGCCCCAACACAATCAGCAAAACCAACCGCACCAGGTTGACCAGGATAAACACACTAAAGTTCACGATGACCAGGCGCGTCACCATGTTGCCGATCCGGAACGTATGCCGGATGTCATCCCATATAGAACCAAAAAGCGCCATAATTTAGTAGATATTAGGATATTGGGATATTGGAAAATATTGTCAGGACGGTAGGCGGAAGCGGTTCCAGATCAGGATGAGGATGAACCCGCACAAGCCGCCGCCCAGGTGCGCGTAGTGGGCAATACCGGTGGCATCGCCGCGCACACCATAAAACAACTCAACGCCCGCCATGATTAACACCAGATACTTGGCTTTGATCGCAATGGGTGGGAAAATCATATTGATCACCTGATTGGGAAACAAATACCCAAACGCAATTAAAATACCAAAAACTGAGCCGGAAGCGCCGAGCATGGCGCCGTTCCAGCCGGTTGGGTCATAGCCCATACGTTCCAGTTCCCACCATTGGACGCCCATGTGCAGCACCCAGGCGCCAATGCCACAAGCGAGGTAGTAAAACAAAAAACGCTTGTGCCCCCATACCATTTCCACCATCGGCCCAAAAAAATACAAACTCAGCATGTTAAAGATCAGGTGGCGCGGATCGGCGTGCATAAACATATACGTAACGATCTGAAACGGCTGGTAATGTTCAGAGCCCGGCAAATAAGCGGCCAAGTGCATGCGCCCGAGCGATTCCATTTGGTAGGTACTTTCATTCACCACTTCAGAGCCTAAAATAATATAGGTGCCAATAAACATCAGCGCGTTCATGATGATCAGATGCCGAACTACACCGGTGAACGGTTGGTAAAACTGGTAATAGGACATGTTCCGGGTTCTACTGGATGGAGGATTTTAGATGCTGAAGCAGGATTATGCATTGAAACGCTTCTGGAGTTCATCCAGGTCGTAGGTAATAAAACAGGTGCGGCCGGCTGGGCTCCGGTAGGGAGCCGAACAGGCAAACAACTGATCGATGAGGTCCTGCATTTCCAGCACCGTAAGCAGTTGGCCTCGCTTGATGGCTGCGCTGCGGGCCATCGCCCGCGCCAGGTTTTCCTGAACGCCAAGGTCGAGGTCAAGGTTGTTTTTGTACTGGGTGAGCAGGCGTTCGAGCAGGAGCTCTTCCGTGACACCGGCCCCCATATCGCTCGGCGCGCCGTGGACGATAAAAGCGTCGCCGCCAAATTCGGCGATATCGAAACCCAGGTGGTTGATGTCCGACAGAATTTCGCGCAACAAGGTGGCGTCGGCGGGTGAGAGCTCTATGGTTTTGGGAAACAGCGCCTGTTGGGTGGCTACGGGTTGCTGCCGCAGCGTTTCCAGGTACCGTTCGTACAAAATCCGTTCGCTGGCGGCTTGCTGGTCAATCAACAGAAATCCGGATTTGATCTGGCTTACAATATACTGACCGTGAATCTGATACGGCTCCTTTTGGCCTTTCGAAAACGAACTGCTCTCATCGTCCATTTCGCTGGGGCTGGTACTGGGCCGAAGATCCATAGCCGGCTGGGAACGGACCAGGTCTTCGTCTTCGCCATAACTGCCGGCCGAGGGGATACCCGGAAATGGATTGACCGATGGGTCCGCCGTCCGGCTCGTATCGAGCATATCCAGGCCTTCGTACAGGCGTTGCCAGTTGCGCAGGTTGTCGGCGTTCAGCCGGTCAGGTGTTTTGGAGGGGTAATCGCGCACCGACGATTTGGGCTCGCTACCAGGGTACAGGGTAGGGGTTTTGGCCGGGCGCGCCTGGAAAGCGGGCTCCTGTTCAAAATCGAGGGTAGGCGTTACGCTGTGGGCGCCCAAGGCATGGCGCACGGTTACTTTGAGCACGTTGTACACCAGTTTTTCGTCGTCAAACTTGATCTCTTGCTTGGTCGGGTGTACGTTAATATCGATACGCGCCGGGTCGATATCCAGAAACAGGACATACAGCGGATAGGTATCCGGCGGCAGCAGTTCTTCAAAGGCACTCACGACAGCGTGGTGCAGGTAATTGCTTTTGATAAAGCGACGGTTGACAAAAAAGATCTGTTCGCCGCGCGATTTTTTGAAATAGTCGGGTTTGCCCACAAAGCCGCCGATTTTCAGGATATCGGTTTCTTCCTGCACTGGCACGAGTTTTTTATTCACCCCCTCGCCAAATATTTTGACAATGCGCTGGCGCAAATTGCCCGCTGGCAGGTGGAATAGTTCCTGGTCGTTGTGGTGAAACGAAAAAAACAAATCGGGGTTGGACAAAGCAATCCGCTGAAACTCGTCGAGAATATGGCGCATTTCCACCGGGTCGCTTTTCAAAAAATTGCGGCGGGCCGGCACGTTGAAAAACAGATTTTTGACCGCGATGCTCGTACCGGTAGGCGCTTGGCAAGGCTCATGCGCCCGAATGGTCGAATCTTCCACCACCACCCGGGTGCCCAATTCTTCAATGGCCCGGCGGGTGCGCATCTCCACCTGTGCTACCGCTGCAATAGAAGCCATTGCCTCGCCCCGGAAACCCATCGTGCGGATCGCAAACAAATCTTTGGCTTCCCGGATTTTGGAGGTCGCGTGGCGCTCAAAGCACATCCGGGCATCGGTTTCGGACATGCCACAGCCATCGTCCACCACTTGTATGAGGGATTTTCCGGCATCCCGGACAATAAGTTTTATCTGAGTGGCGCCGGCATCGATGGCGTTTTCCATCAACTCTTTGACCACGGAGGAAGGCCGTTGAACTACTTCTCCCGCCGCAATTTGGTTGGCTACGCTGTCCGGCAATAACTGGATTACATTTGTCATAGCTCCGTGCCGGTGTTCGGGATTGCCTGAGTATCCTGTCAGAAAAAGATACGCAACCGCTTTTTCAGGCAACCCGGGTCCTGTTTTGGGCTGGTCAACACCGGGGCTGCAAAGATAGTCCATTTTTGCCAAGCCTCTATTTTTGAGAGAAATGTCGTTTTTTTGCCGACAAACGGAAACTTCTTTCTTTAAAACAATTCTGTATAAACATCGATTGCCTCCAAAAAAACCGGCCCGCAGGTTCTTTCTTCCCCCACACTTTTTATTTTTGCCCCACTTTTTATCGCCACTCATCAATTCGAACGAAATATGGAGAACATTCCCAATTCACGCGGCAAGGGGTACTGCATCCTGTATATACTCATGTTCCTTTTCTTTTTCACGGCATTGGTACTGATGTTGTACAACCGGAACATGGTTCTGGATTTTCCCAAGTAAGGCCCAAGTAAGCCACAGGTATTACCTGAGCAAGCGTGCCGGGAGGCCGCAAAAGCCGTGCATCTGCACTGTTTTTGCGGCTTTTTTATACTATCTTAGTTGGGAGGTTAGAGGGTTAGAAGGTTGGAGGGTTAGAGGGTTAGAGGGTTGGAGGGTTAGAGGGTTGGAGGGTGGGAGGGTTGGAGGGTTGGAGGGTTGGTGTATGATGTAATTCCCTTGCTGGGCGAAGTCTTCAGACCTCGCTCTCGTGTAAGCCGGACTTCGTCCGACAAACCGGGGCTGTGTCAAAAGGTGCATTTTCTCGATAATGCACCTTTTGACACAACCCCATGTCCCATACCGGGCCTGAAGACGCTCATGAGCATCGAGCATCGTTTTTTACCTTTTGTCGATCCCAAACAGTAAGACTTCGCGCTGCCCCCAACCCTCCACCCCTCTAACCCTCTAACCCTCTAACCCTCTAACCTTCTAACCCTCCAACCTTCTAACCTTCCAACCTTCTAACCTTCTAACCCACCAACCCGGTTTGTTTTTTTAAAACAAATTCTGTTATTTTTGCCTCCGGGCCTTTTTGCCGCAGGTAGCCTCGAACGCCCATACCCGTATGCCACTCGATACCGCCATTGAATACCTGAAGGGGGTAGGCCCGCAGCGCGCTGAGGTCCTGAAAAAGGAACTGGGGGTGTTCACCCTGGGCGACTTGCTGTTTCATTTCCCATTTCGGTACATCGACCGCACCAGGTTTCACCGCATCGGCGAAGCCCGCACCGAGGGCGAACAGTACCAGTTCAAAGGTATCCTCCGGCGCATAGAGGTGTTGGGCGAAGGCCGCGTCAAACGGCTGGTGGCGACCCTGCGCGACGACAGCGGCGTGCTCGAACTCATTTGGTTCCAGGCTATTCAGTGGCTGGAACGCAGCCTGGTAGTCGGCAAAGAATACGTCGTCTTTGGCCGCCTGAGCGAATTCAACGGCCGCTTCAATATTTCACACCCTGAAATGGAAGAAGTCAGCCCCGACAACCTCCAATCGGCTCGCACTTTCGACCCCGTTTACCCTTCTACCGACAAACTCACCCAAAAAGGCCTCGACGCCAAAGGCCTGCGCAAACTGCTGCGCACCCTGCTCGATGGCCTTACCGCCGCCGATTTGCCCGAAACCCTGCCCGATGCCCTGTTGGCCGGCTACCGCATGGTTTCGCGTTGGGAAGCCCTGCAAAAAATTCATTTTCCGGAAAACCAATCCGAACTAGACGCCGCTACCCGCCGCCTCAAATTTGAAGAGCTATTTTTCCTCCAACTCCGGCTCCTCCAGATCCGCCGCCGCCGCAAAGACGCCAGCAAAGGTTTTGTATTTGAAAAAATAGGCGACTTCTTCAACGGCTTTTTCCGTGAAAAACTGCCCTTCGAACTCACCGGCGCACAAAAACGCGTACTCAAGGAAATCCGCGCCGACCTCGCCGCCGGACAACAAATGAACCGCCTCATCCAGGGCGACGTAGGCTCCGGCAAAACCGTCGTGGCGCTCATGGCCATGCTCATGGCACTCGACAACGGCTACCAGGCCTGCCTGATGGCCCCGACCGAAATCCTTGCCCAGCAACATTTTGCCGGCATTTCCGAACTCCTGGGCGAGCTCGGGGTACGCGTCGGGTTCCTCAGCGGCGGTGTCAAAGGCAAAAAACGCGAAGCCATTCTCGAACAACTCGTCACCGGCGAATTGCACATCGTGATCGGCACCCACGCCCTGATCGAAGACTGGGTCGTGTTCCGGCGCCTCGGCCTGGCCATCATCGACGAGCAACACCGCTTCGGCGTCGAGCAGCGCGCCGCCCTTTGGAAAAAAGGCGCCGGCCTGCCCCCCCACGTGCTGGTCATGACCGCCACCCCCATCCCCCGCACACTGGCCATGACGCTCTACGGCGACCTCGACGTGTCGGTCATCGACGAATTGCCGCCCGGCCGCAAGCCCATCACCACCCTGCACAAAACCGAACACCACCGGCTACGGGTACAGGGCATCATGCGCGAAGAAATCGCCAAAGGCCGCCAAGTGTATGTCGTGTACCCGATGATTGAAGAGACTGAAAAGGCCGATATGCTCAACCTGATGACGGGCTTCGAGGCCCTCAGCCGCGATTTTCCCATCCCGGAATACCAGATCAGCATCGTGCACGGCAAGATGAAAGCCGCCGACAAAGATTTTGAAATGCAGCGTTTTGTGAAAGGCGAAACCCAAATCATGGTGGCCACCACGGTGATCGAAGTGGGCGTCAACGTCCCCAACGCTTCAGTGATGATCATTGAAAATGCCGAGCGCTTCGGCCTCAGTCAGTTGCACCAGTTGCGCGGCAGGGTAGGGCGCGGCGCCGAACAGTCGTTCTGTATCCTCCTGAGCAGTTTCAAACTCAGTGCCGATGGGCGCGAACGCCTGCAAACCATGGTGCAAACCAACGACGGCTTTGTGATCGCTGAAGTCGATTTGCGCCTGCGCGGCCCCGGCAACATGGAAGGCACCCAGCAAAGCGGTATGCTCCGTTTTCACATTGCCGACCTCGGCCGCGACGGCCAAATCCTCGCCGCCGCCCGCGAAATCGCCGCTAAAATCCTGGAAGCCGATCCCGGCCTGGCAGCCCCCGAACACCTGCGCCTGCGCACGCACCTCGAAGCCACCGGCAAAGAAGCCCGGGTGTGGAGCCGGATTTCGTGAAAATTTTTATTGGGTCAATTTGACCCTGACTTTATATTTCGGATAATCACCGTATGCCGAACAATCGATATTACTCGCATCCGAAATGTCGATCGTGGTGTTTCTGATCCGCTTGGTATGCCAGGCCTCGGGCGGGTTGCTGTTGGTGGTAAGCGTCACGGAAGTATCTATACCGGGGCCGTTCACGCGCAAGGTAAAATCCACGGCGCCCTCCCAAAAACACTGTAGGCTACACGGGCAGCGGTACTCGCTGGCGTTTTCTAAACAAATCGTCAGGTCAAAATCATGAAATTCAACGCACTCCCGCCAACCCAGCGTCGCTTCGGCGCCTTTCTGTTGGCGACTGCCCGGCAGCGCAACTTCTTTTTTGCAAAAACTAAGGCTCAACAGGCCGAGGAACAACAATACGGTAGGCAGGCTATGTTTCATGGTCAAAACAGTTGGTTGAAAAGAAAGACAGTCGCCGATTACAAAAACGTTGGGTAGGCTCAGGACTGTTCAAAAATCCGCAGCAACTGCCGGATGGCCTCCGCCAAACGCGCCACTTCGGCTTCTGTCGAATATATCGACAAGGACGCCCGGGCCGTGCCCGGCAAATCGAGCAACTCCATCAGGGGCTGGGTGCAGTGGTGGCCAGCCCGGATACAAATGTCCTGCTCGCCCAGGATGGTAGCAATGTCGTGCGGGTGGATACCCTCAAGCACAAACGACAATATCCCGGCTTTCCCGGGCGCCTGGCCGATGATCCGGAGCCCGGGGATGCGCATCAGTTCCTCGCTGGCGTATTGCAGCAAGGCCCTCGCCTGAGTAGCAAGTGCGTTGCGGTCGAGGCTGCCTACAAAATCCAGGGCTGCGCCCAAAGCGGCTACTCCGGCAATATTGGGTGTGCCAGCTTCGAATTTTTGCGGCGCAGCCGCAAAAACCGTCCGCTCGAACGCCACATCGCGGATCATTTCTCCTCCAAATTGATAAGGCGGCATCTGGTCCAACCAGGCGGCTTTGCCGTACAACACCCCCACGCCCGTGGGGCCAAACACTTTGTGGCTCGAAAACACCAGGAAATCTGCGTCCAGCGCCTGCACGTCCAGCGGCATACTGGCTGCACTTTGAGCGGCATCCACCAGCACCGGCACGCCATGCCGGTGCGCCAGCGCGATGATCTCGGCAATGGGGTTAACCGTGCCCAGGGTGTTCGAAATGTGGGTGATGGCCAGCATCCGGACCGGATTCTCCCGCAATTGCAGCGCCAAATTTTCCAAATCCAGCGCTCCATCAGGCAACAAGCCCGCCACCAGAAGGCGTGCTTTTTTTTGCAGACACAACTGTTGCCAGGGGATCAGGTTCGAGTGGTGCTCCATCGCGGTGATCAGGATGGCCTCGCCGGGCGCCAGCCGCCCGGCGGCAAAACACTGCGCCACCAGGTTGATGCCGGCTGTAGTGCCGCTGGTAAAAATAATTTCACGGCTGTCCCGGGCATTCAGGAAAGCCCTGACTTTTTCGCGGGCGCCTTCGAAGGCATGGGTGGCGGCGGCAGCCAGCGGATAAATTCCGCGGTGTACGTTGGCGTTTTGCCATTCATAAAAATGCCGCTCCGCATCGATCACCGGCTGGGGCTTCTGCGTGGTGGCCGCACTGTCGAGGTACACCAGCCCGGGGTGGTGCCGGAAAATGGGAAAAGCGCGGCGGATTTCGGTGGCGTAGTCCAGGCTCACAGCGCGCTGTTTTGGTGGAGTTGCCGAAGGATCTCGGCGCGTTCTTCGGGGGTGTTCACGTTGCGCAGCGCCTCAGGCTGGGGCGCGTCGAGCAATTGGGTACGGCTGTTGATGAGCACTTTGCGCGGACAACTCATGCCTTGTGCCAAAAATTGCAATAAAATCGGGTAACTGCGGGGTTCCCAAACGGCGATTAGCGGCTCCGGGAATCCCTGTTCCGAATCGGGCTGCCGGAAGGCCGTGGCCACAGCCGACGGCTGCCGCTGCGCGAGCAGGTGCCCGACGGTGCCGGCATCCAGCAGGGGCAGGTCGCAGGCCAGCACCAGCCAGGCCGTGTCGGGCTGCTCCCGGAACGCCGAGAGGATGGCGCCCATTGGCCCCAGGTCCAGAAACGTATCGGCGATGACTGGTTCCGGCGCAAACGCAGCAGCCTGGCCGGCTCGGCACGATAAATACGCCCGCTCGATGCCGGCTTGCGCCAATACTTGTTTGAGGTATTGCCATTGCGGTACGCCGTGGTAGTCAAGCGCCGATTTGTCCTGGCCCATGCGCGTACTCTGGCCGCCCGCCAGAATCAACGCCTGCACTGGAGCGGGCTGAAGCCGGGCGCGCAGGAAATCCAGCAGGGCGGGCGTACCGTGCAGGTCCAGCACCGGAATGCTGGCCCAGTCGGGCAAATGCTCTTTGAGTGCAGTGGGCAGTTCCTCGGGGTGGGTAAAATGCTCGTCCCGGCTGTTGGTCAGGAACAGGTCGACCTGGGTCAGGCGCGCCGTTTTGCGCAGCACACTGTCAAATTTGCGCCGGTCGAGCGCCAGTATCTGGCGGGATGCAGCGAAATGATTGCCATTGACCAGCACCAGGTCCGCTTCGTTGAACCAGGCGTGCTGCTGCCAGCGATGGGGCGTTTCGCGAAAAAAGAGTTGCGGGTAGCCGAGTTGGTCCGTGTATTCCAGGCCAAAAACAGGGGTTTCTGTTTCCGTATCGGCCTGGGCGTGTGTGGCATCCACGTAGGCTACCTGGTATGCCGGCGCCAGTTGAGTGGCCAGTTGGCGGCTCAGTTGTTGTATCGTTCCGCAGGAGGTGCCCAAGATGGCCCATTCCCGGCGGCCAAAATCGCCAAAGCCGGCTTGGGCAAGTTTGCTGTGTTTTTGATGTAGCATGGCTAAAAATAGGAAAACTCCCGAATCGGGATTTATGTTTACCTGTTCAAGTTGAATCCTATGCTGATTAGTGTTGCTGAAGCCGAAAAAATCATTGCCCGGCATGCCCGTTCCTGGGGCACGGAGCAGGTCCCGTTGGAGCAATCCTGGGGCTGTATATTGCGCGAAGACCTGCGCGCTGACCGGGATTTTCCGCCCTTTGACCGGGTCACGATGGACGGCATAGCGATCCGGTTCGAGCGTTTTGCGGCCGGCCAGCGCCGGTTTCCGGTAGCGGGTGTCCAGGCTGCCGGCGCAGCGCCCCTGCCCTTGGCTGACCCTGCCCACTGCCTGGAGGTGATGACCGGGGCGATGTTGCCCGAAGGCGCCGACACGGTCATTCGCTACGAAGATCTCCGGCTGGAAAACGGTGAGGCAGAAATTCTTGTTGAGGGCATCCATTTTCGCCAAAACCTTCATTTCCAGGGGATGGACCGCCGCCAGGGTGAGTTGCTGGTGCCGGCGGGCCGGCAAATTGCGGCGCCGGAAATCGCGACTGCCGCCACGATCGGGAAATCCAGCCTTCTGGTGGCCCGGCGACCCCGGATAGCCATTGTATCGACCGGCGATGAGTTGGTGGGCGTCGGCGAAACACCCCTGCCGCACCAAATCCGACGTTCCAATGCCTATGCGCTCCAGGCCATGCTGGCGGAAAAATTCCAACTGGCTGGCCACTTGTTTCATTTTGCCGACGACAAACTTCAAATTGCAGACGGCTTGCGCGACATTCTGGCCCGTTTTGACCTGGTGGTGCTGAGCGGCGCCGTTTCGGCGGGCAAGTTTGATTTTGTGCCGGAGGTATTGGACGAACTGGGGGTGGAAAAATGTTTTCACCAGGTGGCGCAGCGGCCGGGCAAGCCGTTTTGGTTTGGACATTTTCAGCAACAAGCCGTTGTTTTTGCGTTGCCCGGCAACCCTGTTTCCACTTTTTTGTGTGCGTGGCGCTATCTGGTGCCGTTTTTGCGCCAAAGCATGGGGCAGGAGGAGCAAGCGCCGCTGCTGGCCGTACTGAGCGAGGATGTCGTTTTTAAACCACCCTTGAGTTATTTCCTGCCGGTCAAATTGAGCACTACCCCGACGGGTATTCGCTTGGCAACGCCGGTGCCGGGCCACGGGTCCGGCGACCTGGCCAACCTCAACGATGCCGATGGGTTTCTGGAATTGCCCAAAGGGCAGGATGTGTACCCGGCTGGTACCGCGTTTCCGCTGATCCCGTATCGCTAGTGTCCGGCGGTTTGCGCCGCTGTCCCTTGTTGCAGGTAATCGGCCAGGGCTTCCCAGGCCAGCGTTGCGCAGCGGAGCCGCCCCGGGAATTCGCGGGCGGGCAAAAAAGCGGCCAGTTCGGGGTCGCTTGTTTCGGTCACGGCACCCACCTGAAAATGGGCCAGAAAGTCGTCCACCAAGGCTGCCAAATCTTCCATGGGCAGGCCCTGTATTTTTTTCATCAGCACCGATGCCGAGGCTTTGGATACGGCACAACCGTAGCCATGAAACGAAGCCTGCTCTACCTTACCGGCGTTCAGATCCAGGTATAATTTGAATTTGTCGCCACACACCGGGTTCCAGGCTTCCAGCTCAACACCCGCCCCTTCGCGTTTTTCAAAATACAGGGGGCTGCGGTTGTATTCCAAAATCAAACCCTGGTACAAGCGTTTCGCTTTTTCCATTACAAGTACTGGTTTTTCACCAAAATCATTTGGGCCATGATGCTCAACGCGATTTCACGGGCGGTTTTCGACTTGATGTGCAAGCCCACCGGCGCGTGGATGCGCTGGCAATCGTCTTCTGTGAAACCGGCTTCCAGCAGGCGTTCGCGCCGGCGTTCGTTGGATTTTTTGCTCGACAGGGCGCCGATGTAGGCGGCTTTGGAGCGGAGCAACAGCTGCAGGGCCTGATCGTCTATTTTAGGGTCGTGGGCCATCACGACGGCAAAGCTGTACTCGTCCAGCAGGTACTCCGGCAACACCTCTGCGGGATACTCTTCTACGAGCCGGTCGGGCGCCGTGGCGAAATGGGTGTTGCGGGCAAAGGCGCTGCGCGGGTCAATTACAATAGTTTCAAAATCAAAATACTGCGCCAGGTGAACGAGTTCGGCGGCGGCATGCGCGGCGCCGATGACGAACAGTTGGGCTTTCCGGGGGAACACCCGCACGAACCACTGCTCGTCCTTGTATTCCACTGGCTGGCTTTTGCGCTCGCGGTAGGCGCGCAGCGCGTGTTCCCGGAGTTCGGGTTCTGAACCTTCGCCGAGCATCAAGCCGGTATCCGGTACGATCAGAAAATGTACGCCACCGCCGCCGGATAGTTTGCTGCTCAGTACGCAGCCGATGTTGCCGCTCAGGCAGCGGCGGAATTCTTGCCAAAGTGCCGGCGCCGCAGGGGCAAAAAATTGCTCCAGAAAAATCTCGATCGTACCGCCGCAGGTGAGGCCTACCGACCAGGCATCGTTGTCCGAAACCCCAAAACGCAGCGTGCGCGCCGGCCCGCCGGCCGAGGTTTCGGCTGATTCGCGCAGGATCGACCCTTCGACGCAGCCTCCGGACACCGAGCCCAGCATTTCCAAACCGGGGCCAATAAACATCATGGTACCGATGGGTCGTGGCGCGCTGCCCCAGGTGCTGGTCACGGTGGCGGCGCTAAAGGTTTTGCCTTCGGCAAGCCAGCGATCGATTTCGGAAAGGTATTCGCGCATGGGTGCTCCGGTTTGTAGTGTGTTGTTTTTGAAAAATAAAGGATGATCAGTCTCGCTTGAAATCGCGTTTGCCGCCGGTTTTTTCCATGAGCATGATCTCGCGGATCCGGATATCGTGCGACAAGGCCTTGCACATATCGTAGATGGTCAGAGCGGCGATGGAGGCGCCGGTGAGGGCCTCCATTTCAACGCCGGTTTTGGCGGTGAGTACGGCAGTGCAATCGACCACGACTTCCTGTTCGGTATTCAAAAAAATATCCACCTGGCAGTGCTCGAGGCCCAACGGGTGGCAGAGCGGGATGAGATCGCCGGTGCGTTTGGCGGCCAGCACACCGGCCAGAATAGCCGTTTGAAAAACGGGTCCTTTGGGCAAATGCAGGTCCTGGTTTTGCAATTGTTCCAGCACGATGGCCGGCAGCACTACGATAGCGCGGGCGCGGGCGCTGCGGCGGGTACTTGATTTGGCACTGACGTCGACCATGGCAGGTTTGCCGCTAGGGTCGATATGGGAAAAGTCGGGCATCTGCGATAAACTCCGGAAAGTGATTTTATGTTTACAACGCAAATTAACGGTTTCCGGCAAGCATATTGTCGGATGTATCTCAACAAACCTTCTCTTTTCATCCAACGCAGCTTCTGCACGTACCGATGCTCTACGACAACCACGGCCGGCTGATCAATTATGTTCGGCTGGCGGTAACCGACCGCTGCAACCTCCGCTGTTTTTATTGTATGCCGGAGGAAGGGATCAAGTTTGCGCCCAAACGCGATATCCTGACGTATGAGGAGATGGAGCGCATGCTGCGCATTTTGTCCGAACTGGGTGTCGACAAGGTGCGGCTGACCGGTGGCGAACCCTTCGTGCGCCGCGATATGATGCCGTTTATTGAAAGAATTGCTGCGCTGGCCGGCATTAAAAAAATTGCCCTGACCACCAACGGCACCCT
>JADLDL010000293.1 GCA_020846655.1 Saprospiraceae bacterium | reverse complement strand
ATCCCGGGCGGCTATCTGCGTTCTGGTATCGCCGCCGCCCGGCGTACCGGATTTCTCCAATTGTTTTCTGGATAAATTCCTCTTTGGCCTTGCCACTCACTTCGGTGACCAGCCGCACATCCGGGCGTTGCAGGTAGCTCCGGTACTCCTCGTCTTCGCCCGTCTGCAAGGCACCCAAATACGGCATATCTACAGGCAACGTGACCAAGGCCAGCCGCCACTCCGTATCTTTTTTTAGTTTGACATCAAAAATATACAGCTCCGCCGGGCGGCTATACCGCTGTGTTTTGTGCCGGCTGTGAAAGCGCGCTGAATCCAGGCCTTCGGAAAGTTCTCGCCACATGAGGGAGCGTACCAGGGCCACCGAATCGGCAAACCAGGCGGCATAGCGGCTCAATTGGCCGGCCTCGCCCAGGCGCCGGTACAGGCTGTAGCGGGTTTCATCCTCGTCCAGAAAAGGCCGCAGTGCATCGGCCGCTACGGGTGCTCCTATCTGCAACAGGCGGACGTAGGTCATCATCCGGACGTTTTTATCTTCCTGGCGAATGGCCTGATCGAACAAGGCTTTCACCTGTTTGTCTTTCGAAATAAAAGGCGCGAGCAATTCAAAATTTCGCTCGAGGTCCGAGACCGAGCCGTAGTCCGCGAACCCATTGCCGTTACCGATGCGTTCGCCCGGCAGCGGGTCCCGTTTTTGCTCCGTTTCTGCCTGGAAACGCGATAAGGCCAGTGCAGCCTCCTGCTTCAATTCGGGCAATAGCCGGGCGTATGTTTTGGGGCGGAGCAGGTTTTTCCGGAGCAGGTTTGCCAACAACGACAACACCTGGCTGCGGTACTGTACATCCGGGGCCAGGCGCAGGAGCGCCGGAAACAGCAAGGCACTCAGTTCCAGGCTGTCGTCCCAAACCTCAGCCATTTCTAAAAAAAGGCCGGTGCTGAGGTAAATGGGCTTGGCGAGCAGATCGCGGCTCAAGGCCTGGTAGGCCGGTCGGGTGTTCATTCGAGCCAGGGCAAGCCGCCCGATCTGCGCATACCGAACCGAGTCTGGAAAGCGGCCTGTGTATTCCAACAAAAAGGAAAGTGCCTCCGGTGTCTGAAAATAGCCCAGGGCCTTCAGCAGTTTTTGGCGGTACCGAAACGGCAGCCCGCTAAATTCGGGGTGTTCGATAGCCTTGCGCAAGGGCCTGAAGTCGGTGCTCAGGTATTGTGTCGCCCCTGGCCCTTCCAGTTCAGCCCGGGCTTTTTCCCGGGCAAGGCTATCGGAGGCATATATATTTTGCAAAAACAAGAGGTTGTGGCGGCCAAAAGGCAGCTGTCCGGGCGTAGTATCGGTTGGGGTGAAACTTTGGAAAAACGTCCGTACGAATTCGCTCTCCGGCATATCCTGCTGCACTGTCGTGGAAAGAATGTACTGCCTGCCGGGGGTTATGACCAGTTTCGAACGAATAGCCCGGACGCTATTGGTGTCCGTGGCAAGAAAATAGCCGGTCAGTCGCTGGTCCGTCTCCGATTCCCAACGCGCTTCCCGGAGTACCAGGTTCCCATAGCCGCTGAACCGAAGCCGGATCAGGTTTTTGAAGGAATCCAGCGTGGGGGGAAGGCCACCGACACTGAGGTCCATGACGTGAAGGGCGATTTCTTCCTGTTGGAGGGGCGCCCGCAGGTAGCGGCTCCGAAATTTAGCCTGAAATTCAGCCAGCCCCTGATTGCTCCTGTTCTTCCGGTAGCCATCTTCCATGATTCGTTGCAACTTGGCCAGAAACGGGTGCAGGTCCTGCCGGATGGCGATCGGCGCCCGGGCGCGAAACAGCAAGGCCGTATCCGATATTTCTTCAAAACCTCCCGGATAACGAACCGCCTTGATGGCAAAGGAATCAAAAAAAGGACGCGGAGCCCCGGGGCCGGGTTTGCGGCAAGCCAGGAGGTAGTAGCGCGGCCCTTCAATGATGAGCCGGAGGAAGTACCAGGCACTGTCGCGCTCCGACTGAAACGATAGTTCCTGCGTCGGGTACGGCGCGGCACTCAGCAAATGGCTGTGGGGTGTTTGTTTGGTAAACTGCGCGGCAATCCGCTCCAGCATTACGTTGAGTTCGAAGGTATCTTCTTCAATGTAGGCCCAGTCCTGGAAATCGGCCTGGCAAAGCAGGTAAAAAGCACTGTCGCCGGGGCTGCTTGCCGCTATAAAACGGTGCCCGGGGTCTTTTTCTTCGATCGTATTGACCAATGGAGGGGCCGGAAACCGCACCCGAAAGCCAGCCTCCGCCGGTTCGATCAGAACAGCCCGGGTGGCCTGCGTATCTACCTGCTGTAGCCGGATGCTATTCAGAAAGCGGGTCCCTTGTTCGCCCAGGGCATAGTCGCCGTTGCCGCCAGTAGTAAACAAAAACACATCCATTGGGGTGACGAACAGTTTGAAGCGCATGATGTCGCCCCGGCGGGTTCGGGTCGTGATTTCATGGCCGGGAAAGGGCGTCTGGAAGGATGTTCGCGACTGGATTTTGCCGGGAATTTTCTCGTACAACAGGCTGTCGATCCGGCGGGCCATATACTCCGGCCCCTGCCCGTGCCACGCCCCGAAGGTATGGAGCCGGTAGGCTGCGTAGTAGGCCCCGTTGCTCATATCGGCGGCCAATGCTTGTTCGAGCCCGGATCCATCCAGGGTTTGGTAAAATTTGCCGGGCGCCTCGGCGGTCCAACTCGAATCGGGGGCCCATTGCGGGCTCATTTGGACCGGGTAGCGGAGTTGTTCGATGCGCTCCATTTCCTGTTTGCTGCGGGCCGCCGTGAACTGTACCGGCCGGAGCGCATACCCTTTTTGGCTCAGCAATTGAATCAGGCCCATGTCGCCCGGCAAATGTGCGGCGCCTACGGCTGAGAACAGGCTGGTTCCGCTTTGCAGGATCGAATCGATCCGCTGGAGCATGATGAGGTTGCGCTCGTCGAGCATCCAGCGTTTAAAATTTTTGCTGGGCTGGGTCATCCGGTTGATCGAGTCAATCATCACAAGGTCCTGGTCCCGGTACGCATCGTCCAGGCTCATTTTCGGCCCGCCGGGCCGAAAGAATCGACCCGAAGGGTCATCCGCATCGTCTTCTTCATCAGGCAGTTGTGCCCGTACCAGCGCCTCATAACTGCCTTCGAGTGTTTCCAGGCCAATGACGGGTTTGCCCAGTTTGCGGCCGGCCTGAAAAATAAACAGGTCCAGGTAGGTATCCTCTTCGTAATCCTGCCGGTATTGGTTGGATCGGTACAGGAACTCGTTGGTCATTTGGGGTTTGGACGAGAGGATCGCCCCCAACAACTGGTTGTCGGGCAATTCAAAAACAAACGATGTTCCGTACAGATCGGCTTGGGAAGCGTAGCGCCCGCCGCTGATCCCAAGTCCAAAACCACCGAAAAGATTGGCGCCCGGCCCTTCCAGGATTTGGGTAAAAGCCTGCCATTGGTCGTGGTCCGTTTCGAGCGCGACCATATCGGTGTGTTGCAAGGCCAGGAAGAAAGAATCACTGAGGTTGAAGGCTAGTTTTTCGGGTACGTGCATGGTACCATACAGGTAGCCGGGGCGGGCCAGGCCGTTGCCGGATATTTCCCAAAGCAATCCTTTTCGTTTCTCCGGTAGTTTTTGGGCAGCCAAAGTGTTGAACAGGAACAAAGCAAGTAGGGGTAGGAGAAAGCGCAGCATAGCGAATAGGACGTTGGATAGTCAACAAGAACGTTCCGGCGGGTAGGCGTAATATTACCCGGACAGAAAAACAGGCAAGGCGCGGGCCGGATCAGCCCAGTAGTTCAAGAAATTCGCTCAGAATCATGGCTGTTGCGCCCCACACCATCCGACCCTCTACCTCGAAGTAGGGGACTTCCTTGATCGTAAGCCCCTGAGCCAGGGTAAGATCGGTAATTTTCCGGTTTTCCGGCGCCAGAAAATACTGTACGGGCGGCGTCAAAATCGATTCCACCTCACCTGGCTGCGGGGTGAACAGCGGTGGCGCTTGCAGGATGCCGACGAAGGGGTGCACCAGGAAATTGCTGACCGGAATATACAAATCGGTCAACGAGCCCAGGATTTCGATTTGCGACGCCGGCACACCAATCTCCTCCTCCGCTTCCCGCAGGGCAACATTGGCCAGCACCCCGTCGGCATCCTCCCAGCGCCCGCCCGGAAAACTGACTTGCCCGCCGTGCCGGTCGCGCGGATTTTGGGTGCGTTGGATCAACACCGTACGCCAGGCATCCTGGTGCCAATGCAACAAATTGAGCACACAGGCTACTTTGGCGTCGGGCGGCACCACCGCCAAAGCCCCCAGTTCTTCCAGCCGGCGCATACTGGCCATTTTGTATTGGGCGGCTCGCCCCGGCAAGGGCTCGGACAGGCGCCGGCGAAGGTGGTCTACGAATTCTTTCATGCAGATGTTAAAAAAATAGGTCAAAATCGGGCAGCCTACACACAGGGTATGCTGCCAGCCTCATCCGGTTGAAAGAGAAAATAAGGAGAATTGTTCAGCAGATACCGGGGTTTTCCAACGGCGCCGTAAAAGTTGGCACCCAAAGGCTTTCAAAATTACCAAATTACCAATCAAGCGAGTTCTATTTTTATTCTGATTCAAAAATAAACGCTTTTTTTAGCCAAAACAATTCCAATCAGATTCAATTTTACATATTTGTTAAAAGACAAGCCGGAATTAAAACTCAAAACGATTATTTCACAACAAAATTGATTTTAATTTGACGATACTGTAATTTTTAAAAATATTCATTAATAAATTTGCAATAAAAAGGCAGTTGCATTTACCTTTGTCCTATCGGAACGCAAAAGCGCGTGCGTCTTTTTGAACGACGAGTTATACTGTGAGGTGATGAAACTGGCAGCCATGCCCTCCTGTCTCGGGGGTGGGGATCACGGGATAAACGCAGAATAAAGCCGGCTACGCCGACTGGGGTTGACCACCAAACTTTGTTCTGTCGCTAACCGCCTCGTGGAGGTTCGACTCCTTCCTTCACAGCAAAAGAGATTGAACGTTGAAAGAGTGAGCTTATCTCAAATTTGCAATACAATATTGCTTTCTGAGGTAGGCTCACCTTCTCACCGGCGCTCTTTGAGTACACTACACTGTGCGGTGATGAAACCGGCAGCCATGCCCTCCTGTCTCGGGGGTAGGGAATCTGGGATAAATTCCGGCCTTGTGCCGGGGCTAACTACCCTGTGGAGGTTCGAATCCTCCCTGCACAGCAGCACAAATGAAACAAGCGCCGGCCACATCGGCCGGCGCGCCAAAAGCAAAAAAGCCTTGGTACCGGGCCATTGAAGCGATTCGATGGCCCATTTTTATTGCCACCAAGTACCCTTCAAACCAACTCTAAACCCGGCCGCACCACAGCGCCCGGGCCGCTGCCGCCTCTTCCCTTTGCCCGGAAAACATCAAGCGGCAGATAGGTACCATCTCGTCCTTTTCCCCGATTTTTGCAGCCGAAAGACTTGATTTGCCCCATTGCAATCCCAGATTAGCACACCTGTTTCCATCGCAACATCCTGAAATTCGTCCTCCATGCGCGTTCTCAAATTCGGCGGCACTTCGGTCGGCACGCCAGATACCATCAAAAACCTATTACACATCCTGCTCGATTATTACCGGCAAGGCGAGCGCTTTACTGTGGTTTTTTCAGCCTTTTCCAAAGTGACCGATACGCTGATCGAGATGGCCACCAAGGCCGGCAAAGGCGAGGAATCGTACCGGCAGCTGCTCGACCAGGTGCAAGGCCGGCACCTCGACGCCATCGAACATCTCCTGGACCCCGCCAACCGCGCCCCTGTAGAAGCCCATATCCGGAGCAATTTTGAAGCCCTGGCCAATGTGCTGCACGGCATTTTCCTGTTGCACGAAGTATCGCCCCGCTCCCTCGATTTTGTGGTGAGTTTCGGCGAACGAAATGCCGCTTTTATCATCGCCCACGCCATGCAGCAGGCCGGTATCCCCACGCAGTTTCTGGATGCCCGCCAGGTGATTCGCACCGATGCCCAATTCGGCAGCGCCAAAGTCGATTTTGAACAAACCAACCAACTCATCCGAACCCATTTTGAAAGCCACCCCTACACCCAGGCCGTCACCGGTTTTGTGGCCAGCACCGACGACGGCATCACCACTACCCTGGGCCGGGGCGGATCGGATTACACCGCAGCCATCTTTGGCGCTGCGCTTAGCGCCAGCGCCATCGAGATCTGGACGGATGTGGACGGCGTACTCACCGCCGATCCGCGCCGGGTCAAAAAAGCCTTTACCCTCCCCACGATGACCTACCGGGAAGCCATGGAAATGAGCCATTTCGGCGCCAAGGTGATCTACCCGCCCACCATCCAGCCGGCCCTGGCGCAGGGCATTCCGCTGGTCATCAAAAACACCTTCAACCCCGGATTCCCAGGCACTTTTATCAGCAACCAGGCCGACCCGGCCGACCACCCCGTCAAAGGCATTTCCAGCATCAACCAGATTTGCCTGCTCACCCTGCAAGGCAGCGGCCTGTTTGGCGTACCCGGTATTGCAGGGCGGCTGTTTGGCGCCATGGCACAGGCCAGCGTCAACATCGTACTGATCACCCAGGGCTCCAGCGAGAGCAGCATCACCTTCGCCGTTTCGCCAGCACAGGCCAATGCCGCCAAAAAAGCAGCGGAAAAAGAATTTGCCCACGAACTCCGGAGCGGACTGGTGGAGCCCTTAAAAATTGAAAGCGACCTGTCGGTGGTGGCCATCGTGGGCGAGGGCATGCGCTACCTGCCCGGTATTTCGGGCCGGCTGTTTCAAGCCCTGGGCAAAAACGGCATCAACGTGTCGGCCATCGCGCAGGGCTCCAGCGAATTGAACATCTCGGTAGTGGTGCCGGCACCCCACGAAACAAAAGCCCTCAACGCCATTCACGAAGCCTTTTTCCTGTCGGACACCAAAACCATCCACTTGTTTGTGGTGGGCGTGGGCCTGATCGGCAGCACCCTGCTGGAGCAAATCCGCCAACAGGCGCAGTTTTTGCGCGACAAGCGCGGCATGGAAATCCGGGTAGCCGGCCTGGCCAATAGCCGCAACATGGTGTTTGCCGAAGAAGGCATCGATCTCGCGAAGTGGCGCTCAGACTTGGAGGAGGCAGAGGAGGCTTTTTCCATGCCCCGTTTTGTGGAACACATGAAACGGCTCAACCTCCCAAACGCCATATTCCTCGACAATACCGCCTCCGACGTGGTGACTGGCTTCTACGAACACATCCTGGACGCCAGCATTTCCATCAGCACACCCAACAAACTCGCCGCCTCCTCGCCATTCCCCCACTACCAGCGCCTCCAAATGCTGGCCGCCAAACGCGGCGTATTCTGGCGCTACGAAACCAACGTGGGCGCCGGCTTGCCCATCATCACTACCCTGAGCGACCTGATCCATTCCGGCGACCGGATCCTGAAAATCGAGGGCATCCTGTCGGGCACCCTGTCCTACATTTTCAACCATTTTTGTGCCCCCCAAGCGACGGCCCGGTTTTCTGACATCGTGCGCGAGGCCAAGCGACTCGGCCTCACCGAGCCCGACCCCCGCGACGACCTGTCGGGCGCCGACGTGCGCCGCAAACTGCTCATCCTGGCCCGCGAAACCGGCCTGCCGCTGGAATCCAACGATATCGAACTGGAGCAAATCCTGCCGCCATCCTGCCTCACAGCGCCGTCGGTGGAGATATTTTTCGAAGAACTGGAAAAACACGACGAGCATTTCTCCGCGCTGCGCGCCGAAGCCGCCCACGCCGGAGAAGTCTGGCGCTTTGTGGCCAAACTCGAAGATACACAGGCTAGTATCAGCCTCCAGCGTTTTGGCCCGGTGCATCCGTTTTATTTTCTCGACGGCAGCGACAACATGGTGGTGTTCACCACAGACCGCTACCGCGAGCGGCCGCTGGTCGTACGCGGCCCCGGGGCAGGCGCCGAGGTGACGGCAGCCGGTGTATTTGCCGAAGTCATCAGCATCGCGAGCAAACTGGTCTGAATCAGATCGTATAAAATGTGGTCAGAAAAATGATAAACCGGTACAGTAAAAGCACCGGCATCCACCAGAGGGCGAAGATGATGCTGCGCCATAGCGTGGCCAGCGCGCCCGCCGGATACACCGTTTTCAGGGTAAACCAGGCAAACACCCCCACCCAAAGGAGCGGTTCAAAGAGACCTCTCTGTCAAAAAGTGCCGCAGGGTGAAATCTTGTCGGTCCACAACCTTTTCGCCACATGTATGACAAAATTTGCCCCGCAGTTTGGCATCACAATTGGCACAGCGCGGGCGTTCGGCGGCTTCGGTTTGTTCCATTTCGATGGTTTAATTGGTCGCTAAATTACAACTTGCTGCCGCTTGTCCGGCAAAAGGAGCCAAAGGATAGGCGTCAAGTTTCGGCTGCATAGCCTACATTTGCCGCTCTTACCAGCAGTTACCCATGCACCAACCACTCTTCAAAATCCGCCAGCAGGGCTTTTTCGGTTTCATCAATGCCACCGGTGAGCTGGTCATCGAACCGCAGTATCTGGAGGCCGGGGAGTTTTACAATGGCTTTGCCCGGGTGCGCCTCAACGACCAGTGGGTGCCGATGGACACCCTGGGCCGCCTGCTGCTCAAACGCATGTACCGCCATGTTGGTCCGTTTGAAGAAGGTTTGGCGCGGGTGCAGGTCGTACAAGCCTGGGGCTTTATCGACGAGCGCGGCAACGAAGTGATCCCCGCCCGGCTCGAAGGCGCCGGCAATTTTTCGGAAGGCCTGGCGGCCGTACAAATCCACGGCAAAACCGGATACCTGAACCGGCAGGGGCAATTGGCGATCAAACCCCGCTTTCCATCCGGCGATGCGTTTCGGGGTGGTCTGGCGCCAGCCGGCCAAGGCGAACAAAGTGGGTATATCGACTCCTCGGGGCAATTCGCCATTGCTCCCGCCTGGGATGCCTGCCGGCCGTTTGAAGGGCCGGTAGCCGTTGTGCAGCGCGGCAAGCACTGGGGCCTGATCGACCGGCAGGGCCGGGAAGTAGTGCCCCCGCAATTTGAATTTGTGCCACACCACGTCCAGGGCGAATTTTTTGATGGCATGGCCCTGGCCTTTCGCGATGGCAAGTACGGTTTTGTCAGCCAGGAGGGCGAAATCGCCGTGGAACCGATGTTCGATCTGGCCGGCGACTATGGCGAAGGCCTGGCGCTGGTGGAAATCAACGGCGCCTACGGCTACATCGACAAAAGCGGCAAACTGGCCATTATGCCCAAGTTTGAAGACGCCGGCGTTTTTTCCGACGGCCTGGCGCAGGTGCGCAACAACGGCCGCTGGGGCTACATCGATACCGAAGGCAAATTTGCCATCCCGCCGGCCTTCGACAGCGCCACTCCTTTCCGCGACGGACTTGCCCTGACCGTCGTTCAAGGCCGCTGGCAATACATCGACCGCTTCGGCGGCGTGGTCTGGACGGAAATGTAGCAATATCTATTATCCCAATATTTCATTTCCCCCATGTCTCACTACAACAACTTTGCTGGCCAGCGAATAGGCCGGGTGGAAGCGCTGAGCGACGGCGTTTTTGCTATCGCGATGACGATTTTGGTATTCGACTTGAAAGACCCGGTCAGCAACCTCCTGGCATCCGATACTGAAATCCGGGCGGCGCTCTATGGCATGATGCCAAAGTTTCTGACGTACATTTTGAGTTTTATGACGCTCGGTATTTTCTGGACCGGGCAATCGACCCAATACGACTACATCGTTCGCTACGACCGGAACCTCAACTGGATGGCTTTGTTTTTCCTGATGTTTGCCTCGCTGCTGCCGTTCTCGACCGTGATTCTGGGCAATCATATCCACAGTAAGTTTGCCGTGGGGTTGTATTGGTTGAATATTCTGGCCCTCGGGGTCTTGATTTTTTTGCATTGGCAATATGCCTGCCGGAAAAACTATTTGTCGGTGGACGGCGATGCCAAACGACTGGTACACGAGGCCGTCACCCGCCGGATACTGGTGGCGCAGAGCCTGTATGCCCTGGGCTGCGCCCTTTGTTTTATCAGCACCTACCTGAGCATTTCGTTTATCATCGCGGTGCAGTTGAACTACGCGCTGGGCATTTTTCCAAAAAATAAACCGGCTTAGCCGGCAGGGTACAAGCGGCGGGCGTGCAGCATGGCTACCCAATTGCGGAGCATGGGCAGGCCAAATTCCGTCAGGATTGATTCCGGGTGAAATTGCAGTCCCCATAGGGGCAGGCGTGCGTGTGCCAGGGCCATGATTTCGCCATCGGCAGTATGTGCGGTTGGCTGGAGGGGCGTGCCGGCCAGCGATTCCAGTATCAGGGAGTGGTAGCGCATCACGTCAAATGCAGCAGGCAGGCCTTCAAACATCGGATGGCCCTGGTGGTACAGCCGCGAGGTTTTGCCGTGCACCGGCTCGCGGGCCGGGAGCAGCCGGGCGCCGAAAAACTCGCCCAGGGCCTGGTGGCCCAGGCAAATGCCCAGCATGGGCAAGCGGGCGTGCCAGGCTTCGACGAGCGGCATCATGAGCCCCGCGTCGCGGGGTCGTTTGGGGCCGGGCGAGAGCACGACGGCATCGATCTCCAGGGCCAAAAAACCGGCTAGCGGCAGGGCATCGTTGCGCAACACCTGGCACGACACCCCCGTCTGCAACAAGTAGTCGTACAGGTTGTAGGTGAAGGAATCGTAGTTGTCGAGCAGGAGGATGTTCATGAACAAGCCACAATAGAAAAAGGCAAAAAGACAAGGTTTCATCGACGATCGGCGCCGGGCCGAAAGGTCTTGAAAATTTGTCTTTTTGCCTTTTTGAAATTAAAACCAGGCGATGGGCGCTTAGTTACGGCCGCGTTTGCGGGTCGTTTTGGTAGTCGTCCGTTCGGCGCCATTCACCCGGCCGTTCCGGCCTTTGTGCACGCCTTGGGTTTTGGTTTCCTTCTTGGTTACGGTTCCTCCTCTCCTGCCCTGCTTGGTGGTAGTGGTCGTGGTTTTTTTGCCTACCGTAGTGCCGTGTTTGCCCCGGGAAGCCACTACGGTGGTGGTTTTGGTATGCACTACTTTGGAGTGGGTCCGGCGGGGTGCATACACGCCATGCGCACGCACAACGCGGTGGGTGGTCACCACATGGTAATGGCGGTGGAAGGGGCGCACCCGGGCATGGTACACGTGGAAGGGATGCGGACGCCAGGGCCTCCACCAGCCCGGGTAGTGGCGCCAGCGCCAGGGGGATGCCCAGACCACATAGGCCGGGCGGTACATAAACCGCACCGAGGGCCAGAGCCATACGTTGACGATGATGCGGCGGGTGTCCAGGTTCATACTGGGGCCTTTGTCGCGGCCGTTGCTGCTTTTTTCATCTACAAAAGGCTCGGCGATCACTTGTTCGCCGTAGAGGTCTTCATCGCCCACGATTTGCAGCATGGCCGATTCGTTGCCATCTTTTTCGATTTCGATGACGGCAACATCCTGCGATTCGGCTTCGTTCACCGCCACCTGGAGCACCAGGGCGTGGGCGTCGCCCTCCATATTATCGATTACCCGGATGTAGTCGATTTCGCCGTCTTCGTTCAGGTCCAGGTTGTTGATGCCGTTGCTTTCGGTGTTGAGGAGTTTTTCAAAATCTTCGGGCGACTCTGCTTTTTTAAACAGGTCAATCGCGCCTTCGAGGCTGAAATTATCGCCCGGGAGCCCGGTGCTATCGGCTGGCTCGGCGTCTTGCGCGGCCAGGGAAAATGAAAAAAGGATAGCAACCCAGGTCAACAGGCACTTGGGAATCTGCTGCGTTTTCATCATCAGAAATTGTTTATACGTGAGTGGAATGGGAAATAGGTGTCGAACAAACCGGGGCGACAGGAGTACAAGTGGGTATTGGACCGGAGTGATCCAAAAACGTTTAACCCGCCTGGTAAAAAAATTTACCGGGGTTATTCTTCGATGCCGTTGCCATCGGAAGTGGGCCGGTCGCCGGGATGGCTTTCGGCGGGATCGGATTCGATGCCGGAGCTACCGTCGTCGGGCAGTTCGTAGATGCGGGGTTGGCCGGTTGCGCCGGTTGTTTTTTGTTCGCCGTATTGTTCCAGGCGATTCATCCAGGTGACGGAGGTTTCCCAGGTATCGACGAGGAAGGGCTTCAGGCTTTCGGCCACTACGCGGGCTTTGCCGGGCATTTCCTTCAGGTACGGGTAGGTTTTGGACTCGGCCATGGTTTGTTCGTTGATCATGCCGGCCTTGTCGCCAAACCACACCAAAATACTGAAAATCAGGACGCCTAAAATACCCATTGCCACCCCGCCGAGGGCTTGGTTGATGGTGTTGAGGTAGAGCCGTTCGAGGATACCTTCGAAACCTTTGGCGGCTTGCCGGATGATAAACATGAGCACCACTACGTTGATGGCAAAGGCCGCCACAAACATCATGGGATTGGTGGAGTGGAAGAGTTTTTCGAGGATGTTGGTCGCCGTGGGCGTCATTTTGAAGGCCAGCACAATCCCGAAAACATAGGCCAGCACGTTGAAGACCGTGCTGATGATACCCTGGCTGAAGCCTCGCCAGAAGCCATAAAAAAAGGCGGCGAGGCAAATTAAGTCGATCGGCATAGTGCGGTTTGGACGGCAGCGCCCGGTTTTAGTCACTTGGCGTTGAAGGGCTTAGGTGGGGTTTTGCCGGGCAAAGATAGGGGATTTTGAGATATGGCGCTTGGGGGGTGTGGTGTGGAAAAAAGGAGGAGGTGTATAGTCCCGGTTTCCTTCGATTCTTTTGTCATTTCTTTGCCTGCTTTGTAGGGATATAGCCCCTTTAAACATTTTTGAACCACTAAGGACACTTAGAACACTGAGGTAACATTCATGAAAAACTGGTCCTCTGCCACCATTCTCCTCCTTTGCCTGTTCGCCTGCCGGAAAGAGTCGCTCCCCCTGCCGCTCTTGCGCGAACTCGACATCCCCGCCCACTACGACCTGACCGCCGTTTGGTTTGCCGATAGCCTCCACGGCGTAGCCACCGGCGGCTCGCCCTGGACCGCCGGCGAGCTCCTCTCCACCACCGACGGCGGCCAGTCCTGGCGCCTCGATACCACCGTCAACAACCGCCTGGAATGCGTCGTGTTCGACGCCAGCGGCCAGGGCTATGCCTGCGGCATGGACGGCCTGGTGCTGCACCGCCCCCCCGGCCTCCCCTACTGGTACACCCTGCGGGCGGATTTTACCTGGAACCGGGGCTGCCATTTTTGGGACCAGCGCCACGGCGTCGTGGTTGCCGGCGAAGGCTTCGAAGGCGGCCTCACCCGCAAACTGGGCCCCGAAGCCCTCTGGCTCGTCGATACCACCCTGGCCTTCCCCAATGCCCTCAGCGCCGTATGGTATTCCGACTCGCTCACCGTGCACGCCGCCGGCCTCGGTTACGTACTGCGCTCCGCCGACGGCGGCCGCTCCTGGACCCGCCTCGACGCCCGCAACGATTTTTTCTGCTCCATCCACTTCCCTACCCCCGACACCGGCTATATCTGTGGCCAAAGCGGCAGCCTGCTTAAAACCACCGACGCCGGCCGCCACTGGCAAACCCTGCGCGAGGGCGGTAGCCTGGGTTCAAAAAACAAACCCTTCCGCGCACTCTGGTTTACTTCGGCCGACAAGGGCTACCTCGTGGGCGACGGCGGGTTGCTTTGGCGCACCCGCAACGGCGGCCTCGACTGGACGCCCCTGGCTGGCCTGCCCGCCTCGGTGGATGCCACCGATATTTTTGTGCTCGGGCAACGCGGCTGGATCACTGCCCTCGGCGGACGCATGTTTTATTTCGAAGAATAAAAACGGAGTTTGGGCAAGGCCCAACGTCTACCGCTTGCCGGTTTTGGTCGGGTACTTTCCCGGTTTTATCGTTCGCTTGCAGCCCCTTTGTAACCTTTGGGTCTCTAGCCTCGTCTGTTTGCACAATCCAACAACCGGACCACGCTATGAAACCCATATATCTCTTTCTCCTGTTCCTCCTGCCCGGCATCAGCCTTTCCGCACAAAGCATCAGCGGCCATATCCTGCAAAACGACGGCAAGCCCGCCGAATTCGCCACCGTAACGCTGCACCAGGCCCAGGACTCCAGTTTGGTAAAAGGAAGCATCACCGCCGAAACCGGCGTCTTCGAACTACAGGACGTGCCCGCCGGCCGCTATTTCATCAAAGCCGACGTGATTGGCGCTGGCAAAAACAGCTCGCCCGCGTTTGAGTATTTGGGCAAAACCCTGGTACTCGACGACCTGCGCCTCGGCGACGCCGCACAAGCCCTTGGCGAAGTAACCGTGGTGGCCCGCAAACCCGTCATCGAAGTAAAAGCCGACAAAACCATCCTCAACGTCGAAGGCACCGTCAATTCCACCGGCCTGAGCGCCCTGGAACTGCTGCGCAAAGCCCCCGGCGTGACGGTCGACAACAACGACAACGTATCCATCAAAGGCAAAAACGGCGTCAAAATTATGATCGATGGCCGCGACGTGCCGCTCGACGGCAAAGACCTGGCCGCCCAACTCAAAGGCCTGCAAGCCGCCGACATTGCCAGCATCGAGATCATCAGCAACCCCTCCGCCCGCTTCGACGCCGCCGGCAACGCCGGCATCATCAACATCCGGCTCCGCAAAAACAAGGCCCTCGGCACCAACGGCAACGTCGGTTTCGAAGCGGCTTACGGCGAAACACCCAAAGGCGGCCTCAACCTCAGCCTCAACCACCGCGCCGAAAAACTCAGCCTGTTCGGCTCCTACAACAACCACTACGGACGCTGGCACAACGAGCAACACTTCGACCGCGAGCAAAACGGCCTGACTTTCAACCAGGATGCCAAATCCTATTTCATGAGCCGCTGGAACAGCGCCCGCCTCGGCGCCGACTGGAACATCAACAGCAAACACACCGTGGGGGTGCTCGTCAACGGCAACCTCAACCTGGCCAACTGGCACGGCGAAAGCCGCACTGAAATCGGCCGAACCGAAAACCCCGGTGTACCCGACTCGCTGCTCATCGCCCGCAACGACATCGACGACCACCGCAAAGACCTGAACACCAACCTCAACTACCGTTTTGCCGACACCAGCGGCCGCAGCCTGAACGTGGACCTCGACCACGGCATCTACCGCATCCGGGGCAACAGCCTGCAACCCAATTTCTACCGCAGCGCCGACGGCCAAACCCTGCTCCACGAACGCCTGTACCGCAGCATTACCCCAACCGACATCGACATCACCACCGTAAAAGCCGACTACGAACAGGGCTTGCTAAACGGAACCTTCAGCACCGGCTTCAAAATAGCCGGAGTGCGCACCGACAATACTTTCGACTTTTTTAGTATCGTAAACAACCAGGAAATCAAAGACCAGGGCCTCAGCAACCGCTTCAACTACCGGGAGCGCACCAGTGCCGGGTATGTTAACTACCAGCGCCAGCTGGGTAAACTGCACGTACAGGCGGGCTTGCGCGTGGAAAACACCGACTACACGGGCGATCTCATTGCCAACACGCCGCAGGACGGCGAAAAAGTCGAAAACAACTACACCGAACTGTTCCCCAGCGCAGCCCTGACCTACAAATTCAGCGAAAAAATCGGCCTGAACGCGACCTACAGCCGCCGGATCGATCGCCCGAGTTACCAGGACCTGAATCCTTTCGAGTTCAAACTCGACGAACTAACCTACCAGAAAGGAAACCCCATGCTGCGGCCCCAATTCACCAATAGTTTCGAACTCAGCCCTACCTACCAGGGCCAGCCGGTACTGTCGCTGGGCTACAGCCACACCAAAGACCTGTTTACCCAGGTGCTCGACACCACCAACGTGCGCGCCACCTTTATTACCAATGAAAACATCGCCGACCAGCGCAACTACACCCTGACGCTGAACGTGCCGACGCCCATCGCCAAATGGTGGGAAGGGTTCTTCAGCCTCACCGGATACCACACCGATTTTTCGGCCAGCTTCCGCGACGGTTACACCGCCGAGCAGGCGTTCACCGCCTTCAACCTCTACGGCGAACAAACCCTCCGGCTGCCCAAAGGATTCAGCATCCAACTATCGGGCTGGTACAACAGCCGTGCCTTCTGGGGCACGATGCGCAGCACCGCACAGGGCGCCATGGACCTCGGAATTCAGAAAAAAGTATTCCAGGACAAAGGTGAAATCCGCCTGCGCTTTGGGGATATCCTCCAAACAGCCGGCTGGGGTGGCGAAAACCTGTTTACTCCAGGCCTGAAAATGAAAGCCCGCGGCAGTTGGGAAAGCCGCACCGTGACGCTCAACTTCTCCTACCGCTTCGGCAGTGCCGAAGTAAAAGGCGCCCGCCAGCGCAAAACCGGTCTGGAAGACGAGAGCAAACGCGTCAAGTCCAGGAATTAGGATTGATTTGATATTGGAATGGATCCCGGCAGCGGTGCTGCCGGGATTTTTTTGTAGCCAATCAGTAAAAAAAGCAACTCGCCTGTAACCTTCGTGTCCTTTCTCCTGTCTTGCCCATACCAAACGACGAGACCTTTACACAGCAGCGCTTGTTCGTAGCCCCCCGGTACCCGTTGATCGCCGGATTGATTCCTTTGATAGAAAAGATGAATACTTTAACAGGTATTATGCATTGCACAATACCAAAAAGGACCATCTTTGTCCGGCAAACAAAAACAGCGCAGGGATAGAAGCATCCACACCAAACTGCGTAACAATTAAAAGATTAAGCAATGAAAACATTTCTGCTCACCGCACTGGGTGCGGTCTTGCTGTGTACTGCCGCTACGGCCCAAAGTATCCGGGGGCAAATCCGGCAAACCGATGGCAGTGCCGCTGAATTTGCCACCGTGCTGCTGTACCAGGCAGCCGACAGCAGCCTGACCAAAGGCAGTGTTTCGGACGCCGGCGGTACATTTGAATTCGAAAATATTCCCGCCGGTCGTTATTTCATCCAAACCAATCTGGTAGGTTCCGGCAAAGCCGTGCTGCCTGTTTTTGAATACGGCGGTGGCGACAAAGCCCTGGAAACCATCACCTTGCAGGACGACGCACAAGCACTCGGCGCGGTGACCGTGGTGGCCCGCCGGCCGGTGATCGAGGTGAACGCCGACAAAACCGTGCTCAACGTGGAAGGCAACATCAATGCCCAGGGCCAAAATGCGCTGGAACTGATGCGCAAAGCCCCCGGCGTAGTGGTCGACAACAACGACAACATCAGCCTGCGCGGCAAAAACGCGGTGCGTTTCCAGATCGACGGCCGCGACGTGCGCATGGACGGCAAAGACCTGGCTGGCATCCTCAAAGGCATGCGCGCCGAAGACATCGCCGCCATCGAAATGATCACCAACCCCTCGGCCAAATACGACGCCTCGGGCAATGCCGGTATCATCAACATCCGAACCCGTAAAATCCGGACCATCGGCACCAACGGCTCAATCGGCGGCGAGGCTATTTTTGGCGAATCGCTCAAAGGCGGCGCCAACCTCTCGCTCAACCACCGCAATACCTGGGTCAATGTGTTTGGCAACTACAGCAACCACTTCGGCGACTGGCACAACAAACTCTACCTCTACCGCGAACAAGCCGGCAACATCTACGACCAAAGCAGCACCACGGTAGACAACAACAACAACCACAATTTTAAAATCGGCTCCGATTTTTTCCTCAACGCCAAACACACACTGGGCTTTGTGGTCGACGGCCGCCACGCCCAGGGGCCCAATGAAACCGAAGCCCGCACCCGCATTTCCTCCCTGAGCCAGCCCGGCCAACTGGACTCCGTGCTGGTGGCCTCCAACCGGGTGCCCCAAAACCGCAACAACCTCAACATCAACCTCAACTACCGCTTTGCCGATACCTCCGGCCACGAACTGACCCTCGACGCCAACCGCGGCCGCTATACCTACCGGGCCGATTCGTACCAGCCCAATTTTTACAAAGACCCTACCGAGCAAATTATCCTCTCGGAAAAAATTTACCGCAACAACACCCCCACCGATATCGACATCCTGATGCTCAAAGCCGATTACGAACAGCGTTTGCTGAAAGGCAAAATCGGCATCGGATTCAAACTCACACAGGTCAAAACCGACAACACCTTCGATTTTTTCAACGTGTACGACGAACAGCCGGTACTCGATATCAACCGCAGCAACCGCTTCGTGTACGACGAAATGGTGAACGCCGGCTATATCAATTACAATCTTCAGGTGAAAAAATGGGGCTTTCAGGCCGGCCTGCGCGCCGAACACACCGATTGGAAAGGCGACCTGAGCAGCCAAAAACCCAACGGCGACCAGCTGAACAGCGACAAATACCTCAGTTGGTTTCCCAGCGCCGCCCTCACCTACAGCCTGAACGAAAAAAACCAGTTCAGCCTGACCTACAGCCGCCGGATCGACCGGCCCAACTACCGCGACCTCAATCCCTTCGAAGACCGCCTCGACGAACTGGCCTACCGCAAAGGCAACCCTTTCCTGCGGCCGCAGTTTACCAACGGCATCGAACTGACCCACACCTTCATGGGCATGGTCAACACCACCTTTGGCTACAGCCACACCAACGACCTGTTTACCGAAATCATCGACACCACGGAGGGCAACCGCACCTACCTGACCAACGACAACATTGCCGATCAGGACAACTATTCCCTGAGCATCGGCACACCGCTGCCCCTGGCCAAGTGGTGGGAGAGTTACCTCAGCGTGACGGGCTTTGTCCGCTCCTTCGACGCCGAATTCCGCCCCGGCTTCCGCGTCAACGAAACGGTAACCTCCATGAACCTGTACAACGAGCACACCTTCCGGCTGCCCAAGGGCTGGTCCCTGCAATTGTCGGGCTGGTTCAACTCGCCGAGCATCTGGGGGGCTGTGTTCCGGAGCAAAGCACAGGGCGCAGTCGATTTTGGCATAAAAAAGGAATTCCTCGACGGCAAAGCCACCGCCAGTCTCGCGTTTGGCGACATCCTGCGCACGGCAGGCTGGAGAAGCGTCAACGATTTTACGCCGGGCCTGTACATGGTGGGCCGGGGCAACTGGGAAAGCCGCACGGTGCGGTTCAACCTGAACTACCGTTTTGGCAACACCAACATCAAAGGCGCCCAGCAACGCAAAACAGGCATCGAGGATGTGAACAGCCGGATCGGCAAATAAGCCGGGCTGATGGCCCGCAACGGACTTGAAAAGTTTTGATTTGGTTAAATAAAAAGGCCCCGCAGCGGCAAGCGCAGCGGGGCTTTTTTTATGTATTTAAATATCTCTTTGGCTACACATTCAGGTAATGCATCAGCGAATCGTAGCGGTCCTGCAAGGAATCGGCGTAGTCCAGTTCGGCAAAGGTTTCCTTAACGCTGTATTCGTGCCGTTCGAAAGAGGCCACCACCCGGCTCAGTTCCTGCCGGTTGATTTTGATGGTCAGTTCGAGGCTGTCGGCATCGGCGCCCGAAGTTACAAACGAGCTCAGGATCTTGGCGTCTTCGTCTTCCACGATCCGGGCGATCGTGGTCAGGGAGTAGTCGCGGCGGTTCATTTCGAGCACCAGCACGCCACCGGCTTCGGAAAACGCGGCGGAATTGGCGAAATAGCGCAACAAGTCGTTTTGGGCCACGAGGCCCAGGTAGTTGCCGGCCACATCGATCACGGGCACTACGGTCAGCCGGTTGTCGCCCATCACGCGGATCACTTCAAACACGTGGTCGTTGGCGCGCACGGCGAAGCGGCGCAGCATCGAGAAGTCGTATTCCCCGATGGCCTCGTACAGTTTGTGGTTAAAAATATCTTCTTCAGAAATGATACCGACCAGCTGTGTACCTTCCACCACGGGCAAGTGCTTGACGTGGTGGTCATTGAGGGCGTGGAAAGCATCCTTCCCCGTTTGCGCTACGGTGAGCGCGGGGATATCATGGGCGATTAACGATTCAGCGGTCATACTCAGGTCGAAAAATACTAGGTTAGGTTCGTATCGGCAGTTCCTGTCACAGTTGATGGCAACTTTTTCTTCCTGAGGATTTCCCAGAGTGACATTCCAGAGCGTAAACAAAAATTCAGCCCTTTTTGATCATTAGACGTACGACTAATGCGGGATGCCACAAATATTTGTGCAAATATTTTCACTTCCAAATAAAACATGCTTAGTCTGCGTCAACTCTTCCTGCGGCATGTCGCCCAAACGTCATCTGCGCCCCTCGCGCTTGAAATTTCACATGCCAGCGGACTCTACCTGTACGACACCTTCGGCAAGGCCTACCTCGACCTGATTGCCGGCATCGGCGTCAGCAGCCTGGGGCACCGCCACCCTCGGGTCGAGGCCGCCGTGCAGGCGCAACTGGGCCGCTATTGGCACACGCTGGTGTACGGCGAATACGTGCTGGCGCCGCAGGTAGAACTGGCCACGCTCCTGGCCAGCCGCCTGCCCGGGCTCGATGCGGTGTACCTGGTCAATTCGGGCACCGAAGCCACCGAGGGCGCCATGAAACTGGCCAAACGCTACACGGGCCGGCCCGATATCGTGGCCTGCCGGGAAGCCTACCACGGCAGCACACAGGGGGCCGCGAGCCTGATGTCGCCCACCGATTTCACCCTGGCCTACCAGCCGCTGCTGCCCGGCATCCGCCACATCGACTTCAACAGCGATGCCGGTCTGGAAAAAATTGACCAGCGGACGGCGGCTGTGATCGTGGAAACAGTGCAGGCCGAAGCGGGCCTGCGCCTGCCCCGGCGCGAGTGGCTCCAGGCGCTCCGGCGCCGTTGCACCGACACGGGCACGCTGCTGATACTCGATGAAATTCAAGCCGGCTACGGCCGCACGGGCACCTTGTTTGCGTTCGAGCAGTACGGCATTCAGCCGGATATTCTGCTGTTGGCCAAGGGCTTTGGCGGGGGCATGCCGATTGGGGCATTTGTGGCGCCCCGGCACATCATGGAAGTGTTATCGACCGACCCGCCGCTGGGGCATATCACCACTTTTGGCGGGCACCCGGTGTGTGCGGCAGCCGCGCTGGCCACCTTGCAGGAGTTGTTGGAAAGCGATTTGATCGAGCAGGTGCGGGAAAAAGAGCGCTTGTTTCGGGAATTGCTGGTGCATCCGGCCATTGTGGAGTTGCGCAGTGCGGGGCTTTGGCTGGCGGTCGATTTGGGCGATGCCGTGCGGGTGCAGCGCGCCATCGGGTATTGTTTGGCGCAGGGTGTGATCACCGATTGGTTTTTGTTCAACGACCGCTGCCTGCGGATTGCGCCGCCGCTGACCATTGGGGAAAAAGAAATCCGGGAAGCCTGTGCGGTGTTGCTGGCGGCGCTGGAGGCCTAAACAGTTGTCCGGGCAGGTGGTTTACACGCTTTTGAACACTTTTTTCAGGCGGTCGAGGCTGCGTTTGTCTTCGCGCTGCTTGATGCTTTCGCGTTTGTCGTACGATTTTTTGCCGGAGGCCAGTTCAATTTTCAGTTTGGCGAAGCCGCGCTCGCTCATGAAGAGGCGGTATGGAATGATGGTGAAGCCTTTTTCTTTGACCCGGCGTTCGAGTTTGCGCAATTCGGTTTTGCGCAGGAGCAATTTGCGGTTGCGGCGGGGTTCGTGGTTGTTGTCGGTGCCGTATTCGTATTCGGCGATGTACATGTTGCGAATCCAGAGTTCGCCGTTTTCAAACAAGCAATAGGCGTCGTTGATATTCGCATTGCCGGCGCGAATACTCTTGATTTCGGTGCCCGTGAGGGCAAGGCCCGCTTCGTACTCCTGCTCGAATTGATACTCGAAGGAGGCCCGCCGATTGGTAATTTCTATTTTGGAAGAACGTTTGGCCATATTCAAAAAGTCAGCAAAGGTAGCCGATTGCCGGGCTAAAAACCAAAAGCGAATCCGGAAGTTCCAATCGGGCTAACTTTTTACCTTGGGCTTCAAATCTACGGTTTATGAAAATCACGTATTGGGTACTGTCCCTCGTATTTGTTTTGTTTGCCGCCGTGCAATACAACGACCCCGATCCGGTGCAATGGATCCTGCTCTACAGCGGTCCGGCCGTCTTTTACGGCATGGCCGCGCTCGGCCGGCAATACCGCCCGGCCATCTGGCTTTGGCTGGCTGTATCGGCGGGCTGGGCCCTTACCTATGTGCCCGATTTCTGGCATTGGCTCCAAATGGGCACACCCTCTATCGTAGAAACCATGAAAGCCGAAAAACCCTACGTCGAACTCACCCGCGAATTCCTCGGGCTTTGCATCGCCGCCGCCGGCTGCGGCTGGCTGCTGAAAAGGAGGGCGTTGGAGGGTTAGAGAGGTTGGAAGGTTGGAGGGCATAGCCATCAACTTAAGGTTTACTTACTTCGACATTCGATATTCTGCGGTTCGATATTCGAAATTCCAACGTAGTTGGCTTAAAAAATATCGAATATCGAACCGCAGAATATCGAATGTCGAAGTAAAAAAAGCGCCTTCAAACGTTTAAGTTGATGGCTATGGGGTTGGACGGTTGGACGGATTAGAGAGGGTTAGAGAGGTTGCTGGGCGAAGTCTGAAGACTTCGCCCAGCAGAGCAACGTTCCAACCGTCCAACCTTCCAACCTTCTAACCGTCCAACCTTCCAACCCTCCAACCTTCCAATTGAACATTTCAAACTCATCCATAAATCCAACCTACAAGCATGACTTTCCAGCGTTTATCTGTACTGCCAATGCTGCTTTGCAGTTTTTTTGCACCAAATCTGCTTGCGCAACCGATCACCTTCACCGCCGGTGATTTAATTTTTTTCCAACAAAAAGGCACGGTGTACCAGCAATGGCTCGACAAAACCGGGCTGGGCCATGCCATCCATGTGACCAAAGTGCGTTTGAAAAAAGACTCCACCGAGTTGGAGCTGCTGCTCCACCTCAACTCCACCAACCTCGACACGGCCATCGCGCTTTGGAACCGCGCCAAAGACGACTACACCCTCCGTTCCGGCCAACTGCTGGAAGAAAAACTCTTCCAAACCTTCACGGCGTTCATGGAAATTCCGCCCGCCCAAGGCAACGTGCAGGTGTACGTGCTCGACGAAGACGGCGCCTACATCCCTTGTTTTTACGTGGGGATTTGGGAAGAGGATGGTAATATTCGAACGGAATCCAAGATGCGCGATTGCCGGGAAAAACAGATTGACATCAACCTAAAACCCCTGCCCCTGCGAAAAACGGTAAAGGGCAAGTCCACCGAAGTGCCACGCAAACTGAGCAGCGCTCAGGTATTCGACAGCATCGAGGCCTTTTTGAAGAAAAAATATACCCGGACAGACTGCTACGACCGCCGCCCGGAGTTGCTGGTCGAACTCCGCACCGAATCCACCTTGCGCATCAGCGTGTCCGACCTGTGCCGGGTGGTACTCACGGATGAACAAAAATCCTTGTGGTGCCGGGCCGTGGAACTGCTCGGCATGGCCTGCAACGATATTCGCCGCGAACGGCTCGAATTCGAATTCACGTACCTTTCCGGCAGCAATAGCCTGGGCGGTCGCCTCGTCGGTAAGTTCGGCTCCGGCGTCTACCGCCCCCGAAAAAGCGGCTACCTCGACATGGAGCCCGACTTCAACGACTACCTCGACAACTACCACCTCAAGTTTCAGCAGGAACTCAAAACTTACCTGGAAAAACAATGACCCTCCGCCACATCCGCCAACTGATCGCCGACGGCGAACTGGCCCCCGCCCTCCAGGCCGCGCTGGATCATGCCGAAAAATCCGGCGTCGCCGACACCCTCAACACCCTGACTGCCCTGAGCGCCAGCCTCCAGCAAACCCGCCAACTGTGGAACACCGGCCAGTTGAACTTCGAGGAATATGCCCGCCAGCACGCCCGCTACACCCAGGCCCTGCTCCACTGCCTCGACCGGCTGCCCGAACACCCCAACCCCGCCGCCGCCCGCCGGATGCTGCCCGAAGACCGGTTCAAAAAACGCCTGCTCTGGATGCTGGCCCTCGGCAAACTCCTGGTGCTGGGCCGCCTCAGTTACCACTGGAGTACCGGCGGCTTCAACGACGACCAGGGCTGGGCCTGCATGGGCATCCTCGCCCCCACACTCGCCGGCTACCTGTACATCGTGCTGGACGACTACCTGCGCGCCCACAAAGAACAAACCCCAGCGGCCCCGCGCTACGTATCCGGCCCGCTGGTACAGTTGGTCTGGATCATCATTCCGGCCTATATGCTCGCCCTGATTTTTTTGATGGAGAAAAAAGTGATGCCGCCCCACCTGTCGTTCACCCAGATGACCGCCGGTTTCGCCCTTGTGGAAACGGTGCTGGGGGGCTATGTCAGCCGGGTGGTGTCGGCGTTTTTTAAATCGGAATAAACCGCACACACATGAAAACTTGCCTGCTGCCGGCGCTCCTGCTCGCTGCCACGCTCCTGAGGGCTCAAACGCGCCAGGACTACGCCGTCTTTTTCCCCGTCACCAGCTACGCCGACGGCTGGACGCAACTGCCCAACACCCTGCCCGAATGCAACAACCTGGCCGGCGACCTGCGCACGCTGTACGGGTTTGAGGCCACTGTGTTGCCCAACAAAAACAAGCAGGAGATCAAAGCCAAACTCGCCGAACTGGCCGGCCGCCCATACGGCCCCGACGACCAGTTGCTGCTCTACTTTTCCATGCACGGCTACTTCGACGAGGCCGGCGAAGCCGGCTGCCTGTGCCCCGCCGGCGCCAAAGCAAACGACAACGCCTTCGATACCTGGCTGCTGCACACCGAGCTGCGCACCCTCGTGACGCGCATCCCCTGCGAACACATCCTCGTGGTGCTCGATGCCTGCTACTCGGGCACCTTTCCGGGGAAAAAAGGCGCCCCCGGCGGGCCGATTTACAAAGAAACCCCCGATTGCCAGACCAACGTGAAGCAGGCCTTGGCCCGCAAAACCCGCTACTACATCGCCGCAGGCGGCAAAGAACGGGTGGACGCGGTGTCGCAACTGGCTCAAAAAATGCGTACCGCCTTCGGCGGACGATACAACGGCGACGACGGCATCCTCAGCCTGAAAGAACTGCTGGGCGTGCTCAGCGAAGCCCGGCCGGAGCCCAAAGACGGCAATTTCGGCGGCGATCTCGGCGGCGGATTCGTGTTTGTGCCCAAAAACGGCTGCGGCAATACCTCCGCGCCCAGCCGCGACCCCGACCAGAGCGCCTGGAACCATGCCCGCACGCAAAACACTGAGGAGGCCTACCAGTTTTACCTCGATACCTGGAGCAGCGGCCGCTTCCGCGCCGAAGCCCGGCGCGCCCTGGACCGCATACAGGAGGAGCACGTGTGGCAAGCCGCCCTGAAAAAAGGCAACGCCACGGCCTTCGAGAGTTACCAGGCCAGTTACTGCCCGGGGGGACTATATTGCACCGAAGCCGCCGCCAAAACCGCCGCCCCTCCGGTACCAAAAGCCCCGGAGCACAAGCCCCTGCCCGACGACGGCCTCGTTTTGGTGAAAGGCGGTACCTTCCAGATGGGCTGCAGCAGCGAGCAACAGGACTGTTCCGACGACGAAAAACCCGTCCACAGCGTGACCCTCAGCGATTTTTATATCGGCCGGCACGAAGTTACCCAGCGGCTCTGGACACAGGTGATGGGCGCCAACCCATCCCAGTTCAAAAACTGCGACGACTGCCCGGTCGAGTCGGTTTCCTGGGACGACGTGCAGGCTTTCCTCCAAAAACTCAATGCCCAAACCGGCCGCAACTACCGCCTGCCCACCGAGGCCGAGTGGGAATACGCGGCCCGGGGCGGCGGGAAGCAAGTGCTGTTTGGCAACGGAAAAAACACCGCTGATCCGACAGAAATCAATTTTGATGCTAAAAATAACAAGGCCACGTACTCCGTGTCGGGACTGTACCGCGCCAAAACCGTCCCTGTCGGCAGCCTCAACAGCCCGAATGCGCTGGGTTTGCACGACATGAGTGGCAATGTGTGGGAATGGTGCGCGGACTGGTATAGTGCTGATTATTACAAAAACAGCCCCGCTGAAAATCCAACAGAGGCAAGTTCGAGCTCGGACCTCGTGTTGCGCGGCGGCTCCTGGGGCAACTATCCCCGGGATTGCCGCGTCTCGTTTCGCAGCCGCAGCGCGCCGGGGGGCCGGGACGGCCGTATCGGCTTCCGCCTCTGTTCGTCCCCGCAGTGAAGTGGTTTAGCCCTTTTGGCAAGTATCGGCGTGACTCTAAGTCACGCCGATACTACGCCGGGGCACTACGTCAAACCTAAATCCTCAACGTCATGCAATTCGAACCCAACGTCATCTACCATATCTACAACCAGGGCAATAACCGCCAGCGCATCTTTTTCAAAGAAGAGAACTACCTGTTTTTTTTAAAAAAGATGCGTGAATTTTTGCTTCCATACGGCGATTTATTGTGCTATTGCCTGATGCCGAATCACTTTCATTGGCTGATGTATGTTCGGGAGTCTGGTGTTGGTGTGACACCAAGTCACGACGACACCAGGCCTCTACGCTCCCTAAATGATTCCATTGGCATACTTCTGCGCTCATACACCCGCGCCATCAACAAACAAGAGGACCGAACGGGCGCACTCTTCCGGGAAAAAACAAAAGCCAAGGATGGTTGGGATGACCCATATTTGTCGCCGGCGCATCCGGATTATGGAAAAATGTGGAAAGAATGGGATGTTTATGGCAGCACTTGTTTCAACTATATACACAACAATCCAGTTAAAGCCGGCTTGGCCAATCATGCTGACGACTGGCCATATTCCTCCAGTCTTGATTTTTCGGGAAAACGAAACGGCACGCTTTGTAATCAGGCGCTGGCTTGTGCACTTTTGGGCTTGCCCTGACTATGACACCAGTGTCGGTGTGACTTTGAGTCACGACGACACTACGCCGGGATGCCAAACACAAGTGCAAACACCAGTATCGGCGTGACTTTGAGT
>JADLDL010000292.1 GCA_020846655.1 Saprospiraceae bacterium | reverse complement strand
TTAGGAGTGTACGAAGGATTAAAGTAATCAAAAAACAAATCAATTGGAAAATTCAAGGGCCTCTTTTTAGATAAATCCTGAGAACTTTTTTGAGTTGTTCCAACCCCTTTTCTGTTTCAATCAATTCGAGGGTTACAGCCGCCTGCAGTTCTTTGAAAAATTTGGTTTTGGCGATTTTGTAAGCGGTTATACCGTTTTGCTTTTTATAAACGAGGATAAGCATAGCTGCAATCAACGTGCAATACAGCATAACTTGGATAGCGTTGAGGTCGTTGCAAACGAAGTGAGTGAGGTTCATTTCTTGTTTGACGAAACGGAAAAAGACTTCGATGTCCCAACGTCTGTGATAAATTTCAGCGATAGTTTGAGCATCGAGGAAAAGGATATTGGTCAAAAAATAGAGTTTTTTACCGTTTTTATCGACCACTGCTTCAATGAGGCGAAATTCTTCTTTGACCAAAGTATTGCCATCGCCGTACAGGTAGACAATACTGTCCTGAACAAAGCGCAAACCCGCCTTGCTTTCACTGGGCACTTCGGCGTGCTGGCAGATGAACTTGTAGCGGTTGCGTTCGTTGAGGCGGGTGACAAACTGGGTTTTGACCTCTTTTAACTCACAAAACGTCTGGCGGCTCTTCAGGCCTCGGTCGAACACAATAAGGCTTCGACTGTCGTGTGTTTGCGACTGGATCATTTCCCGAAGAGCGACTTCTTCGCCCAAATGGTCTTGGTCCTTAAAAAAACGCATCCGCACTTCAAAATCCCCCAACAATTCGGTCGTCAGTTTGACTTGGTTCTTCTTTTTGCTGGTGTTGCCCACTTTCATCCCTTGGAGCATATGGCTGAAAACCGAGATCATCGTTGAATCGTACCGCTTGAGGTTGTAGGACCCCGACAATTCATTTTGGCTGTACTCAGCCGCCAGCAAACTCCGTGTTCGTTCGTAAAGACGTTCAAAAAACAACACCTTGATGTTAACCAGCCTGTCGCGAATGCTGCTGTGGGCTGTCTTTTGGCCCACAACACTTTGCTCCAGCAATTGGAACGGAACGGAGGAAAACTGCTCGGCCATCACCCGAAGGCTTAACCGCTCGCTGTCCAGAATACTGCACAAAATCAGTTTGAACACCACCACCGTTTCCAATTTGATTACCCATTTGTCTGCCTGCACTTGGCGAGACAAATCCTGCAGCAAGCTGTCCCCCAAAAGCGAAAGCAATTGGTCGGCTGTTATCAACTGCCCGGAGATAAGATGCGCTTTTTTCATACCCAAAGATGGGCAGATTCGCTAAACCAAATTCCCAATCAAATAGTCCAGTTTTTTGATTACTTTAATCCTTCGTACACTCCTAACTCATCATTCATCATTCACGTTAAATCTCCATACGGATGCGGCGTTCGGGCGGCAGGTAGTTGTTCCAGCGGTTGGGCAGAATTTTCATCCAACCCAGGTTCAGGCCGGAAAACCGCGCCAGGGCCCAGCCTTGGGTGGGGGCGCCGGCGGGCAATTCAAATACTTCTTTTTTGAGAAACAATTGGGCTTGTTCGCGGCTGAAATCGACGCCCGGCAGGGCTGGATTTGCCAGGATGCTGCTGGCCAGGCCATGCGCCGGCACAAAATCTTTGCCTTTAAAGGCGCCGGTATTGACGCCAAACCACTTGCTTTTCAGGAGTTTATCCAATACCTGGTAGGTCGGCAATTGCGGCGCCGGCAGGGCGAGTACATCGCCGGTGGTGGTTTGAAAAAACTGTACTTCCGCGTCCGGGCGCAGCCAGGCAGCCGGCTCGGCAGCCAGTTTTTTGGGCAGCGCTTGCAGCATTTTGAAGCCCGGCCCGGCCTGTTGTTTGGGCGAATGCCCCTCAGTTTTGCGCAGCACGGCGATAAAAAATCCTTCGCCCCGCACGCGGTGCGGAAAGAACCGGTAGCCGCCATCGGCGGCGGTGATACCCCAGTCGGCCGGCAAGTCGAGCCGGAGGGGTTCGAGGCCAAACGAGCGCCGGAGCCAATCGATCTGTTCTTCATCTTCCTGCCGGTTGAAGGTGCAGGTGGAATAGGCCAGCACGCCGCCCGGCGCCAGGGCCGTCGCTGCATTGGCTAAAATGCGTTTTTGCCGCGCAACACAGAGATCCACGCTGGCGGGCGACCACTCGCGGAAAGCCGCAGGGTCTTTGCGAAACAAACCTTCGCCGCTACAAGGTGCGTCGGCCACCACCACGTCAAACCAGCCTTCGAGCGCTGCAAAATCGTCGGTATCGGCGCAACTCACCGCGATGTTGGGCAGGCCCCATTTTTCGAGGTTCTCGCGCAACACCGACACGCGCTGGCGGATCACTTCGTTGGCCACCAGCAGGCTGTCGGGGCTCAGCATCGACGCCAGCAGCGTACTTTTTCCGCCCGGCGCGGCACAGAGGTCGAGCACGCGCAGGGAGCGGCCGAAATCGACGGTTTGCCGCAAGGCTTCGTACAAAAACATCGAAGAGGCCTCCTGCACGTAGTAGGCGCCCGCCTGAAACAAAGGGTCGAGCGTAAACACCGGCCGCTCGGGCAAGTACGCGCCGTCCGGATGCCAGGGCACCGGGTCGGCAACGGGCGCATCCGGCCATTTGGCCCGGTTGTACCGGATGCTCACCGGCGGCGCTTCCTGCATGGCGCGCTGGAAAGCCGGGAACTCCTCACCCAGCAATTGCTGCATTTGTCGCTCGAAAGGATTCATTTTATGAATGTGGCCAATGTGATGAATGTGGTCAATTTTTTTGAATGTGGTTAATGCCGGTAGCGCGGCGTTTACGCCGCCCTGGTCAAGGCCCTTTAGGGCCGTATGAATGTGGTCAATGTGCGTTGTGAGTGGTGTTTTTGGTAAGTGCATGCCCCAACGGGTACGGTTATGGTGGTAGAGGCCGGAGGCTGTGCGAAAGATCGGTGAATATTTCGATTTGGCGCGGCTGGATGGGCGAGGGCCTGTGTCATTTTTGGCCGTGTGCTGATAACTTCTAAAATCATAGCCTACCTTTGCCGGTGGTATGGAATTGTTAAAACAACACATCGAGGCCTTGATCTTTGTTTCGCCGCAGGCGATTCCGCTGGTGGACATCCAGTCTGTCCTGACGGAGGTTTTTCAAAGCGAGGTGCCGGAGACAGATATCGACGCGGCGCTGCACGAGATCCGGCGCCAATACCAGGCCGATCAATTTGCCTTTGAACTGGTGGAAATTGCGGGCGGCTATCAATTTATGACCAAAGGCGCCTACCACAATACGGTGGCCGTGCACCTCAAGCAAACCACCAAAAAACGGCTCTCCCAAGCCGCTATGGAAACCCTGGCGCTGGTGGCCTACAAGCAGCCGGTCAGTAAGTCCGAGCTGGAGGAAATCCGGGGCGTCAACTGCGACTATGCCTTGCAGAAACTTTTGGAAAAAGAACTTGTTGTAATTGCCGGCCGCAGCGAAGGCCCGGGCCGCCCCTTGCTCTACGCTACTTCTGACAAATTTATGGACTACATGGGTATCCGCACCCTTCAGGATTTGCCCAAACCCAAGGATTTTAAAGAAGTGGAAAACATGATCGGCGAGGTGCCGGCAGCCGAAGAAAACGTACCCGCCGAATAGCAATGTAGTTGGATAGGTGGCAGCCGGTCTGAACATCAATTGCCCCTTCATTGAGTAAACCGCACACAACATGGAAGAAGTACTTGTCAATCGGGTGGCGTCCAGCAGCCTGGTCACCATAGATCTGGAAAAATTCTACCCCGAGGGCGACATCGCCGCGTTCGACCTCAAGGATCAACTGTTTATGGGCCTGATCCTCAAGGAAAACGACTTTCGCGAAGCCCTGAAAAACTTCGACTGGGAGCAGTTTGCCGGCAAAAACCTCGCGGTATTTTGCTCCGCCGATGCCATCATTCCCGTTTGGGCCTACATGCTGGTGGCTACCTACGCCGCCGCACAGGTGCGCGACGTATTTTTGGGTACGCCCGATCAGTTTGTCGAGCGTTCTTTTCTCAAATCCCTGGCCGGGCTCAACCCGCAGGATTTTGCCGACAAACGCCTCGTGATCAAAGGGTGCAGCGACAAACCCGTGCCGCCTTCGGCCTACCTCGAAATTACCCGCCTGCTTCAGCCCGTCGCCCGGAGCATCATGTACGGCGAACCCTGCTCCACCGTGCCTGTTTATAAAAAAGCCAAAGAATAAGCCCCGCCCTTTGTACGTTTTACGGGCGCCGGTAGTCCGGCGCTTTTTTTATTTTTGTCGGACATTTTACTGAACAACAACACCCGCCGACCCTGCCTAATCCAACACATTCTTAAATCCGCCACACATGGAATGGACAAAAAATAACCGCGCCCTCTTAATGTTGAATATCCTCCTGGTCCTGATCTTGGCAGGTATATTCTTTCTTTCGTTCAAAGGGAATGGCGGCGGTTCGGGCTTCTCTTCCCCCGAGCAAACCATCCGCTCGATCAACCTGGACAAAGATTTTGATTTTTGCGGCGAAGCCTTCCCGATGGACAATTTTGACGTTCGCCAGCGCCTCGACGCCGAGTTGCTCCGCAACGTGTACTACCATTCCCAGACCATCCTGGCCATCAAACGCGCACACGCCATTTTTCCCATCATCGAACCCATTCTGAAAGAAGAAGGCGTACCCAACGACCTGAAATACCTCGCCGTGGCCGAAAGCACCCTCTCCAACGCCATCTCGCCCGCCGGCGCCAAAGGCGTTTGGCAGTTTATGAAAGGCGCCGCCGGCGACTACCAAATGGAGGTCAATACCGAAATCGACGAACGCTACGACCTCGAAAAAGCCACCCACGCCGCCTGCCGGTATTTGCGCCAGCAAAAAGAACGGCTGGGCAGTTGGGTGCTGGCCGCCGCTGCCTACAACGGCGGCCCCGACCGGATCAAACAGGAAATGGCCAAACAACGCGCCAAAACCTTCTTCGACCTCAACCTGGCCGCCGACGAAACCATGCGCTACCCCTTCCGCATCGTGGCCGTAAAAGAAGTCATGGAAAATCCGGATGCCTACGAATACAACATCGAAAAGGAGCACCTGTACGACCCGCTCAACAACTTTAAAACCGTAGCCGTCAGCGGACCGGTCGACAACTGGGGCGATTTTGCCGTGCAACACGGCACGTCCTACCGGATGCTTAAACTCTTCAACCCCTGGCTGATCGACAGCAAACTCACCAACGCAGCAGGCAAAACGTACCAGATTCGGATTCCGAAATAGGAATACGAGTGCTTGTGCAACCCTTTGGCCAGCATTGGCCAACTTATCCCGCCGGCTCCTCCGGAAACAAAAACCGGATGTTGCGGGTGAGTCCCGCATATTTTGCACGTTTGACGGCTGATTTTTTGAAAACTGCGCCAAACACCTCCTCCGTGATCTCAATCCAGTCGCGGCGACTGAGTTGGAGCAAATCGGGATGCGGCTCAAAGGCCGGCTCCTGGTGCCGTTGGGCAAACCGGTTCCAGGGGCACACGTCCTGGCACACGTCGCAGCCGAACATCCAGTTGTCGGTTTGGCCCTGAAAGGCGGCCGGGATTTCGTCGCGAAGTTCGATGGTGAGGTAAGAAATGCAGCGGGAGGCATCCAGAAAGTAGCCTTCCGGGCTGATAGCCTCGGTGGGGCAGGCGTCAATGCAACGCCGGCAGGTACCGCAATGATCGCGGATGGGATCATCGTAAGCCAGCGGCAGATCGCAGATAATTTCCGCCAGGAAAAAGTACGAGCCCCGGCGCGGGTGGATCGTTAGCGTATGCCGGCCGTTCCAGCCCAGGCCCGCGCGGCGCGCCCATTCGCGCTCCAGCACCGGGGCGCTGTCCACAAAACAACGGCCCTCGATGGCGCCAATTTGCGCCTGCATATATGCCAGCAACTGGTTTAGTTTTTCCCGCACCACCAGGTGATAGTCCTGCCCATAGGCATACTGGCTGATTTTGGGCGCCTCCGGATCGTGTTGTTTTTCCGGGTTAAAATAGTTGAAGCCCAGGCAAATCACACTTTTGGCGCCCGGCACCAACAGGGTAGGGTCGATGCGCAAATCAAAATGGTTCTCCATGTAGGCCATGCGGCCGTGCGCACCCTGCCGCAGCCAGGCTTCGAGGCGCCGCGCTTCGTCGTTGAGGCGTTCGGCGCGGGCAAAGCCGACAAAGTCAAAACCCAGGCGAAGGGCTTCGTCCCGGATCAGCGTGGTGTGCGGGGTGCTGGACATCATGGGCTAAGAGCGTGTTTACATTTCAGTATCGAGGCGAAAGTGAGCAAATTTTATTTCTGGCAAGGCAAAATTTGCAGCCATAGCCGGGAGCCTATGGCGAAAATTTTAACGCGGCCTGAAATAAAATTAGCCGCTTGGAGCCCGGTCACTGAAAGGTAAACACGCTCTAAATCTACGGCGAATGCGGCACACAAACCGTCCAGATAAACGCGTCGGAAGGGGTTTCCGACAGTTGTGTTTTCTCAAAATACAGGTCATACGCCTGTTCAAAATCTGCTTTCCGAATCCAGCCACGGGCTATAGCCGATTGGCCCGACCACTCGAACGCATCCAGGCGCAACTGCGCCCGGAAGTCGAGTTCCTTGAGGCCGTAGGCTTTGTACAGGCTTTCTTTGGCCGTCCAAAACACATGCAAAAGGTCGAATTGCGCAGCCGGATCGTGCTGCCGCACAAAGGCATCTTCTTCCGGGTGCAAAAATTTTGGCGCCAGCCGGGGCATTTTTTCCACCAGCACTTGCAAATCGCAGCCGCAAATGCGGTCGGCGAGGAGCGCCCCCACGATACCCTGGGAATGACTCAGGGAACAATGCCGCTCGGGTTGGTCGAGAAAAAAAGGTTTGGCAAACGCATTTTTGCCCAGCGGCAAACGCTCGGGCACACCCGTCAGTTTGTGCAGCATCCAGCGCCCGGCCAGCCATTCCAGTCGGCGAATACCTTTGTAGCGCTCCAAATCGGTCTCTTCTTCCGGCAACAAGGGCAGGTCTTCCCGGAAATAGGACTCTTCTTCGGCAATTTGCCAAACGCCAAAGGTCAGGGCATCGAATGGGTGGGTACTCAGCAGAAGCGGCATGGATGCCGCAAAAATACGCTGTCCGGCGCAGCCGGTTTGTTTAAAATTTTTTCTAAAAAATGGCAAAGCCACAACGCGCGGCTTGCACCCCACTCGTTGCGGCTGTTGCCTGAAAACTACACCGGTACTTACCGGTCAACTTTCACAATTTTTAGGGTCTGCGCCCGGGCGCCATCCTCCAGCAGGAGGTAATACACGCCGGCCGGCAGCGCGGCCACGTCGCAGGTCGCGCGGAAAATACCGGCATCGCCTTGCAGCACGGGGGTGGTCACCAAACGCCCCCCGGCAGTGTACAGGCCCAGCCGGACCGCAGCCACATCGGTTCCGGCCGACTGGTACACCAAGCGCAGTTCATCCACCACCGGATTGGGCACTGCCTCAAGGAGGGCCGCAGCAGTAAGGTGCTCGCTGCGCTCGTCGGCTCCGCCTGCCAACGGCAGGGTGCTGGAACAGACATCGATGAAGGCCCGGTAGTCGCTGCCATTTCTGGCCCAAAAGCCGGGCCGCAAGGTCACTGAACTGCCGGCCTGGTAGCAGCCTTTGGAGCCACCGAGGTAGTCTATGGCAACGCCGCTGTTGTTTTCGACCGTTTGCCGGGCCGAGAGGTTGGCTTCTTCCTCAGCGGCAACCATTTCCGGTGCACTGAGGATTTTATTCATGTCCAGGCCCTCAAAAGCATCCACAGTGTTGTCGAAGGCGTTCACGGCAGCGGCGTTGTTGCAGCGGTCGTTGGTGCCGGTCGGGTCGCCGAGGTTGCTGACGTTGGGGTTGGACCAAAACTGGATGCGCGTGCAGCCCGGCGAGCCCGGCGTGGCGCGGTCATCGCCGTCGGGGCAAGGGCTGGTTTCGTCGGAGCAGTCGCATTCGTCGTTGTACGACATGAGCGTCCGCCAGGCGTTGGCCACGTTGACCAGGCCGTGGTTGGTGCCGGCCGTGGCGTCCACAAAGGTGTCGTGCCGGGCATTGAGCAGGTGCCCAAACTCGTGGGCAAAGGTCAGGTTGTCGGCTGCGCAACTGAATTTGGTCACCTGAAAAGCGGAGGCATAGGTAGAGCCGATACCAGCCGCCAGGCCACAGCCGTCGAGGGTTTCTGTGATCAGGCAACACATATCGGCGTCGTACAGATCGCGCAGGGGATGGATCTCGTCCATGATCCCGTCGGCAGTATTGCGAAACCGGTCGCGGTCGGTCTTGTCGTCGCCGCTTTCGGCATAGGCTACTTCGATCACCCGGGCCAGTTCGACCTGGTGGTCGAGTCCGCTGTTTTGGTTGGAGGCGTTGTAGTTGTCGGTCGCCAATTGAATTTCACCCCTGGGATTGAGGTGGGCGGCCGCTACGTCGTCGGTAAACGCGACGAGCAGCCGGATGGCGCAGCCGCCGCCACCGTTGTTGTCCGCATTGCTGCGCTCATTGGCTTTTTGGGATGGTTCTGGTACAGTGGGCAAGGGCGCTTGTTGTTCCAGGTGTAGTTTTCGGCAACCTTCTTCGGGGTATTTGTCATAGGCCCGGCGCACGAGTACGTGCAGGCCTTTGCCCAGCGGCGCGAGGGTAAACAGGCCATCGTCGAAGCGGATTGTGGCGTGCACGTATCCCTTGTCGACCACCAGGTTGGCGCCGGCGATCCGGTACCCGTCGACGCTGCCGAACCAGGAAAAGTTGTTCCCGCTGCGACGGACCAGATTGGTCCGGTGCAGGTAAATGTCGCCGTATTCGTCGAGCCGCTCAATGCGCAGCCGGTCCGATTGTTCGAGCGCGGCTGAATTGACGGTGACCAAGCGGAACGAAACGGCCGTGGGTTCTGCGGTGATGACCCGCAGGTAATTGGATTGCTGTGCGTCGAGCACCGGGTTGTCTACTTCGGCAAACAGCGCGGGCACCGTTTGCGCCAGCAGCTGGCCGGCCGGCCAGATCAACCCACAGGCCAGCAATATCAAAAGATGTTTCATGATAAGGTATTGAGTGGGGTGATCGGATTTAGTGTTTGCCGGCTTGAACTGCGGTGTTCAGGGCGTCGATTTGTTTTTGCTGCTGGATGAGCAGGAGAGTCAGTTCTTCCACTTTTTCCATCAAAATCCGGTTCATTTCACCCAGATCGAGGCCTTTTTCTGAAACTTCGGCAGCCGAGGGCACACCCGGGAGGTGTTTGTTGGTCTGGATAAATTGCTCCAGTTCGGCGGTGTTGGGCAGGGCGTAGTTGGGTTCAAACACATAGTCGGGCCAGTCGGTTTCCAGTTGAACCCGCACTTCTTCGGCGATGATGCCGCCGCCTACATTGAGCAGGAAGCCGGTGGCAAAATCGGTGGTACCGATGTTAACGCGCTGGGCCAGGTGGGTTTCGCCGCTGACGCGTGCGTTGCCCGTTACGTCGAGGGCTGCTGTGGGGCTGGTGTTGCCGATGCCCAGGCGGCTCGACACGAACAGGCTGCCGTTCACGTTGGTGGTGCCGGTGATGTCGAGGTCGAACGCCGGGGCGAAATTGTTGATCCCGACGCGGGCGCCGTTGTCAAACAAACGGCTGTCGCCCACGCTGTTGGGGCTGTTGAACTTGGCCACCCGGTTGGTGGTGCCGCTGATATCGGCCGAGGTCATGAGCCGTTGCCAGGCGCCGGACCAGGCGCCGCTGCCGGCATCGCCGTTGCGGTGATAAATGCCGCCGGCGTTGAAGAACAGTTGGTGGTCGGTTTGGCCGGCGCTGTTAAAACTGGGCGCGAGGGTGAGCAGGCCACCATTGCTGGTGTTGTCGGTAACACCCATGTCGGCCGCTGTTTTGTATTCAAAATAGGCTTCTGAGAGGTAGGTGTTGGGGGCTGACGCGGGGGTGCCCAGGCTGGCATCCATGTGGATGCGCCCGAAAAAGTCGCCGCTGGTGTGCGTGTTGCCCACGATGTCGAGGTGGTACAGGGGGTCGATGGTACCGATGCCGACCAGGCCGGTGGAGGTGATAGTCATCCGGTCGTGCACTGCGGGTGCGCCAGTTTGGAAGATCAGGTTGGCCGGCAGGTAATCTGGGGATACGGGTCCGGTGGCGATGGAGCGGATCACGGCACCGCTGCGCACGCTTTTTTGCGCGGTGAGGGCCGTAAATTTGATTTCACCGAGCAAATCGCCGGTCAGAACCGGCAAGGCGCCGCCCGGGCCGCTGTTGTGTTTGTACAAAATGAATTCCGGCTTGGTGCCGCTTACTTGTGCTTGTGTGGAGTGGGCGCCCAGGGCAAGCAGGGCCAGTACGAACAAGGAGAGGGACAATGTTGGGAACTGTTTCATTGGTTTGGTTTTGAAGCATTGGAAAATTGGGTGAATCAGGGTTTAATGTTCGGTGCCGGGCAAAGCGTAACAGCGGGCGGCAAAATTTTTTAAAAAAAATACGCGGTACTCAGGCGAGCATGCGCAGCAGCCAATCCTTTTCTGCGACCAGCAGGGTCTCCTGCACTTCCAGCCGCAGGTGGCGGCGCGCGTCCGCATCGGCGGCTGGCAGGGCGATGAGGCGCCGCAACAGCCGGATGGTATTCTGGTAGGCCGTGCGTTGTTGTTCGCCAAGTTGGCTTTTGCGCCGCAAATACGCATCGAGGCTCAGGAGCAAACTTTCGAGGGCGTTGTCGGCGCCGGTTTCGTAGTACATGCGGAGCAACATGGCTTTGGCGGTGAGGTTGTGCAGCACATCGTCAAAATCCATGGCCTGCAACAGGGGCATAGCCCGGTCGTAATCGCCGCGTTCGCAGTAAAACCTGGCCAAATTGAAGGCATAGGCGCCAGCGCGTTGCGTTTCGGGCAGTTTGTCGCGAAAATCCTGTAAAAACTGGTAGGTCCACTCGAATTCGTGCAATCGAAGGGCTGCCAGGGCGATGTTGGTGTAGGTGAACCGCGACACCTGGCCGTTTTCCAAAAATACATCCTGCTCCAGGCCGGAGCGGTACAGATCGAACACTTCGCGCAGGTAGTTTTCCTGCCGGAGGTTGATGCGGTGGATGCAAAAATTGATGGCCAGGAGGTAAATATCGCGCAATTCGTGGGTAGGGAAGTGCCGGGCGGCTTGCGGCAGGCGGGTTTTCAGGGCAAAAAAATGGTCATCTGTCTCGGGCTCATCGAGCGCCAGGTAGCCAAAATAATACACTGCGATGGCGGGTATCTCCAGCAACGCCGGCCGGCGGTGCACCAGATCGAGCACGGCGCTGAGCAAACCCGCATCGGCGTCGCGCTGCCGCACGCGTTGGCGGCTGCGCAGGATGCAGGCGTTTTTTAGTTTTTCGGCCACAAAAGCCAGGTCGTGCAGTTCGGACAAGGCTTGCGCCTGCCCGAGGTCCGAGCGGCCTGCCTGCATCGAGTGCTGGTATTCCTCCAGGGCCAGGGTGTAGCGGAAGCGGTAGTGTTCGGGGTTGCGTTGGGTGTGGTTGTCGGTCAGGCGTTGCAGGCGGGCCAGGTGGCTGCGAAAGGGTTTGTCCAGGCCCCGGCGCCGGCAGGCCCGCAGCAAATAATAGGATTTTGCCTGTTCGTCCTGCGCCCATTCGTCCCAGGCGAGGTAGTCCTGCGTCACCCGCAGGAGATAGTTGGACACATGGTGCAGTTTTGCCGGCCCCAAGGCCTCCTTTTCGAAGATGATCTTGGATAAATTTTCCGATAAAATGCCTTCTTCCTGTTCCGGTAATTTTTTCCGAAAAAAAGCAAAGAGGCGGCTTACCGTACTATGTTGATTATGAACAGGACTGGCTACGAATTTGCTCATCCAATGCCAATCTGATTTGGTAAAATGCCGAAATAAATCCAGTATTTTCATACAACAAATCACGTTAAAAAATCCGAGAATCAAACGATTTTGTTTTTGCCGGCATGCCGCATCCGGAGGTACTTTTGAATCCATAATTTCGACTATGTTGCGACCACGATTTTTTTTGCTGTTGACTTCGATGCTGCTGCTCTGTTGGAGCTCTCCTGTTGTTGCACAGGGCTGGCAGCGGTTTTACGGCGGCGCCTGGGACGAGCGCGCGTTCGCCCTGCGGCTGTTGCCCGATGGCTCCCTGCTGGCGGCGGGCAGCAACAGCCCCGATTCGACTACCCACACGGATTGGTACTTTATCCAGACGGATGCCTGGGGCGCCCCGCAAGCCTCGTTTTCCTGGGGCGACACGGCCTGGAGCGAAAGCGCCAACATCCTGTTGCCCCGCTCCGGTGGCGGCTGGTTGCTGGGCGGCACCCGTTCGCAGCCCAACAGCAGTTCCAACCCCGTTTTTCAGCAAATCAGTTGTTCCCTGCTCGACGCCGCCGGCCAGCCGGAAGCCAGCCTTCAACTGGACAGCCTGAGCTACCTCACCAACGGCTGCCCGCACAACGGCGGTTTTCTGCTGACGGGTGCGCGTTATTTCCCTTTTGGCACCGATACCTGGGCGCCCCGGCCCTATTTCGCGCGGCTCAATGCCGCCGGGCAATGGCTAGGGAGCACGGAGCTGGTTTTTGGACAATACGGCGAAGCCTCGGATGCCTTGTCGCGACCGGATGGGTCGGCTGTACTGACTGGTTGGTACCTGAACACCGCGATCAGTCCGAATTTTACTGACTTATTTGTGCTGGCGCTGGATGCAGCCGGCAACAGTATCGACACCTTGCTGCTGAGCTTGCCGGGGCAGCAACGCGCCGACCGAATCGTTGCCCTGCCCAACGACCAGCTGTTGGTCCTGGGCCGGGCGGAGGTAAACTCAGCCGCCCAGGACCTGTATCTCGTAGCGCTTGATGCCCAACTCGATACATTATGGACCCGTAGACTTTCCTTGCCCGGCAGCCAGCATGCCCACGCGGCCCTGGTGCTGGCAGACGGCCGGATAATGCTGGCCGGCGAAACCACACCTTTGCCCTCCGCCAGCCGGGACGCCTTTCTGGCTTGCACCGATCCGGCGGGCAACTTGTTGTGGTTCAACACTTACGGTGGCCTGAAAGGCGATATTTTCTGGGCCTTGCAGCAAGCCTCCGACGGCGGCTTTGCCCTGGCCGGGCAAACAGCATCTTTTGGCCCAAACGGAGATTTGCAAGCCTGGCTGCTGCGCACCGATTCGCTCGGTACGCTTTGGAGCCATACCGTATCGGGTAGGGTAGTGCTCGACACACTGATGGATTGTATGGCCGACGCCCAGGAGCCCGGGTTGGATGCCTGGGTGGTGACGGCCGCCGGCGCGCCGGGCACGGTGTATGCCCTGACGGATAGCCTGGGTCAATATACCTTGAGGGTGGATACCGGCGCCTGGTACCTCTCGGTGCAGCCGGCGTCGGCCTATTGGAGCGCTTGCCTCGATTCGGTGCCGGTGACGTTCGGCCTGGCCGGCCAAACGACGGAGCTCGATTTTCCGGTGCAGTCGACCTACAATTGCCCTTTGCTTCAGGTGGGTATGACGACGCCATTTTTGCGGCGTTGCTTCGACAATACCTACGCCATCCGGTATTTTAATTACGGACCGGCGCCGGCCCAAGATGCCCGGGCGGCGGTGCTGCTTGACCCCTACCTGACGCCTACCGCTGCGTCGTTGCCCTTTGCTCAGTCGGGCGATACGTTGTGGTTCGAACTTGGCGATGTCGCTGCGCTTACTGGTGGAACTTTCACCGTAACAGCCTATCTGGATTGCGACAGCAGCGTGCTCGGGCAACTGCATTGCAGTTCGGTGCATGTGGTGCCCGACTCCTTGTGTTCCGCCTTCGATCCCGTGTGGGATGGCTCGAACCTGGTGGTCAGTGGTTACTGTGCGGGCGATTCGGTGGTGTTTACCATTACCAATACCGGCCCCGGGAACATGAGCGTGATGGCTGATTTTGTGATTACGGAGGACCAGATCATTTTCAAACGTGAACCCTTGCAACTGGCCGCAGGGGCAGATACCACGATCGTATTGTACCCAAAGGGCAAAACGGTGACCCTCATCGTGCCGCAAAGTGCCGGCCACCCCAGTCGCAGCAACCCAATGCTGGTGATTGAGGGTTGTGGGGGCCTGCCGTTTTCGACCGGCTATGGGTTGCAGTTTCCTACAAACGACGGCGATCCGTTTACCGATGTGGAGTGCCGCGCCAGCATCGGCTCCTATGACCCCAACGACAAAATCGGACAACCCCTGGGGGTCGACGCGGCGCATGTCATTCGGGCGGGTACAGCCCTTGAATATTTGCTGCGTTTTCAAAATACGGGTACAGACACGGCTTTCCGGGTGGAGATCCGGGATACTCTGCCGGCGGGTTTTGACCTGAACAGCCTGGAATGGGGCGCCTCCAGCCATGCGTACCGGCCCGAATGGTCGGGCCAGGGTGTGTTGCGCTTTGTATTCGACCCCATTGCGTTGCCGGATTCGAGCGCCGATTTCGCGGGCTCGCAGGGTTTTGTGCAATTCAGGATTTCCACCTTGGCGGATTTGGCGGCAGGCACCCGGATCGAAAACCGCGCCGCCATTTATTTTGACCACAATACGCCGGTGTTGACGGCGGCTACCTGGCATACGATTGGCGAGCCGCTGGAGGCACTGCTGGTCGCTGACCAGGCGCCGGCGAGTGGTGCTGCGGAGGCCTGGCTGCTGGCGCAACCCAATCCGTTTTTGAGCTCAACACAACTACGCTGGCGGGCTACCGGGGTGGAGCATCCGTATCGGGTGGAAATCCGGGATGCCCTTGGCCGGCAATATTATGCTTTGCAAACAAATGAACCGTTTTGCCGGCTGGAAACCGGCACACTTGCCGCCGGTTGGTATGCGGTATGCGTATACCAATCCGGCCGGCCGGTGGCTTCCGGAAAAATTGTAGTGCAGTAATACCATTGATAAAAACCTGGCGCCTGTAGGCAGGCTGCCTTTATCCAAAATCTTGATTATGAGACACCTTCTTCTGTTTTTGGTAGTTTTTGGGGTTGGCAAAGGGTTTTCCCAGAGCTGCAATTTTCCGGCTGCACTGGCAGACAGCTGTGGGCAGGCGCCGTTTTTGTGCGGCAATTTTCTGGAAGGCTATTGCAGCAACAACGATAGCCTGGGCAACGATAGCCTGGGCGCCTGGACCCTTACCGGCGGCGGCTTTTTGCGCCTGTCGCCTTGTGCCGACTCGCTGGTGTTGGGCGTGCAATTGTCGGATTGTACTGATACGTTCGGCCTGCGGGTACAATTGTTTGCCGGCACCTGTGCTACCCTGGACCTGAAAACCGAGTATTTCGTGCCAGCCAATTCCCTTGGGCAGTTGTTGTTTGCCGATTTATCGGCCGGGGAAGTGTATTATCTGGCCTTCGACAGTCCGGAAGGCGATCGCTGCGATTTTTCGATCCAGGTATTGGCTGGCATGGGCACCGCATCGATCGAGGGTGATACCTGCGCCTGCACGGATGGCTATATTCAGGGCCCGGGCGTTATTTGTCCGGGCGATGTTGCCACCTATACCGTGACCCTGCCGCAGTGCTCCATTGCCCCCGGGATACCGACGGGGGGCAACGGCGAGTACTGCCCGCCGCCGCCGGGTATCGATGTTTGTCCGGCGCCAGATTCACTGGTGCTGGTTTGGCACATCCCTGATGGCTTGATGTTTGTTGGCGACAGCACGGGACTGAGTATTCAGGTGGCGGTGGACACGATAGTCTTGGATTCCCTGCCCTGGCAGGATACGCTTATCCAGGGGCTGATTTGGGCCAGCTGGTATACAGCGAGTACCGCGCCGTTTGATACGCTGGCGTTTTGCGATTGCAGTGGTGGCTGTGGTGGAACGATTGCTCCGTTGCCCATTCTGATCAAACACGAGATCCGGGAGGAATTTTGCTTTCTTTCCTGCCTGGAAACATCCTGCGTCATTGAGGGCATGGTTTTTTCCTCGCCCGGTCAATTCTGGTTCGAGCTGGATAATTGCACGAGTATTGTGGCCAATATAGTTCAGGATATCGTGCCGCCGTTGGTTTTTCTCGACCCGGGCCAGCAGATTTGCGCGGGCGCATCCATCACGCTGAATTGCCAGCCGTTTCAGCCGGATTTGATTTACCAATGGAATACCGGCCAATCGGGCCCCATGCTTACCGTTCAACCGACGGTGACCACTAGTTATACCGTGCTGGTGCTCAACCCCAACAATGGCTGTCAGACGATTGCCACCACCACGGTGGACGTGATTCCTTCTACCGAGATCAACCTGGGACAGGCCGCCGTGTTGAGTTGTGCGCAGCCATGTGCCACTGTATTGGGTCAGCAGTATTGCCAGCCAGGCACCTACCAGCAGCAGACCGGCCTTTGTGAGACCACCGTTTTTTCCATTGGATTTGAAAAAGTCGTGCAGGAGTTGGGGGTAGTGGATACGATTACCTGCCGCGAGCCCTGTGTGAGCGTGATGGGGCAGGAATATTGTGCGCCGGGCGACTACAGCCTGGAGGACAGTTGCACGATTTTTCATTTTACCATTTTGGACGATACAGCGCCGCCGGTATGCAGCGTGCCGGAACATATTTGCCTGCCGGCAAATACGCAGTTTACGGTGAGTTTTTTCATCGATGGAGAGGCGCCGTTCAAGGTGGATAGTAGCCTGTTGCCGGGAGAGGTATTTGTTTCGGCGCCGATGGCCAATGGAACGGCCTATGTTTTTGTGGTGGAACAATTGAGCAACGGCTGTAAGCAAATTGTATCGGGTACGTTCCATTGCAGTATGGTATGTGCCAACGATCCCGGCCTGATGGCATCGTCGCCCTTGAACGGCTGCACGGACCAGGTGCTTCAGGTGCAAGCGGCGCAAGACCCGGTTTTTGCGCCGGGCGATACGGCGGAGTTTGTGTTGCATACGCTGCCGGGAAGCACGGTAGCGGGTATTTTAGCCCGCAATGCGGCGGGGGAATTTGTGTTCGACCCATCTACCATGACAAGCGAAACTACCTATTACATTTCGCCGGTTGTGGGGCCGATAGGGCCTGACGGGCATGTGCAACTGCAAGACCCTTGCACAAAAATTGCGCCGGGGCAACCCGTTGTTTTTCACGAATTACAACTGGAACTCGGGCCGGACCAGCGGATCGTCAATGGCCAGTCGGCGGCGCTCGAGGGGCAAACCAACGCCTTGTCGCTGGGATCGGTGACCTGGACGGCTGGCGACGAGACCGTATTTTCCGGTGCGCTGGCCTGGGCGGCCCAGCCAGCGGGAACGACAGAATACGTTTGTGTCCTGGTGGATGGTTATGGCTGCACCGCCAGCGACAAGGTGTTGGTGCAGGTGGATGAGGCGGCTATTTTTTACCCGAATGTGCTGATGTCGGATTCGGACAACCCGGACAACCGGTATTTCACCATCTTTTCCTCGGGTAGCTATATCCGGCAGATCCGGGTACTGGAGGTGTTTGATCGTTGGGGTTCACTGGCTTTTTCCAAACAGAATTTCCCGGCCAATCAGGCGCAGGAGGGCTGGGACGGGACGGTGCGCGGAAAGGAAGGCCCTATGGATGTGTACAGTTTTATGGCGCGGGTGGAGTTGTTCAACGGCGAGGAGCAGGTGTTGCGGGGGGATGTCACCTTGATTCGATAGGCTGCCGATAAAAAAAGCCCTGAAAGTGCAAACAACTGCACTTTCAGGGCTTTTTTATTGGGCCTTGGCCCGGTTTACTCTTTCACGCCGGCCACCAGCAAGGATACCTCGTTGTTCAGCATTTCGACAAAGCCGCCATCGACCTGGAAGGAAATTTTTTCTCCTTTGGACGTAATAATCCGGACTTCACCGTTGCGGAGCGAGGAAACGATTGGGGCGTGGTTTTCCAGCATTTCGAAGGAACCGGTAGTGCCCGGCACTTTCACCGATTGAACGGCGCCGGAGAAGATTTCTTTTTCGGGAGATAAGATGACCAGATTCATGGTTGCTGATGTTCCGATGTTTAAACTAAAAAATCTGTTCGGTATAAAAAACCGGGGCAACCAGACCGGGTCGGCGGGCGCTTGGCCGCGGAGATCAAGGTCTGGTTGCCCGGATAGAATTTACTTAGGCGCCTACTTCGGCCAACATTTTCTTGCCTTTGGCGATCGCGTCGTCGATCGTACCGACCAGGTTGAATGCTGCTTCCGGGTATTGGTCCATTTCGCCGTCCATGATCATGTTGAAGCCCCGGATCGTTTCGTCGATGGGTACCAACACGCCTTTGAGGCCGGTGAACTGTTCTGCCACGTGGAAGGGCTGCGAGAGGAAGCGCTGTACGCGGCGGGCGCGGGTAACGACGAGTTTATCTTCGTCGGACAGTTCTTCCATACCGAGGATGGCGATGATATCCTGCAATTCGTTATAGCGCTGGAGGATTTGTTTTACGCGCTGGGCGCAGCGGTAGTGCTCGTCGCCGATGATTTTCGGATCCAGGATCCGGGAGGTGGAGTCGAGCGGGTCAACGGCTGGATAGATACCGAGGGAGGCAATTTTACGGCTCAATACCGTGGTAGCGTCCAAGTGGGCGAAGGTGGTAGCCGGCGCCGGGTCGGTAAGGTCATCAGCCGGTACATAAACGGCTTGTACGGAAGTGATGGAGCCGCGCTTGGTCGAGGTGATCCGCTCCTGCATGACACCCATTTCGGTAGCCAGCGTGGGCTGGTAGCCTACGGCCGAAGGCATACGGCCCAAGAGGGCGGACACTTCGGAACCGGCTTGGGTGAAGCGGAAGATGTTGTCGACGAAGAACAGAATGTCGCGGCCTCCGGCTGGATCGCTCAGGTCGCCGTCGCGGAAATATTCGGCCATGGTGAGACCGGAGAGAGCCACCCGGGCGCGGGCGCCGGGGGGTTCGTTCATTTGACCGAACACCAGAGTGGCCTGGCTTTTGCTCAATTCCTGTTTGTCGACCTTGCTGAGGTCCCAGCCACCTTCTTCCATGGAATGTTTGAAGGCTTCGCCGTATTTAATTACGTTGGATTCGATCATCTCGCGCAGCAGGTCGTTGCCCTCGCGGGTCCGTTCGCCTACGCCGGCGAATACCGACATACCGTCGTATGCTTTAGCGATGTTGTTGATCAATTCCATGATCAACACGGTTTTGCCTACACCGGCGCCACCGAACAAGCCGATTTTGCCACCTTTGGCGTAGGGTTCGATCAGGTCGATTACCTTGATACCGGTGTACAGGATGTCCCGCTCGGTGGACAGGTCTTCGTAGGCGGGTGGTTTGCGGTGGAGGACATAGGCGTTTTTGCCTTTTACCACCGGACCGATGCCGTCGATGGCCTGGCCCACCACATTAAACAAGCGACCACGCACTTCTTCGCCCGTGGGCATTGCAATAGGGGAGCCCGAATCTACGCACTCCACGCCGCGGGTAAGACCGTCGGTAGAGTCCATAGCGATGGTGCGAACGCCGTCTTCGCCAAGGTGCCGCTGTACTTCCAGTACCAGCGTGGAGCCGTCTTCGCGTTTAATTTCGAGGGCATTCAAAATTTCCGGCAGCTTGCTGTCAGGACCGCTAAAGTCCACATCTACCACAGCGCCAATGATTTGTTTGATACGACCGATATTTGCCATAAAACGAAATGATGTTTGGTATCCGGTGTGCAACGGACGGCGCCCAACCACCGGAATCAGGGAGCCGCTTTCAAAAGCCGCGCAAAAGTACACACAATCTGCATAAAACCGCCAAGTGGAATGACTTTTTATTGCTCAAAATATTATTTCGGGTTAGTGGTATTGCAGGCCTGGAAAATGTTAATTTTACACGAAGTGTACCACGGTATCGGGGAAAATTCGGACTTTTGCTCGCTCTTATTTCGAAAGGCTCCCCAATTGCTCCCCAGGCCCGGCAATAAATCTGCGCAACTAAAATAAAATTTGTTGCTGCCCGTTAGTACCCACTCAGCCTTAATCCAACTACGGTTCGCCTCCCTCTTTCATCATCGTACTTGAGTCCTCTGTATCTTATGCAGCAAAAACATTCTGTTGCTATCTGGCTTGCCTTTTTTTGTTTGTTCCTCGCAATCAAGCCTTTAGCAGCCCAAGATGAATCCGATCTTCCCGAACCCGCAGATTCTTCCGATCTTCTAGTCGCGAAAGGCGGCTATCCGGCGCCGGTAACAGATGCCGAACTCCGCGAACGACTCGGCAAACTGAGCGGCTGCCTGGCCCTCAAACCCCACGGTGTGGTAAAAGGCTACATCAAAACGTACGTACAGGTCAAATCCGAGAAAACTCGCGTGATGTTGGGCCGGCGGCTTACCTATTTTCCTTTGTTCGAACAAAAATTGAAAGAAAGCGGTCTGCCTACCGACCTGAAATACCTGGCCGTCGTGGAATCGGCGCTCAATGCCAAAGCTGTTTCCCGCGTCGGCGCCACCGGCCTCTGGCAATTTATGCCCTACACCGGAAAAGATTACGACCTGGGACAAAGTTCTACGGTCGACGAACGCAGCGACGCGGTCAAAAGCCCCGAAGCCGCCGTCCGGTACCTCAAGCACCTGCACGCCCAATACAACGACTGGGCCCTGGCGCTGGCCGCCTACAACAGCGGCCCGGGCCGCGTGAACTCCGCCATCAAAAAGGCACACAGCCGCGATTTCTGGACCATCCAGCGCTTCCTGCCCACTGAAACCCGGAACTATGTGCCGGCTTTTATCGCCGCTACCTATATCTGTAACTATTACTCCCTGCACAACATGGACGTGATAGAGCCGGATTACGACGAACAACTCACGACCTACATCCGCGTACACGAAGCCATTTCCTTCCGGGATATTGCCGATGTCACCGGCCTCGATTACGGCGTGATCCGTACCCTGAACGCCGGCTTCAAGCGCGATTATGTGCCCGCCAGCGAAAACGGTTACTATGTGATGCTGCCGCAACGCGTCATGCCCGCTTTCTTGCGCTACCTCAACGGCCTGGGCGGCCGCCGGTACGCACTCGAAGGCCTGAACGCTACCCCCAATACCAACCTGGGCGACGGCCGCTACTGGCAATTGTCGGTAGCCGTGCAGCAAGGCGACCAGGTCGATCGCGTCGCCGCCATGCTGGCCTGCCACCCGGAGCACCTCAAGGCCTGGAATGATCTGAAAACAGATTACGTACAGGCTGGCCAAAGCCTGAAAGTATGGCGCCCGGTGTATGTGTTCAAACACTCGCCCCTGCGCATCGAAGCCCCGAAACAAGAAACCGGCAAACCTGTCGGCGGGAGCAGTGCCAAGCCCAACAAATCCAAACTCTCCGACGGCTCGGCGCCTTCCGATCCCGTGCCGGTACTCCGGCAGGAGGAAGCCGAACAATACAAACAATATCAATGGCATACCGTGCGCCGCAACGAATCGCTCGACGATGTCGCCCGGCAATACAGCACACCGGTGGAAAGCCTGCGAAAACTGAATAATTGCGAAACAATTAAAATCGGTATGCGCTTGAAAGTTAAAGAGTTGTAATTGATTTTAGTGTTTTTGCCTACAGAGGTTCGTTGTATTCCACAACGAACCTCTGTTTTTTTGCGCATAAATCCGACCTTTGTGCCTTCCAAAAACCGGCCCCCCATGCGCCGGTCCATTGTTCATTTCAAAACGCAATCCAATGACGCGCGCCCTCCTAATCGAAGATGAACCTGAAGGCCTCCAAAACTTACAGAATTTACTGGAAAAATATTGTCCCGACGTAGATGTCGTGGCTACCGGCGGTTCCAACGCCGAACTGGTTCGCCTGACCGCAGAAGACAACGAAGGCCAGTTCGATGTGGCTTTTCTGGACATCGACTTGCCCGACGGCCTGGTGTTTCAAGGCCTGCAACAGTTGGAAGACATTCCTTTCGATATCATCTTTGTGACGGCCTACAACCAGTATGCGCTCACGGCTTTTGATTTTTCGGCCATCGATTATATCCTCAAACCCATCGAACCCGACGACCTGCGCCGGGCGGTGAGCCGGATCCGCATCGGCCGGAAAAATGCCAGCACCAAACAACGGGTCGAATTGCTCCAGCAAAACTACTCGCCGAACATGCCCAATGCCTTTGAAAAAATTGGTATTTCTGGCCTGGACGGCGTGCATTTTGTGCGCCTGCGCGATATCGTGCGCCTCGAAGCCGAGGACAATTACACCCATTTTATGCTGAAAACCGGGAATAAAATCACGGCCAGCAAAACCATCAAAGCCTACGAGGATACCCTGCTGCGCCTCAACTTTGTGCGGGTACACAAAAAGCATATCGTCAACATGAACTACATGAAAACCTATATCAAAGGCGAAGGCGGCTACCTGGTGCTCGAAAACGGCGAAACCATTGAAGTGTCGCGCCGTAAAAAGGCTACCCTCATGGACTCGGTACGGCGTTTGTACGGCGAAATTTAACGCATCCTTGGTCCAGTTCTTCAACTAACCGACCATCTAAACCACCACCTACTTTTACGATTCATGGGCTTTTTTGATAAGTTTTTTAACCGGGAGAAAAAAGAGGACCTCGACAAGGGGTTGGAAAAGACCAAAGAGAGCTTCTTTGGCAAAATAACACGGGCCGTAGCCGGCAAAAGTACGGTGGACGAAGAAGTGCTCGACGAGCTCGAAGCCGCGCTCATTTCAGCCGATGTGGGCCTCGAAACCACCGTTAAAATCATCGAACGGATCGAAGCCCGCGTGGCCCGCGACAAATATGTGAACACCGACGAACTCAATGCGATCCTGCGCGATGAAATCGTGCGCCTGCTGGCCGAAAACAATACCGAGGACGCCGAAGATTTCGATATTCCTGGTGGCAAAAAACCCTATGTTCTTCTGGTAATCGGCGTAAATGGCGTCGGCAAAACCACCACCATCGGCAAACTGGCCTACCAACTCAAGCAAAAAGGCCACAAGGTGGTGTTGGGCGCTGCGGATACCTTCCGCGCCGCCGCCGTCGATCAACTGGGCATCTGGGCCCAGCGCGTGGGCTGCGATTTTTATTCCAAAGGCATGAATGCCGATCCCGCCGCCGTCGCCTACGAAACGACACAATACGCCCTGGAGCACGGCTGCGACGTGGCCATCATCGACACCGCCGGCCGCCTGCACAACAAAACCAGCCTGATGCAGGAACTGGGCAAAATCCACCGCTCCATCGACAAAAAACTGCCCGGCGCGCCGCACGATGTACTGCTGGTGCTCGATGCCTCCACCGGCCAAAATGCTTTCGAACAAGCCCGGCACTTTACCGAAGTAGCGCCGATCAGCACCCTGGCCCTGACCAAACTGGACGGCACCGCCAAAGGCGGCGTAGCCATCGGCATCAGCGAACAATTCAAAATACCCCTCCGCTATATCGGCGTCGGCGAACGGATCGACCAATTGCAGATTTTCAACAAAAAAGCCTTCGTCGAATCGCTTTTTCAATAGCATTTCCCGCTATGCGCCACGGCCTTTTACTTTTATTCCTTGGCCTGCTGGCGGCCTGCAGCAGCAGCCGGCAAAGCACCCGCTATTACCAGCGGAACCTGACGGAAGAAATCCGGAACTCTCCTGTTTTTTCAAAGGGTATCACAGGGTTCCACCTCATCGACGCCGCAAGTGGAGTCGAGTATTGCGCTGTTCAGGCCGACCGGTATTTTACACCTGCTTCAAACACCAAAATCCTTACCCTGGCCACCTGCCTGAACCTGCTCGGCGATTCATTGCCCGGTTTGCAGTACAGGTTCCGGCCCTCCAACACCGTAGCCGATTCTATGGTGCTGGTCTTTCGGGGTACCGGCGACCCGACGTTTTTGCATCCCGATTTTCAGGCCTGGCAGCCAGCCTTTGCCCTGTTGCGCAAGCACCAACAACTCGCTTGGGTGATGGAGGATTTTCCCCCGGAGCGTTTCGGACCCGGCTGGTGCTGGGACGACTACTCTGACGCCTACTCGGCCGAACGTTCGCACATGCCCTTGTATGGCAATGTCATCCGGCTGGTAAAAAATGCCGAAGGCTGGACGACACACCCGGCCTATTTTCAATTTTTATTGAAGGAAACAGATGGCACCAGCATTCGCCGGC
>JADLDL010000291.1 GCA_020846655.1 Saprospiraceae bacterium | reverse complement strand
TTGCTGTAGGTAAAAATGGGGCTGCAAAAAGCGCCGGAAAGCCGGGCATTTCGAAACAGCGTTTCTTCGCTTTGTTCTTGTGCGAAAGCGAATATCGGGGCAAAAGCAAAAATGAAAAGCAGCGTTTTTGTGTACATAGAAACCTTTTTTACAAGTGAAGTTTCCATTGAGACACGTATGCCCGCTTTTACCCTGATCCCGCTTGAAAAATTGTTTCGAAAAAATACAATCGTTTATTCTGTCAATTCAATCAGCATTTCTTCACTCTTGCCGTTGCGGCCGCGCAAACCCGGCAACACCTGTTTGCGAATGGTTTCGGCGGTAATGGGGAAGCCATCGTAGTTCAGCACGGGCACCAGGCGCAAGGGGTTGATTTCCAGTTCATTGACCAGCAAAGCCCGCATTTGTGCGTCGCGGTTTTGCTCCACTACATACACCCGGTCGTGCTGGGTGATGAAGTCGCGCACCGTCGAATTGAACGGCGTGGCGCGGATGCGCAGGGCATCGAGGGGCAATCCGTCGGCCTTCAGTTGGTCGAGGGCTTCCAGGGCGGCGTAGGTAGAGGTGCCGAAGAAAATCATACCGTCGCGGCTCTGGTTTTCGCTTTGGTACAATTCCGGTGCCGGCACGTATTCTTTGGCGGTTTCCCACTTTTTGATCAGCCGGTCCATGTTTCGCACGTAGGGCTCGCCGTCTTCGGTGTAGCGGGCATACTCGTCGAGCGAGGTACCCCGGGTGAAGAACGAACCTTTGGTTGGGTGGGTGCCGGGGAGGGTCCGGTAGGTGATGCCATCGCCGTCAGTGTCCACATAGCGGCCATAGGCTTCTTTGAGTTCGTCCAGGTCTTTGGCATTCAATACTTTACCCCGGTCGTAGCGGCGGTTGGGGTCCCAGGTAAGGGCTGGTGTGAGGTGGTCGTTCATGCCCAGGTCGAGGTCGGTCATCACGATCACCGGCGTTTGCAGGCGTTCGGCCAGGTCAAACGCGTCGGCGGTGAGGTGAAAACACTCGGTCGGGGTGTTGGGGAACAGGAGCACGTGTTTGGTGTCGCCATGCGAGGCATAAAATGCCAGCAGGATATCCGACTGCTGCGTGCGGGTAGGCATACCGGTGGAAGGGCCGGCCCGTTGCACGTCGATCAGGACGGCGGGTATTTCGGCAAAATATGCCAGGCCGAGGAATTCGTTCATTAGCGAGACGCCGGGACCGCTGGTGGCGGTGAATGCCCGGGCGCCGTTCCACATAGCCCCGATGACCATCCCGATGGCCGAAAGTTCGTCTTCGGCTTGCACAATGGCATACTTGGATTTGCCGGTTTCGGCTTCCGTGCGCAGTTTTTTTGTGTATTTTTCAAACGCGCTGACCACCGAGGTCGACGGAGTGATCGGGTACCAGGCGGCCACGGTGGCGCCACCGTAAATAGCGCCCAGGGCGCAGGCGGCATTGCCGTCGAGCATGATGCTGTCGCCGATTTTATCACGCCGTTCGAGGCGGAGTCCCAGCGGGTATTCGTAGTGCTCGTGGATGTATTGGATGCCCAGTTCCAGCGCTTTGTAGTTGGGTGGAATGAGTTTTTCGTTTTTCTTGAACTGCTGCGCAATCAAGTCCTTTACCACCGGCACCTCGATGTTGATCAGGGCGGTCAGAGCGCCCACATAGATCATGTTTTTCATCAACTGGTGCTGCCGGGGGCTTTCGAAGTGCTGCTGGCAGAGCCGGATCATCGGAATGCCGATGTAATGAATGTCTTCCCGGCGGAGGTCGGTGTCGAGGGGGCGGCTGCTGTCGTAGATGAAATAGCCGCCGGGTTTGACGGAGGCTACGTCTTTGGCTATACTTTGCGGGTTGACGCTCACCATGATATCGATCCCGGCGCGGCGGCCCAGGTACCCGTCGTCGCTGATGCGCACTTCGTACCAGGTCGGAAGCCCCTGGATGTTGGAGGGAAAGATGTTTTTAGGCGTCACCGGAATACCCATCCGGAAAATACTTTTCGCAAAAAGATTATTCGCGCTGGCGGAGCCGGTGCCGTTCACGTTGGCAAACCGGACGACGAAGTCGTTGACGGCGTTCAGATGCATTTATTTGTGCGGTATTTAAACGTTCAAACTAATTCTACGGGTGTGGCGGCCACATCCCAAACTTTACAGGTTTTGGTCATCTGGTACAGGTATTTTTTCATATCCCAGGCAGCCGTCGGGCAGCGCTCGGCACAAAGCCCGCAGTGCAGGCACACATTTTCATCTTTGATCATGACCCGCCCGGTCGGCAGATTATCCGAAACGTAGAGGTCTTGCGTGAGGTCGAAGGCCGGTGCGCTGAGCCGGTTGCGCAGATCTTCCTCTTCCCCGTTGGTCGTGAAGGTGATACAACTAGTGGGGCAAATGTCCACGCAAGCATCGCATTCGATGCAGAGGTTGTTGGTAAAAACGGTTTGGATGTCGCAGTTCAGGCAGCGCTGGGCTTCTTTGAAACCGGTTTCCATAGCAAAGCCCAATTCCACTTCAAAGGTGCGGCTTTTGAGGGCCACCTCGTTGTCGGCATGTGGCACGGCATAGCGCGGGTCCTCCACCACAAAACTGTCGTACATCCACTCGTGGATGCCCATTTTTTGGTGAAACAGGTTGACGGTGGGAGCGGGTCGGCCGTTGTGCAGGTCGCCGCCCTGGCAGAACAAGTCGATGGAAATAGCCGCCTTGTGGCCATGGGCTACGGCGGTGATGACGTTTTTGGGCCCGAATGCCGCATCGCCGCCAAAAAACACTTTGGGATTGGTCGACTGGAAGGTTTCCGGATCAACCACCGGCATTTCCCATTGGCCGAATTCGATACCCAGGTCGCGCTCAATCCAGGGGAAAGCGTTTTCCTGGCCAATGGCGATCAGCACATCGTCGGCTTCGATAAACACATCGGGTTCGCCCGAAGGCACCAGGCTGCGTTTGCCGGCGGCGTCGTACACGGCCTCTACTTTTTCAAACAGCACACCCTTGAGCCGGCCGTTTTCCACCACAAATTCTTTCGGCGGCATGCAGTTATTAATTGGAATGCCTTCGCGTTTTGCATCCTCAATTTCCCAGGGGGAGGCTTTCATATCGGTAAATGGGCTGCGCACCACCACGTTGACCTGCTCGCCACCCAGGCGGCGGGCGGTCCGGCAGCAGTCCATGGCGGTGTTACCGCCGCCCAGTACGATCACTTTTTTGCCGATGGAGTCGGTGTGCTCGAAGGCTACGTTGGCCAGCCATTGGATACCGATATGGATATTGGCGTCGGCTTCCTGGCGGCCGGGCAATTTTTTCAGGTCGCCGCCGCGCGGCGCGCCGGTGCCCACAAAAATGGCATCGTAGTCTTTGGCCAACACCTCTTTCATACTGTGTACAAAGGTGTTGTAATGGGTATGGATGCCGAGGTCCGTAATAAAATTCACCTCTTCGTCCAGCACGGTTTCGGGCAGGCGGAAGGCCGGAATCTGGCTGCGCATCATACCGCCGCCTTTTTTCTGCTCGTCGTAGAGGTGAATTTCATAGCCCAGGGGCGCGAGGTCGCGCGCAACGGTGAGCGAGGCCGGGCCGCCGCCGACGAGGGCTATTTTTTTGCCATTGGACGGAAACGGCGCCTGAGGCATGAGCGATTTGACTTCGCCCTTGT
>JADLDL010000290.1 GCA_020846655.1 Saprospiraceae bacterium | reverse complement strand
GCTTTCGGCTGTACCGCTACGGGCAGCAGGAACCTATTTTTACCAGCACCGAAGGCATTTTTACCAGCACCGATTTTTTTGAATTCTTCGGCGAACGCAACCGCGACGCCCTCGACCGGCATTTGTTCGAAAATCCGGACGCCGAAAATTTGAACCCCTGGTACAGCCTGTTCAACGACACCAGCGCCTACTACCTGGTTTGGGACCCCTCGACGCCCGCCTTGCGCTACACCGCTGTGCCCAACGACCTGAGCAACCCACCTGCCCCGAAGTCCTTTTGCTGGTTCAGCACCGGCTATGCTTACTCCAATTATCTGTTCAAGCGCCAAATTAGTGATGAAATCACCTATTCCTGGTTCAACGGCGATGGTTTTGCCACCTACCCCGAACCCGATTTCAGCGCCAACATTGTACCCCGAAAACTGATGCCCGGCGGCCCGGATGCTACACTAAACGTCCGCTACGGCTGCGGCCTGGGCCAGCACCAGCAGCAGGTGTCACTGAACGATAGCCTGCTCGCGTCCGATGCCTTCACCGGTTTCGGTATTCGTCAGCATGCCTTGAGTGTGCCAACAGCACAATTGGTGGTCAACAACAAGGTGCGCTTCAAGTCGGCATTCGGCGGAAATGACCGCAATGCGGTGGCCGGTATTTTTCTGCGCTACCCACGGCTGTTGGATTTTGAAAATGCGAATTCGGCCGAGTTTTTTCTGGATGGCAGCGGCACCGCCAAATACCTTGAAATACAGGCTTTTAATGCTGCCGGCGGCGCCCCGGTTCTGTACGACCTGAGCCGCAGGCTCCGCCTCGAAACCCTGGTCCAGAACAACCTGGTGAAAGTACTGCTGCCGGCAGCCAGTAGCGCTCAACGGCTCTGGCTGAGCAGTGTGGGCGCCGGCATTACGGTTGTGACCAGCCTCAGCCCGGTCCAGTTTCGGGATTACCGGCCGGAGGCTGCTGAGTACATAATCCTGTCGAATGCTGCCTTGTACCAGGACCCCGAGCACAACGGCGCCAACCAGGTGGAAGCCTACGCCGCCTACCGCCGCAGCCCGGAAGGCGGGGGCTACAAGGTGACCGTGGTGGATGTCAACGAACTGTACGACCAGTTTGGCTACGGCGTCCGGTTTCATCCGCTGGCGCTGCGCAATTTTTTGCAATATGTCGAACAACAGTGGCCCGATCCGCGCTTTTTGCTCATCATCGGTAAAGGCCTGGAATACGCCGGTTTTCGCAACCCCAATACCCAGAAACTGCTGGCCGACTCGCTGTTTTTTGTGCCTACCTACGGGGCGCCCGGCGCGGATCAATTGCTGGTGATGGCGCAAAAGAAACTGTCGGCGCCGCTGCTGTCGGTTGGTCGCCTGGCCGTGACCAAGCCTTCGGAAATTCTGCAGTACCTGGAAAAAGTTAAAGAACACGAACAAGCCTACCTCAGTGCACCGCAAACCCTGGAGGGCAAAGCCTGGATGAAACGTGTCATTCACAACAGCGGCGGACTTTCCGGCGAACAGGCCGGTATCCGGACTTATGTGGAAAGCATGGCTGCCGAACTGGCGCAAAACCGCGTTGGGGCAGATATTTATACCTATTACAAAACCTCGAACGACCCGATCCAATTGTCGAGTTACGAGCAAATGCTCCAACTGATCGACGGCGGCGTGTCCATGTGGATGATTTACGGGCACTCTTCCCCCAATGCGGTTGACTTTGACATCGGCACGCCAAATGCCTACCACAACAAGGGCCGGTATCCGCTCATGATGATCATGGGCTGTTTTTCGGGCCAATGTTCGCTGCCTCAGAAAGGCATCGGCGAACAATTTGTCCTGGCCCCCGAGCGCGGCGCTATTGCCTATTTTGCTTCGGTCAATTTTAGTTTTATCGAGGCCTTGCACACCTTCGGCAAACAATACTACCAACAACTGGGCGGCGCCGACTACGGCCGCAGCATCGGCGAGGTGCTCAGCCACACGGTGGCTGAATTGCAACCCACCAACTACGCCGCTCTGGCTGCCCTGTTGCACCAGAGCCTGCTGCAAGGCGATCCGGCCGTACACTTGCACCATTATCCGGGGCCGGATTACGTAATTGACCCGCAAACCCTGCGTTTTGATCCGAATCCGGTGAGTGTGGAACAAGCCAGCCTGCACCTGGATGTCGATGTCGTCAACCTCGGGGAGCACACAGCCGACAGCCTGGCGATCCGCGTGGTGCAGCGCCGGCCGGATGGCGCCGAAGTACAACGCTTGCTGGATACCGTTCCCGGCCCGGCGTTTCGCCAACCGCTTTCGCGCCTGCTGCCTACAGCCGGTAGCCAATTGGGTTTCAACCGGTTCCTCCTCAGCCTCGACCCCCAAAATGCCGTGGCCGAACAGCCCCTCGCCGCCGAGTTCAACAATGAACTGACCGACGCCACCGGCCAAACGGGGGTGGATCTGTATTTTTTTGCCGACGATGTGGCGCCGATAGCCCCCGAAGATTTTGGTATCGTTCGCCAAACTACCATTACCCTGCGGGCCTCCACCCTGAATTTCAACGCGGCCCCGACCCGCTATTTGTTCGAATTGGATACCCTGGAAAAATTCAACAGCCCGTTTCGAATGGCGGCGCAGGTGGTACAGCGCGGTGGTCTGATTGAATGGAAAGTGCCTAAAGATCTGGAAGACAACAAAGTGTACTATTGGCGAGTGGCCCGCGACAGCCTGGTGAATGGCCAGGTACCCTGGCGTGTTCGTTCTTTTATTTGCCGGAACGGCAGCGCAGCGGGTTGGAACCAATCCCATTTCGGGCAGTTTGCGCAGGATGTTTTTGTCAACCTGGAAGCCCTCGGGACAAGTCGAAGCCTGGAATTTGTGAACAGCACCGGCCTGGCCTCGCTGAATGTCGCCTACCGGAACATCGACCGGTATCCGGGCATGCAAAATGCCTACTACGAAGGGTTTTTCGGGGATGCCGGCCTCAACGGACAAGGCTTCCAGCGGGGCGTGCTCCTCATGGTGCAAAACCCCAATACAGGCCATTTGATACCGAACCTGCCCGGCAGTCCGTACAACAGCAGCACGAAGACCAAGCCCTTTTTTGCATTCGACACCCGGGATTCTCTCGGGCGCCGGGCGCTTATGGATTTTATCGCCCAGGAGATCCCGACGGACTATGTGGTGGGTTTACTCGCTTTTCAGCCCTACAACGATACTGTCGGATATGCCCCGCGCCGCTGGGCCCGCGATTCCATTGCCTTTGGCAAAAATCTGTTTCAG
>JADLDL010000289.1 GCA_020846655.1 Saprospiraceae bacterium | reverse complement strand
TGGGAAACCGAGGCCATCATGCTCGACCCCAAGGTGCTCAAAGATTTCTGCTACTTCATCCCTTGCCCAAAGAGCCCGCACGGCTGCGACGTGAACCCTACCGGCGAATACATCGTCGGCTCGGGCAAACTGGCGGCCATCATTCCGGTATTTTCCTTTGACAAAATGCAAAAAGCCATTGCTGCGCAAAATTTCGAAGGTGAATACGAGGGCATCCCGGTGCTGAAATACGATGCCGTGCTCCACGGAGAAGTGCAAAAACCCGGCCTGGGCCCCTTGCACACCGAGTTTGACGCCAACGGCAACGCCTACACCTCCTTCTTCGTGTCGTCCGAAATCGTCAAGTGGAACGTCCAAAGCCTGCAAGTGCTCGACCGCGTACCCACCTACTATTCCATCGGCCACCTCTGCGTGCCCGGCGGCGACACCCGCAAGCCCTGGGGCAAATACGTGGTGGCCTACAACAAAATCACCAAAGACCGCTACCTGCCCACCGGCCCCGAACTGGCCCAATCGGCCCAGTTGTACGACATTAGCGGCGACAAAATGAAACTCATCCTCGACTTCCCGACGGTCGGCGAGCCACACTACGCCAATGCCATGCCGGCAGCCTTGTTGCAGAAAAACTCTGTCAAAATTTACAGAATCGAAGACAACAACCACCCCTATGTGGCCAAAGGCGAAGGCCAAACCAAGGTGGTTCGGGAAGGCAACCAGGTGCACGTGTACATGACCGCCATCCGCTCGCACCTCACCCCCGACAATATCGAAGGCGTCCGGGTAGGCGATGAGGTCTTTTTCCACGTCACCAACCTCGAACAGGACTGGGATGTACCGCACGGCTTTGCTATCAAAGGCGCCAACACCGCCGAAATCCTCATCATGCCCGGGGAGACCCAAACCCTCCGCTGGAAACCCGACCGCGCCGGTGTTGTGCCCTTCTATTGCACCGACTTCTGCTCAGCCCTCCACCAGGAAATGCAAGGCTACATGCGCGTTTCGCCCGCCGGCTCCAGCCTCCCGCTGAAATTCAGCACCGGCGAAGAAACACCGCAATGAATGTGGCCAATTATTTTAATGTGGCCAATTTTTTAATGTGGTCAATGTGGTCAATTGGGACAGGTAGCGCGGCATTTATGCCGCCCTGGTCAAGGCCCTTTAGGGCCGACCTCCCATTGGGTCACGTAGCAGGTAGCGCGGCATTTATGCCGCCCTGGTTGAGGCCCTTTAGGGCCGACATCCCATTGGGTCACATAGCAGGTAGCGCGGCATTTATGCCGCCCTGGTTGAGGCCCTTTAGGGCCGACATCCCATTGGGTCACGTAGCAGGTAGCGCGGCATTTATGCCGCCCTGGTTGAGGCCCTTTAGGGCCGACCTCCCATTGGGTCACATAGCAGGTAGCGCGGCGTTTACGCCGCCCTGGTCGAGGCCCTTTAGGGCCGAACCACATAACAAGTAGCGCCACATGTATGCCGCCCCGGTCGAGTCCCTTTCGAGTCGCCCCCAAAAAACCTGTTTTTTTTCACCTAAAACGCTGTTTTAAAATGAAATATCTGTTTCAATTGCTTGTGTTGACACTGGGTGTCAGTGTTTGGTCGGCCTGTGGTTCCGGTGCGGCGGAAAGCCAGGATGCAGCAGCGCCAGCGGCCGTGGGCCAGTCGGGCGTGCAGGACGATGTATCGCAGAAAAACATTGTCCAGATCGCGGTGGGCTCCAAGGATCACACGACCCTGGTTGCGGCGGTGCAGGCCGCCAGTTTGGTCGATGCGTTGTCGAACGCCGGGCCGTTTACGGTGTTTGCGCCCACGGATGCGGCCTTTGCCAAAGTGCCGAAAGAAACGCTGGATAATTTGATGAAACCTGAAAACAAGGCCGCGCTGAGCAATATTCTCGAATACCACACCTTCGTGGGCGTGGTGAAGAAAGAACAAATGCGCGACGGCCAAAAACTGAACCAGGTCAACCTGAAAAATATCACCCTGGCGGTGAAAGACGGCGTGGTCATCATCAACGGGACCGCCCGGATTGTCGCCTCTGTGCCGGCTTCGAATGGTATCGTGCACATCATTGATACGGTGTTGTTGCCTGAGTAGAACGTGTTTCGGGGTGCGTATTTCGTGTTTCGGGGTGCGTTGTGCGTGTTTCGAGGGTGCGAAAATTTCCTGGTTTTTCACGCTGGAAGAACCCCACCCCCGGCCCCTCCCCATAAATGGGAGGGGAGCCTCCCTATACGATAACCTAACTTTAAACGAGTGAGCCCCCCGCCCATTTATGGGGAGGGGCCGGGGGTGGGGTTGTCCCGGGCGTGAAATGCCGAAAAACGTAGACTACACTGTGTGCCATTTCCGTACCCCGAAACACGCACCCCGAAACACGCACCACCAAACACGCACCCCGCACCACGAAACACGCACCCCGAAACCCGCACCACAAAACACAAAACACGATGTACAAAATCTCCACACTTTCCCGAACGCTGCTGGCCCTGGGCGCCGTGCTGTTGCTGGTCATGCTCAAGGTGCCCATTTGGAACATTTACCTGACTGCTCCGCAATATCCGGAGGGCCTGGAGATGAAAATCTGGCACAATACCCTCACGGGCGACGTGAAAATCATCAGCGCGCTGAACCACTACATCGGTATGCGACCGATCAGCGTGGAGATGTTCCCGGAGTTTCAGTACCTGGGCACGGTGATCCTGGCGGTGGCGGCCTTGTGCCTGGCGCTGGCGTTGCTGGGTCGCTGGTGGTCGGCGCTGGCCTATTACCTGGTGTTGGCGGTAGCCGATTCGCTGGCGCTGTTTGATTTTTGGCGTTGGGGCTACGACTACGGCCACAACCTCAACCCCGAAGCCCCGATCGTTATCCCCGGCATGGCGTACCAGCCGCCGGTGATTGGCTACAAACAACTGCTCAATTTCGAAGCCTGGTCGCTGCCCGATACGGGTGGCTGGGTGCTGATGGCCGTCACCTTGTTGTCATTTGGGGTGGTGGTCGTAGAGTGGAGGAAACACCGGCAGAAACACCGGGCCGCTGCCATGGCCGGCGCCGGACGCCCCCTGGCCAAAGTGGCCGGACTGCTCCTGCTGCCGCTGTTGTGCTGGCATTGCTCGGCGGGGCCCCGGCCGATTGCTTTCGGCAGCGACGCCTGCGCCCATTGCAAAATGACGCTGATGGACAAACGTTTCGGCGCTGAAATCACGACAAAAAAAGGAAAGGTGTACGTGCTGGACGATGTGAACTGTTGTGTGAAATTCTTGTCCGCAGGCAGCCTTGAGCCCGCCGATGTGGCCGGCATCTATGTCGTCGATTACCGCCACGAAGGCGTCCTGCTCGATGCTACCCAAGCCGTGTTTTTGCGCAACCCAGGCCTCAACACCCCTATGGCCTCCGGCCTGGTCGCTTTTGCCAGCCCCTCCGATGCGCAGCCGGTTCGGGCAATAGCAGGCGGCGATTTGCTCGATTGGGCCGCTGTTCAAGACCTGTTTTAAACCCATAGCATGAAAAAATTAGTTTGGATCGGTCTTTTTTTGGCGCTGGCGCCGGCCCTGCCGGCCCGCACTTGGGTGGTGGCGCCGGGCACTGCGCTCAGCAGCATCCAGGCGGCCATCGACCGGGCGCAGCCCTTCGACACCGTGCGGGTGCTGCGCGGCGAATACCATGTGAAAGGTGGCACAACCATCAACAAGCCCCTGGTCCTGATCGGCGACGGCTGGCCCTTGCTGGACGGCGACCAGCAGTACCAGCCGCTCAGCATCCGCTCCGACTACGTGTCGGTCAGCGGTTTCCGGGTAGCGCGCTGCGGCTCCGCCTCGCTGGAAGACGTTGCCGGCATCAAGGTGTACCGGGCCCGTTGGGTGTATATTTTTAATAATATTTTGGAAAACAACTACTTCGGTATTTACCTCTCGGCCTGCCGGAATACCTGGGTGAGCGGCAACCGGCTGCAAGCCGAAGGCACGGTGGAACAAAGCGCCGGCAACGGCATCCACGCCTGGAAATGCGACAGCATCCACGTGGCCCACAACCGGGTGCAAGGCCACCGCGACGGCATCTATTTCGAGTTTGTGACCAACTCCTACATCGCGCACAACCACAGCGAAGGCAACATCCGCTACGGCCTGCACTTCATGTTTTCGCACAACGACCACTACGAACACAACCTGTTCCTACGCAACGGCGCCGGCGTGGCCGTGATGTACAGCCGGCACGTGATCATGTCCGGCAACACCTTTTCCGAAAACCAGGGCGGCGCGGCCTACGGCATTTTGCTCAAAGACATCCAAAGCAGCCATATTTCCGGCAATACCTTTGTGCAAAACACCACCGCTATTTTTATGGAAGGCTGCACCCGCAGCACCCTGGAATACAATGTGTTTCGCCAAAACGGCTGGGCCCTGAAAGTGCAGGCCAGTTGCGACAACAACGTCTTTCAGTACAACAATTTTTTGGCCAACACCTTCGACGTGGCCACCAACAACCAACTGGTGCTCAACACCTTCAACCACAACTACTGGGACAAATACGAGGGCTACGACCTCAACCGCGACGGCCTGGGCGACGTGCCCTACCACCCGGTCAGTTTGTTTGCTATGGTGTCAGATCAAATGCCCTATGCCATGATGTTTTGGCGCAGTTTCACGGTTTTGCTGCTGGACCGTGCCGAAAAAGTGATCCCCAGCCTTTCGCCCGACCAGCTCCGCGACGACACACCTTTACTGAAACCCTATGCTACAGATACAAAACATCAGTAAAACCTTCGGCAAGTTCAAAGTGCTGGACCAACTCGATCTGCACGTGGGCCGGGGACAAGCCGTGGCCATTATCGGCCCCAACGGCGCCGGCAAAACGACGCTTATCAAGAGCATCCTCGGTATGGTGGTACCCGATAGCGGGGCGATCCGGTTTCAGGGCCACCCCATCGGCCAGGATGCCGGCTACCGGCGCCACATCGGGTATATGCCGCAAATCGGCCGCTACCCCGACAATATGCAGGTAGGGCAGTTGTTTGACATGATGCGCGACCTGCGCCAGGGCGCCGCCGAAACCATCGACGAAGAACTCATCCAGGCCTACCAGCTCGACGCGATTTTTTCCAAAACCATGCGCACGCTTTCCGGCGGTACCCGCCAAAAAGTGAGCGCCGCCCTGGCGTTTTTGTTCAGTCCGCCGGTCATGATCCTCGACGAACCCACGGCAGGGCTCGACCCCTTGTCGGCCGAAATTTTGAAAGAAAAAATCCAGCGCGAAAAACAACAGAACAAACTGTTCCTGATCACCTCCCACATCATGAGCGACCTGGAGGAACTGGCCACTGAGGTGCTGTACCTCGTGGACGGCAAAATTGTGTTTTTCAAAACCCTCGAAGCCCTGAAATTAGAAACCGGCGAAGAACGGCTCGGCAAAGCCCTGGCACGCATCATGGCCGGCCACCGCCCCTCTCAACTCTCCTAACTCAACTCTCAACTCTCAACTCTCCCACCATGCATCCTGACATGACCATTGGCGAAGTCGTAGCCCAACACTACCGGACCGCCGAAGTATTCAGCCGAAACGGCATCGATTTCTGTTGCGGCGGCAAAAAAACGCTGGGCAAAGCCTGCTCGGAACACCAGTTGGACTGGGCTGATTTGTCGGCCGAACTGGGCCGGGCCATAGACGCGCCGGAAATGCCTTCGCAGCAAACAGACCGCTGGGAACCGGATTTTCTGGCGGAATACATCGTGCAGACCCACCACCGGTATCTGCGCGAAAACCTGCCCTTGTTGCTCGACTATACGGCTAAAATAGCCAAGGTACACGGCGGCCGCCACCCGGAACTCCTGCTGGTGGCCAAACAAGTCCAGATCCTGAGCACCGAACTCCTGGAACACCTGGACAAAGAAGAACAAGTGTTGTTTCCGTACGTGGCCAGGCTCTGTGCCGCGCGCCGGCACGGCGGGCAAACGCCCGCTACCACGTTCGGAACGGTAGCGAACCCCATCGGGATGATGGAAAACGAGCACGACTACGCCGGCGCCCTGCTCGACAATATCCGCGACCTGACGAGCGACTTTAGCCTGCCCGCCGATGCCTGCGCGACCTACCGGGTAGCGTTTGCCAAACTCCGCGAACTGGACCAGGACCTGCGCTGGCATGTACACTTGGAAAACAATGTCTTGTTTCCGAAAACGATGTTGCTGGAGCAAATGCTCCGCCAGTCCAACTAATGCCTCCGCCATGAAACACTTTTCCGCCATCGCCCTGCCCGGCGCCGCCAAGCGGCAGGACGAACAGCCGCTCCCGCCTATGCCTTTGTTGAAAATTGCCAAGTACGTGGTGTACGACATCCTGCGCAGCCGCTTTGTGCTGGCGTATCTGTTGTTTTTGGTGGTGGTTTCAATGAGTTTTTTCAACCTGGAAAGCGATCCCGCGAAGGGCATGATGAGTTTGTTGAACATCATCCTGATCGTACTGCCGCTGGTAAGCATTGTATTTGCCACCATTCATTTGTACAATGCCTATGAGTTTACCGAACTCCTGCTGGCACAACCCCTGCGGCGTTCGGATATTTTCCTGGGCCAATACCTGGGCCTGGCGCTGTCGCTCTGTCTGGCGTTTGGCCTGGGCGTGGGGGTGCCGGTATTGTTGTACGATGGTTCGCTGCGGGGCGGTGTGCTGGTCCTCTGCGGTGTGCTGCTGACGCTGGCTTTTGTTTCTTTGGCGTTTTTGTCGACCGTCTTGTCGCGCGACAAAGCGCGGGGTATTGGGATCGCGCTGCTGCTGTGGTTTTTGTGCACCATTTTGTACGACGGCGTAGTGCTGATGGCCATGTTTGCGTTCAGCGATTATCCCTTGGAAAAAGCCGTGATGGCCCTGACCTTTCTGAATCCGGTGGACCTGACCCGCATCGCCATGCTCCTGCAACTCGACGCCGCAGCCCTCATGGGGTATACCGGCGCGCTGTTTCAACACTTTTTCGGGTCTGCCCTGGGCATGGGCTTATCCATGCTGGCCATGCTGGCCTGGATTGTAGGCCCGTTGGCCCTGGCGGTCCGGATTTTTAGGCGGAAGGATATTTGATCCGAGGCGGCGTAGCTTCCTGGCCTCTCCGAGGCCAGGAAGCTACGCCGTTCCCAAATTTTAATTTTTACAATTGATTTGTCCAATTGCTTCGGAGGCCGTTGCGTTGATCCTCATGCTGGCCGCAGGGCTGCGATACTTTCTGCTTCTTGCAGCACGGCCCGCTGGCGATCCGGCGCCAGCCGCAGGGGCGCCAACACCTCCGGCGCATCCAGGATTTCGCGAACCAGCACGATGTGGTGGTTCAGCAGGCGGTCTTTTTCGCGTTGGGTCAGGCTGCTCAGACAACTCAGCGGGTGTAGCCCCGTGCGGTCGATCCAGTCGGCCAGGCCAAAATCGAAGGGCGTGTTCCAGGCGACGAGCTGCAGGCCCGAGCAGCGGCCGTATTGCAGGGCGTCTTCGGTGAAGCGGGTATTGGTGAAAATCCAGCCCTCGATCTGGCGGTTTTGCCACTCCGGGCCGCTCAAAAAACCGGCTTGCAGGTCGCGAAACCGCGAATGGATGTAGAGGGGTATTTTCACATCGCTCACCAGGTGTTGGCGGTTGTGAAATTTGCATTCGGCCACAATTACTTTCCCGTCCAGTTCAGCCAGCACATCAATTTCGTGAGGCACGCAGTGGCCCTCGCGCAGCAGCCCGGTTTGCACCTTGTAGCCATCGGCTTCGAGCAATTTTCCAACAAAACGCTCGAAGGGATAGCCGGAGGGGCCCAGGCCGAGCAGGGCTTGCTTGAGTGAGTAGCGGGCCGCCACCGGCCGGGTTTCCTTGCGCAGCATGCGGTGGGCCAGGCGGTAAATTTCGCGGGTCGTCATGCCCTCGCGCAGTTGCACGGCCACGGCCCGCACGATGGCTTCGGAGCGGTCTTTGCCGGCGCCGGCGCGGTGCAGCGAGCGCCGGAGTTTCTCCGGATTGAAGGGCGCCTTTTCGCCCGAGGCCTTGGTGATCTGTATCGGTTGGATCATTTTTGATGTACGTTTTGCTTGGCCCAGCCGTAAATATCGGGTAAAACAGTGGTGTCGCCCGCCGGACCGATCAGGGTCAAATCGTAGCGGATCACCACCTTGGTGCCCACCGGGGCGTAGTAGTACAGGCGCCAGGCATCCCCTTCGCCACAGCCGACACAACCGTTGGAATAGGCCCGGGCCAGGGTTTCGGGGTTGGTGGTGGGGTGAATCATTTGCCCCAACCGAACGCCGTTGATTTCGGGTTCGAGCCAGGGGATCAGGGGCATGAGGGTGGTCTGGCCGTCGTCGCGTTTGGTGTGGGTGAATTTTTTGCCAGTGTGTGGGTCCACAAACAGGGTGGGCTCCCGGTTGATGCGAATGATTTTGCCCACGCCGGTACGGGTGCGCAGGTCGGCACTGCGGCCGAGCGCTTCCTGAAATCGTTTTTTATTTTGACCCACTCGCACGGTCATGCACTGCACCGTGTCCTGCCCTTCTACCACCCGCAGGGTGTACTCCGGAATGTTGATGTCGATCCAGGTGTTGGCGATTTGCGCACTGAGTCGCCGCGCGCTGGCGGTATCGGGGATGATGAGGGTATCGCCGGGGTGCAGCACGGGCAGTTTCCGCTGGTCGTACACGAAGACGCCGCGTTGTTTTTGGCGGTAATAGTCGGTGTGTGCCAGGGTGTCGATGATCCAGGGATTGGCGCGCACCAGCAGGTGCTCGGTGAGCGGATAGGGTGTAATGGTGTCGAATTGGCGCACCACGCTGTCGATATACCGGAAATACTCTTTCACCCGGATTTCGCGGGGTACCACCAGAGTAAACAAGGGCGGCGTTGCCGGCACCACCCGGGCAGGCGGCAGCGTATCCGCCAAGGGAAGGGTGGCAGTTGCCGGCTGCGAAGGCGAGGCATGGCAACTGAGCAAATAGCCCAAGGCCGCCAAGCAACCCAACATCGTAGTACGTCCCATTTTTTTAGAATAAAAACTGTTTACTCACTGCTTACTTCCAGCACCACCTTGCCCATGGTTTTTCCACTTTGAAACAGCCGGATCGCCTCGTGCATTTGCCCGAAGGGCAACACATGCCCCACGTGTGGCGGCGCGAGTTGGAGTTGATCCAGTTCCTGCAACAACTGGTGCATAAGTTCCACCCGCTCGTAGAGGTAGATCAGGTTGAACCCAAACAGGCCTTTGTTCCGGTTGGGCAGGTCCTGTGGGTCCACTTTGGGCCGGGTCAGGAAATGCCGGAGCATGTGCAGGATATTGGGTTTGTCGCCCACGGTGGCGTAGCGCGAGGCCCCGAGCACGATGAGGCGGCCCATCGGCGCCAGCATCCGGAAGGGTATGGTAAAATAGCGGCCGCCGACGGTGTCGAACACCAGTTCGAGGGGCCGTTCGCCCAGGGCCGCGCGCAGTTCGGCCTCAAACTGCGGGCCGCGCACCAGCACCCGGTCGCAGCCCGTGGCCTCGGCCAGCGCCACCTTGCCGGGGTTGCCCACCGTGCCCACCACAAAACAACCCTTGGCTTTGGCAATTTTCAGGGCTTGCAGGCCCACGCCGCCGGCGATGCTGTGGATGAGCAGGGCCTGGCCGGGCTGCATGTTGCCGAGGGTGATGAGCCCGTAGTAGGCCGTGAGGGTTTGGACGAGGTAGGCGGCGCCGGTGTTGAAACTCCAGTCGGTCGGCAGCGGGATGACGTAGCGCGCATCGATGTTGATGCCGGAGGTGTAGCCCCCGAAGCGCGTCACACCCATCACCCGGTCGCCGGGCCGGAGCGTCGACACGCCCTGCCCTACCGATTCGACGGTGCCCGAAAACTCCAGCCCGGGCGTAAACGCCGTTTTGGGCGCCGCTTTGTAGAGGCCCCAAATGGCGAATACATCGGCAAAATTGAGGCCCACGGCCCGCACAGCCACCCGCACTTCGCCGGGGCCAGGCTCGGGCAAGGTGTGGGTTTCGAGGCGCAGGTTTTTCAGGTTGCCGGATTGAACGGTATAGCGTTGAATATGCATAACAGGGCTGGGTTAAGGCGGCGTTGCGGGGCCGGCGTAGGCGAATCGCGCCTTTCGCTGGCCCTCATGCTCCACGGCTTCAGTGAACATGGACAGCGGCCGCACAAACCAGCGCGGCTCGCCGTACAAGGGTTGGTACACGACCATTTCCTCGTTGGTTTCGGAATGTTGGGCTTCGCCCAAGACGAGGTAAAAACGGCCTTTAAAATGGCGGTACACGCCGGTAGGGATGGGCATACGGCAATGTTTTTCTTAGGGCCTTCAGGATTTTTGGTCTTCCGCGATGGCTTTGAGCACGGCTTTGAGCAACTCGTAAAATTTCTCCACAGCGGGGATGTGCACGCGCTCGTCGGGCGAGTGGGCGCCGGTGATCGTGGGGCCGAAAGAGATCATATCGAGGCCCGGGTATTTGCCGCCCAAAATACCGCATTCGAGGCCAGCATGGATGGCCTTGATCTCGGGCTCGTGGCCGTATTGTTGCTGAAACACGCTGCGGCACAGGTGCAACAGGCGCGATTGCAGGTTGGGTTGCCAGCCGGGGTAGCCGTCGGTATGTGTCACTTTGGCGCCGGCCAGTTTCAGCACAGCCGACACGCTGGCCGCCACGTAGCGCTTGGCGCTTTCCACCGAACTGCGCTGATTGGTGCCGATGGTGATCGATTTTTCGTCGCTGACCACCGTAGCCAGGTTGGTCGAACTTTCGACGAGGCCCTCGATGTCGGCGCTCATCTGGATCACGCCATGCGGCAGGGCGAGCAGGGTATGGACCAGTTTTTGCGCCAGCCGTTTGGTGTACACGACTGCGGGCCGGTCTGCGGCTTCGAGCGCCACCTGGACGCCGCCGTCGGGCGTGCGGAATTCATTTTGAAAATCCTCGGCGCAACGGGCCACGATCTCCCGGGCTTTGGCCACGGAAGCGTCCGGCACCAGCAGGGTGACTTCCGCTTCGCGGGGGATGGCGTTGCGTTTGCTCCCGCCTTCGATGCCATACCACTGGGCCGACACGGCCTGCAAGGCTTGGAGGGTGCGGGCCAGCAGTTTGAGGGCATTGCCCCGGCCGGTGTGAATTTCGCTGCCCGAATGCCCGCCTTTGAGGCCCGACACGCGCAGGGCAAACGCCGAAAAGCCGGCGCCGGACACGGGTGTGGTTTGAACGCGGAAGGTGCCGGCTGTATCCATCCCGCCGGCGCAGCCGATGTAGAACATGCCGTCTTCTTCGGAGTCGAGGTTCAGCAGGTATTTGCCTTTGAGGAGTTTATTGGAAATCTGATTGGCGCCGGTGAGGCCGGTTTCTTCATCGATGGTGATGAGAATTTCGAGCGGGCCATGCACGGCGCTGGGGTCGCTGAGGATGGCCAGGGCGGCGGCGACGCCGATGCCGTTGTCGGCGCCGAGGGTGGTGCCGGTGGCGGCGATCCATTCGCCGTCGCGGCGCAGGAGGATGGGGTCGCGGTCAAAATCGTGTTCGGTGCCCCGGTTTTTTTCGCAGACCATATCGCTGTGGCCTTGCAGCACCGTGGTGGGGGCTTGGGCATAGCCTTTGGTGGCGGGCACGCGGGCCACGAGGTTGCCCACTTTGTCTTTGGTGTAGGCGATGCCGAGTTGTTGGAAAAGTTGTTCGAAATGGGCGGTGATGCGCTCTTCTTTTTTGGAAGGGCGCGGGATCTGGCTCATTTCATAAAAGCGTTGCCAGAGTATAGCCGGGGCAAGGTCCTGAATGGCGTGTAGGGAAGACATAGATGTTATGTTTGGTTCAGTTTCGGCAAATTAAGTTGCTTTTTGGCAACTCCTTCGATTTTCGCCGGGGCTTTCTCCGCTATGCTGAAAATTTAGAGTTGTTCTGCGGAGAAAATGAAAGGAGCGGCTGAGCGTTTAAACCCAGGCCCCCAAAATTTCCCATATCGAATATCTCAATATCCAATATCCCAATTTCTAATATCCAACATCCAACTACCGATGATGAAAAAACACCTCCTCCTTCCGGCCTTCGCGTGCCTGTTGCTCACTGCCAGCCTTGCCCAACAGCCCACCGACTGGTCCTCGCGGGGCATTGGCGGCGGCGGCGCCCTGTTCGCGCCGTCGATCAATCCGGCCAACCACCAGGAATTGTACATCGCCTGCGACATGTCGGAACTGTTTCACAGCACCGACCAGGGGCAGCATTGGCAGGAATTGCCGTTCCAGACCCTGCAAGGCGGCCACCGCGCCCGGGTACAATTTACCAGCAACCCGGCTATCCGGTACTGTATCGACTACGCTTCCATCGACGGCATCGACTACCAGCGGCCAGTCAAAAGCACCGACGGCGGCCTGCACTGGACCGCGCTGTCCGGCGACCCCGAGCCCGGCGAAAGCGCCCTGGGGCTGTTTGCCAGTTACCAAAACCCGGCGCACCTGCTCCTGAGTTACTACAGTACCCTCTACGCGTCCACCGACGGCGGCGCCTCCTTCAAGGCCATTCACACGGCGCTGGACAACGGCAGCGGCTGCGCGGTCGGTGGCGTGTTTTGGGATGGCCTGTTCGCGTATGCCGGCACCAACGACGGCATTGTCATTTTCAACACCCAAACCACAGGAGCGGGCGTCCTGCCCGACAGCGGCATCCCCGCCGGACAACACATCGCTTCCTTTGCCGGCGCCCGGAGCGGCAATGCGCTCCGCTTTTTCTGCCTGACGGCAGCCGACGTCTATGCCGGCATCGAAGCCTGGGACTACTGGGGTTTCGCCGGCGGGGTCTACCGCATGGACGACGCTTCGGGCCTCTGGCAAGCGGCCCACACCGGCCTGGACCTGAGCGGACAATTTCCTTTTTACATCGGCATGGCCGAAAACAACATCCAAACGGTGTACCTCGCTGGCAGCGACGAAAACTCCAACCCCCTGATTCTCAAGTCCGTCAACGCCGGACAACAATGGAATCCCGTATTGCTCAGCAACCAAAACCAAAATATCCTGACCGGCTGGATGGGCTACCAGGGCGACCGCCAGTGGAGTTACGACGAAGTGGCCCTGGGCTTCCAGGTATGCCCCAACGACGCCGGCACCCTGGTGTTTACGGGCTACGGCATGGCGCACCTGAGCGCCGACGGCGGCGGCCATTGGAAACAACTGTACGTGGCTCCTGGCAGCCAACACCCCGAAAACCAGCCTACGCCCAAGGGCAAATACTACCTGAGCAACGGCCTGGAAAACACGTCCTGCTGGCAAGTTTGCTGGCTGGACGCCCAACACCTGCTGGGCGCCTATTCCGATATTCGCGGCATCCAAAGCCAGGACGCCGGCGCATCCTGGCGCTTTATCCCCGGCATCAGCCACAACAGTACGTACCGAATCCTGCCACACAGCGACGGCAAGGTGTATGCCGCCACCTCCACCGTGCACGACCTGTACCAAAGCACCTACCTGACCGATACGAACATCGACAACGGCAGCGGCGCCGTATCCGTGTCGACAGACAACGGCCAGAATTTCAGCCTCCTGCACGATTTTCAGCACCCGGTCGTCTGGATTGCCACCGACCCCACGGAGCCCAAGCGGATGTACGCCGCCGTAGCCCACAGTACCCAGGGCGGTATTTTCAAAACAGAAAACCTGAACGCCGGCGCGGCCAGTACCTGGACCTTGTGCGCCAAGCCGCCCCGTACGGAAGGGCACCCCTTCAATATCCTGGTGCTGAACGACGGCACCCTGCTCTGTACCTATTCCGGCCGGCGGACCGGGCAGGGCTTCACCAAGAGCGCCGGCGTATTCGCCAGCAGCGACCAGGGCGCGCATTGGCAGGATCTTTCGCACCCCAACATGCAGTGGTGGACCAAAGACCTCATCGTTGATCCGCACGATGCGGGGCAAAACACCTGGTATGTGAGCGTGTTTTCCGGCTGGGCCAATGTACCGGCCGGCACGGGCGGGCTGTACCGCACGACCAACCGCGGCCAAAGTTGGCAGCAGATCAGTGACGCCTACCGGGTGAACAGCGCCACGGTATCGCCCGACAACCCCAATGCCCTGTATTTCACCACCGAAACCGATGGCCTTTGGTACACCGGCAATGCGCAACAAGCCAACCCGGTGTTTAGCCGGGTGGAATCCTATGGGTTCCGGCAGCCGATGCGCGTGTTTTTCAATCCCTACCAGTCGAAGGAAATCTGGGTAAGTTCGTTTGGCGCCGGCCTGAAAAAAGGCTTGCTCAGTGGCAACACACCGGTGTTTGAGCCGGTGGAGATGGGTTTGCAGTTGTTTCCCAACCCGGCATCCGGGCGACTGCGGCTGCATTGGTCGGCGGCGCAGCCGGCGCCGGAAAGCGCGCTGTGCCTGTACGATGCCCAGGGGCGCTTGCAATGGAGCGTAGAGCCTGCTGCCGTTGGCAAAAATGATTGGGAACTGGATTTGCCGGCGCTGCCGGGTGGTCTGTATTGGGTAAAATGGGGAAATTTCAGCGGCCGATTGGTCGTCCACTGAAAAGTGGCGTTTGTATTCCGGCAAACTTGCCTCATATTTGCCGCCAGATGAACAATTTGATCCCGATTGCTCTTTTGTATTTTTAAAAAGGATACCGCGCCAACGCTGCCGCACGAATACCTATCCGTATGACACACGATTATAATTTGCCGTCGCTTGGCGATGGTGTAAGTGGTAAAATCACAGAAATTCTCGTTCAACCCGGCGATACGGTCAGCAAAGACCAGATCGTGGTGGTGGTGGGCACCGACAAAGTAGACGCCGAAATGCCCGTCGATACCGACGGTGTGGTGGAGCAAATCCTCGTCAAAAAAGGCGACGACGTCACCGAGGGTACGCCCATCTTGCGGCTCAAGGCCAGCGGCGCCGCTCCGGCAGCAGCGCCCAGTGCTCCGGCTCCCGCCGCGGTAGCCGCCCCCGCTCCGCCACCTGTGGCAGAAGCGCCCGCTGCTGTGGCACCGGCTGTGAGTGCCGCTCCCTCGTCCAACGGAAGCCTGCGGGTGAGCCCGTTGGCCCGCAAACGCGCCAAAGAACTCGGCGTCAGCCTGTCCGACGTGCGGGCACAGGAAGGCGCCGGCCGGATTTCATACAAAGACGTGGTGGATTTTGTCAAACACAAGATCGACACCGGCGGCGGCGCCAGCACCAGCGCCCCGGGCGCTGCTCCGGCCCACAAACCGCTGCCCAATTTTGAAAAATATGGTCCCGTAGACCGCCAGGCGCAAAGCCGCATCGGCATCATCACGGCCGACAACATGGTGTACGCCTTCAACGCCATTCCACACGCCTGGATCTCGGAAAAAGCCGACATCACCCGGTTGGAACAACTGCGGCAGCAATACAAAGACCAGGTGAAAGCCGCCGGCGGCGCCCTCACCACCACCGCTATCCTGACCAAAGCCATCACCTCCATGCTGCGCAAAATGCCGCAGTTCAACGCCAGTTACGACCCGGAAAAACGCGAGGTGATTTTCAAAAAATACTACAACATCGGCATCGCCGTCGATACGCCGCGCGGCCTGCTCGTGCCGGTCATTCGCAACGCCGACCAGAAGAGCCTCACCGAAATTTCGATTGAACTCAGCGAACTCAGTGTGCGCACCCGCGACGGCAAAAACAAACCGGAGGACCTCGATGGCGGTACGTTCAGCATTTCCAATATCGGCGGCATCGGCGGTACCAACATGATTTCTATCGTCAACTGGCCGCAGGTGGCGATCCTGAGCATCACCGCCGCCAACTACGAACCACATTGGAACGGCAAGGAATTTGAACCGCGGCTCATGATGCCCATGACCATCGGCTGGGACCACCGCGTGATCAACGGCGCCGATGCCGCGCGTTTCCTGAAAGAATTGAAAAATATCCTGGAAGAACCCTTCCTGGGCTGGCTGTAAGCAGCCTGACTCGTTACCTGCCTGAACATTGGGCATTGCAAATTGGGCATTGAACATTTTCAAATTTTAAAATTGAAATGTTCAATGCCCATTGTTCAATACCCAATGTTCAGGTACTTCTGAGTCGGCCTCCCTGGTCATTGCCGCATGAACGGCGGCGGCCCCCAGTCCTGTCCCGGCTCGGCCGGGCGTTTGGTCGCCTGTTTTCCTGAGTTGAAATTCCGCAAATTGTACGTAAACGAGAGCATCACAAACTGCCGCAGGGCGTTGGTTTGCACGTCTTCCGTGTAGGCTTCCGTGATGCTGCGCTGGATGTTCCGGTTTTGGTTGAGCAGGTCGTTGACAGCCAGTGCGATTTCGCCGCGCTCGTTTTTGAAGATTTTTTTGCCGATGGCCAGGTTCCAGAGCCAATAGTTTTGGTTGAAATCGTCGGACAAACCGGAATACAGCGTGTGCGTGAGGTCGGTGCGCAGCACGAAGCCTTCCACGATTATCCAGTTGAAGCGGAGCCGCGAACTTTGGCTCAGGTACTCCGTATTGGCGCCGCTTTGGAGGGTGTTGTTCACCTTGTTCCAACTGGGCCGGGCGGAGATGGTAAAATCCACTTTTTCGCTGATGTTGCTGGCCAACGTGAGCCCGAGCGATACGGTATGGGTGCCGGCGTAGTTGAGCACGTCGTTCAGCAGGCCGGGGCTGCGGGTGTAGTTGTAGCCCAGGTCGAGGTTGGCGTTGGTTTTGATCCATTTCACCGGGCGGCCGTAGGCCAGGTAGGAACGCAGGTTCCAGGAGCCGTCGAGGTTGGTAGGGCGGCTGATTTGGGCGCCGCGCGCTACGTTGTATTGCTGGAAAATGGGGTTGTCGCTGTCGGCCAGGTAGGTGGCGTTGCCGATGTAGTCGTTGGTAAAGCCGGCGCCGGCCATCGCAAACAGGGTGGAGGAGGTTTCCGGGTTGTTGGCCTGGTAGCGCAGGAAGAGGTTTTGCTGGAACGATTGTTTCAGGTTGGCGTTGCCCACGGTGAGTTGCAGGGGGTTGCTGTTGTTGAGCACGTCCTGGAGTTGTTCGACCGTGGGCAACTGGGTGCTGCTGCGGTAAAAGATCCGGATGTTGCGTTGTTTGTCGAGGCTGTAGCGCAGCATGGCCGAGGGCAGCACATTGAAAAAGCGCTGGCCGAATTGGCTGGCCGTCGGGTAGGTTTTTTCATTTTGCAATTCTGCCCACTGGAGGTTGGCGCGCAGGTTGAAATTCAGGTCGCGGCCTTTGGCGAAATTATAGCCGGCGCCGGCCTGTTGGGTGACGTAGTCGTTGGAAAACACGTTGCTCAGCGGGTCGTTGAGCAAGGTGTAGCCCTGGTCGGGGGCAAAAAAATCGTAGGTTAGTTTGTCGGAAGCCTCCTGCTGGTAGCTGGCGCGGTAGTTGAGCAGGAGTTGGCTGAACTCGCCCAGGGGCTCGGTCCATTCGAGGTTGCCGGCGGCATTCCAACTGCGGAGGTCCAGGTTGGAGCGCTGGTCGAGGCTGTCGACCACGGCTTGTCCGCTGAAATATTGGTCGATTGACTGAAGCGTGCTGCTGCCTTTTTTCGGGGCGTAGCCCGAGGAGAGGTCCGCCGACAGGGTGCGGCCTTTTTTGTTGAATTTGTGGCGCCACAGCAGGGTATTGCTGAAATTGACGCCATCCAGGTCGCTGCCAAAGGCATTGTTGGTTTCGCTGAGCAGGAGGCTGTTGCGGGTGGTTTGGCCCAGGGTGCTGGACAGGCCTTCGTTTTGCTGGATGGTGAGGCGGGGCCGCAGCAGGAAGGAGTTCATGCTGTCGGGTTTGAACTCCAGGCGGGCATTGAGGCGGTGGTTGAGGTTGTCGCTTTGCGTGAGGCTATTTTCGGCATAAAACTGCGCCGGCTCGCCGTTGTTCAGGTATTGCCGGTAAGTGGCTTTTTCGGCGTCGCTTTGGCTGTTGTTAAAAAAATAACTGGCGCTGACGTCCAGTTTGGCGCCCCATTTGTCGGAATAATTGAGTCCGAGGGCGTGGGTGGTGGCAATGCCGCCTTGCGGCCGCACTAAAAATTCGCCACCACCGCCGCCGCCGGGCGGGCGCGTGCCGCCACCGCCCATTCCGCCGCCGCCGCGTGGGCGGTTGCCACCGCCGCCCGAAGAGCCCATGACGCCCAGGATATCGTCGGAAGAGAAGTTTTGGACGTTGATGTTGTTGCTCATGCCGATCAGCGAGATGCGGCGGTCGCCGTCGAAGAAATTGAAATTGCCGCCGGCCTGGTATTTGTCTTCGTAGCCATAGCCGGCATACACCTTGCCGAACTGGCCGTTGCGCATCCCGGTTTTGGTCACGATGTTGATCGTTTTGGTGGTGTTGCCGTCGTTGAAGCCGGTAAACTGCGCCTGTTCGCTTTGCTGGTCGAAGATTTGGATTTTGTCGATCACTTCAGCCGGCAGACTTTTGAGCGCAGCGGTGGGATCATTGCCAAAAAAAGGCTTGCCATCCACCAGTACCTGGCCTATGTTTTCGCCCTGGGCCTTAAGCGTGCCGTTTTCATTCGTCACAGAAGGCAATTTTTCAATCAATTCATCGGCGTTGGCGTCTTTCATCACTTTGAAGGCCGCCGAGTTGAATTCGATCGTATCGCCTTTTTGCTGGGCAGTGGGTACAGTACTTTTGATGTCGACGCCGTTCAGCAACACCGCATCTTCTTCCAGCAGCAGGTTGCCCACCTGGGCATCGGCGTTGGAAAGCGTGACTTCTTGCAGCAGGCGCTTGAAGCCCATCGCCGTCACGACTATTTTGTAGCCGCCTTTTCCAACGCCTTTGAACTCAAAGCGGCCCTCGGGGTCCGTACTGGCATTTTTCACAGGATCTCCCCAAGGGTATTGCAGCGAAACAGTAGCCCCCGGGAGCCCCTGCTGGCTGGCATCGAGCACCCGGCCGCTGATGGAGAAGGTCTGGGCGCCGAGCATCGGGGCAGTGCACAACAAAACGAAAAACGCGAAATATTTCATGACAGAAGGCGGGAGGAAATGTAAAATGTAAAATGTAAAAGTCAAGATGTAAAAGGGTGGGTACGGCGCATGGCGTGGGTTGTGGCTTTGCGCCACAAGGCATTGCGTCAAATAGAATTAAGATGTAAAATGTAGAAAAGGGGCGGCGGCAGCACAAGTCCGGTGGCGAAAAGCCACAACCCACACCATACGCCGTACCCACCCTTTTACATTTTACATCTTACATTTTGACTTTTACATTTTCTCCTCCTTCGTGGTTTGTCCTTTTTTCTTTTTGGATTTTTTACCCGAATCGGACGGCGGTGGCGCATCGGCAGGTGGCGGTGGCGGGTTGCCGCCGCCCAAGTTGGCGCGTTGTTCCTGGCGGTAGGCGTCCCATTTTTTCCACTGGTCTTGCGTGAGCACCGTTTGTAGTTCAGCGTCCTGTTCCTGGCGGATGGTACCCATCGCCGCGCGCATAGCGTCGCGGTCGCCGTCGGCGGAAGCACGAAGTTCCTTCATTTTTTGGGCGTATTTGAGGTTGATTTCGCCCACTTTGGAGCTCTGGGCTTCGGAGAGCGACAATTGCTCCGTCATGTTGGTGGTTTGTTGCTCGGCGCGTTGCTCGGGGCTCATCCGGCCGGGGCCTCCGCCCGGTTGGGCCTGGAGGGCTGCGGCGGTCAGGAGCAACAACGCGGCTGCGGTCATTTTTACGAAAGTACGCATGTGTGTTGGAGTGTTTAAATGGTGGAAAACGAGGTATCGGGGGTGTGATTTCCGGGACAAAGGTGGGGTGGGCGCAACGGGGGTTCAAAATTATTCAATGAACGCCCCTGAAACCTCTATGAACCGGTCTGTCCGACCTTGGTAGGGCAAAGCGGGCATTTCGATGAGAAAAACGCGGGGTTGATGGAGAAAAATTGGGCGGCTGACGGCTATTGAGCACCTTTGCCAGCATGTTGGTACCACGACGAAACACCGGATTGCAAATTCTGTTCTGGGGCGCCCTTTGGGTACTGGTGCCCAGTATCCTGCAAGGCAGTTGGGACAACCCCGAGCGCCTCGCCGTGCGCAGCGCCGTGGTGCTGGCTGGCATTGCCCTGGTGGTTGGCTTGAACATGGAAATTCTCCTGCCCCGTTTTTATTTTAACAAAAAACAAGGGCTCTACATACTCGCCGGCTTGCTGCTGGTGGTGGCCGTCACCCTCCTGCTCGACTGGGATGCCGCCCCCTGGGCCGAATATTTCAACCGCCCACCGGGCGCCGGCAACAAACCGGGCGGACACAACAACCCCGGCTGGCGCAGCATGCGGTACATTGGTATGGCCATGCCGTTTTTTACCGCCCTGATCGGCAGCGCCTTGTTCCAGGTGACCGCCTTTGCCAACCGCAAGGAACAGGAAGCCACCGAGTTGCGCAATGAAAAACTGGAAGCCGAACTGAAGTTCCTGAAATCACAAATCAACCCCCATTTCCTGTTCAACGCCCTGAACAATATTTACGCCCTCACCGTCATCAAATCCGACCAGGCGCCCGACAACCTCATCAAACTCTCCGGCATGCTCCGCTACATGCTCTACGAATGCAAAAACGACCGGGTACTGCTGGGCCAGGAAATCGAATACCTGCGGAATTTCATAGATCTGCACCTGCTCAAAGACAGCAGGGGCCTCAACGTGGAGGTGGACCTCGACGAAAGCCGGCCCCGCCTCCCCATTGCGCCCATGTTGCTGATTCCATTTGTTGAAAATGCGTTCAAACACAGCAAAATAGAAGACCTGGCCAAAGGCTGGATTCGGATTCACCTGCACACCTCGGCCGAGCAACTGGTATTTCAGGTAAAAAACAGCCAGCCCGGCGCCGGCTACACCAAAGACCAGGCCGGCGGCATCGGCCTGCACAACGTGCGCCGCCAACTGGAACTGCTCTACCCCGGCCGCCACGACCTGAACATCGAAGCCGGCCCGGAGCAATTTTCCGTCACCCTAACCATCGAACTGGCATGAAACCCATCCGTTGCCTGGTGGTCGACGACGAAGAACTGGCGCGCGCCCTGCTCCAAAACTACATCGGCCGGCTCCCTCAACTCGAACTCGTGGCCGCTTGCGCCAATCCCCTGGAGGCCATGGCCCTGCTCCAGCAGCAACACATCGACCTGCTGTTTCTCGACATCCAGATGCCTGAGCTCACCGGCATCGAATTCCTGCGCACCCTGACCCACAAACCGGTCGTGATCTTCACCACCGCCTACTCCGAATATGCCCTCGACGGCTACGCCCTCGACGTGACGGACTACCTGCTCAAACCCTTCCCCTTCGAGCGTTTTTTACTGGCGGTAAACAAAGCCATCGCCCTGGTGCAGGCCCGCACGGCCGGTGCCCCCGCCGCCGCCGATGGGGCCGCGCCGGGCAAAGAGTACGTGCTGGTCAAAGCCGACCACAAGGTGCACCGCCTGAAATTTGACGATATTCTCTACATCCAGAGCATGCGCGAGTACGTGGCCTTTCATACGCCACAGGGTCGGATCTTGTCCTTGAACTCGCTGAAAAGCCTGGAAGACAGCCTGCCGCCGGAGCGTTTTATCCGGATCCACAAATCGTACATGGTCTCCATTCCTAAAATCGACGCCCTCGACGGCAATTTTGTACAGGTGGGCGCCGAACGGCTGCCTATCGGGGCCAACTACAAGGAGGCTGTGCTGAGCCGGGTGTTTTGATGCCCGCCAGGGGCCTGGCCACAAACCAAGCCGGAAAGTGCCGGGGAAATGTATTTTTGCCCATAAAAACCCGTCATGCTTCGCACCATCCTGATTCTTATTGCTACCCTCGTGGCGCTGCCGGTCGTGGCGTTCTACTACGACGCTCCGCTGAGCCCCGCGCAATGGACCACTGTCCGGAGTTTATTTACGGCTATGGTCACCGTGGCGCTCACTTGTTTTGTTGTCAGTGAAATCACGCGCAACTACAGCCAGGTCGACAAACTCTGGAGCCTCCTGCCCATTGGCTACAGTTGGTATGTGGCGGCGCAGGCCGGTTTTGATGCGCGCTGTACGCTGATGGCGGTGCTGGTTAGTCTTTGGGGGCTGCGCCTGACCTACAATTTCAGCCGGCGGGGCGGCTACCACTGGATTCCCTGGCGCGGCGAGGAGGATTACCGCTGGGCCGTTTTGCGGGAGCAAAACCCCTGGATGCGCCGGCGTTTGTCCTGGGCGGCCTTCAATTTGTTTTTTATTTCCCTGTATCAAAACACGCTGATCCTGTTGTTTACCCTGCCCATCATCGTCGCCTGGCAGGGGCAAGCCCGGCCGTTGAACGCGCTGGACTGGCTCGCCGCAGCCCTGATGCTCGGCTTTATTGTGCTCGAAACCGTGGCTGACCAGCAACAGTGGAATTTTCAAACAGAAAAATACCGCCGCCGCCGGGCGGGTGAGGCGTTGGGCGAACCCTATGCGCGGGGGTTTTGCAGCAGCGGGCTTTGGGGTCGGGTCCGCCACCCCAACTACGCCGCCGAACAAGCCATTTGGCTGAGTTTTTACCTGTTCAGTGTAGCCGCCACCGGCCGTTGGCTCAACTGGTCGCTGACCGGCGGCATTTTGCTGCTGCTGTTGTTTCTCGGCAGTTCGGATTTCAGCGAGAAAATTTCTTCGGAGAAATACCCGGACTACGCCGAATACCAGCGCCGCGTGCCCCGGTTTTGGCCGAAATTTTAAATACTACAGGCGCCTGTTGGCTACCACACCATTTTGCCGCTGGCCACCACCTTGCCCCGTTCGTCGCGCAGGAGCACAGGATAGACGCCGTGCGGCAAATCGGGAAAGGCCAGGGTGCGCATGGTTTCGATATCGGTAGAGAGCAGTTCGCGGCCATCGGCAGCGATCACCGCAAGCCGCCAGGTTTCGCCGGAAGCGGCGCCCAGCACCTCAAAAAATGCTTCGCCCCGCTGGGTGTGGGCGGCTACGCGCAGTTGAACGCCGGCAGCACCAAACCGCAGGGAAACGATCGAACTGAACATATACGAGCCGGAAAGATCAATTTGTTTGAGCCGGTAGTAATTCAGACCTGGGGCCGGTGCGGCATCAGTATAGTCGTAGTGGGTCAGGCTGTGGCTGAGTGCCGAACAGGCCACTTTGCCGAGGCTGGTCCAATGCACCGCGTCGGTGCTCTGCTGGATTTCAAACCAGGCGCAATTGGTTTCGGTGGCGGTGGCCCAATGGAGCAGGGCGGTTTGGCCTTGGGCTTCAACGCTGAACGACAGCAGTTCGACCGGCAGAGCCAGGGCTGCATTGACGGCCGCCAGGGCATCCACCCGGCCGTAGCCGTAGACGTTGTTGGGCAAGGTTGAATTGTTGTCGCCACCGCAAAACGGTGCTGTGGCATAACGCGGAGTACAGGTGGTTTGGATCAGGGTTTTGAGTGCCCCGACCTGACCGATCAGATCGGGCCGGGCCGACATGACCAGGGCCGCCAGGCCCGCCACATGGGGGCCGGCCATACTGGTACCGTTCAGGGTAGTGAACCCATAGGTGCCGGAATTATTATCAGAACCATATGTGGAATAGATGCCTTCACCGGGCGCGCTGACGTTGGGTTTTTTCAGGTTGGCCGGGCCATACACCGTAATCGGCCCCCGGCTGCTAAAGTTGGAAATACCGTCGCTGGAATTGGTAGCGCCTACGGCAAAACTCACGCTGTAGATCGAAGGCGGGTCGCTCACCGTGGAGCAGCCCGGGCCCGTATTGCCGGCTGAGGTAACGACCAGGATGCCCGAGGCTTGCACGTTGGTAATCACCGTCTCCATGGTGGCAAAGTTGGAACTGTTGCAGCCTTCCGAGGGCGGGCAGCCCCAGGAGTTGTTGATCACATGCGGTGCCAGCGCGGGGTTGGCATTGGCATTGTTCAGGTTGGTGGGTGCGGCCAGCCACTGGAAACACTCGATGTAGGTGGCGGGCGTGCCGTCGCCTTCTTCCATGTTGCGGCAGCCGATCCACTGGGCATCGGGCGCTACGCCCACGGCGTAGTTGCTGCTGGTGCTGCCCACCATCGTGCCCATGGTATGTGTGCCGTGAAAATTATCGTCGCAGGGAGCCATCAGGTTGAGGCCGCAGGAATTGCTGCCGGTCCCAATAATGGCATGGATGGCGTCGTGCCAACTGTAGTTGTGGTCTACGGCGGTGCCGTCCCAGCCTCGGTATTTGTCTTTTAGGGCAGGGTGTTCCCATTCGTAGCCGGTATCCTGTCCGCCCACCACCACGCCGGCGCCGGTATAGCCCAGGTTCCAGACGTCGTCGGCATTGATTTGGGTGAGCCCCCAGGAGCCTGCGGTGAAGGTGCGGTCGGGCACCGGCGGCTCCAGATCCGCCTCCGGTGGGCGGCTGAGGTGCCAGGTAGGGTTGTCTTCCACCCGGGCGACTTCGGGCATGTCTGCCAGTTCGAGTACGAGTTCGAAGCGGCCTGCCGACCAGATACTGTTGATGATCCAGAACGACTGGACCGGAGCGCCGGCCTGGCGGAGCCGCTCCCGCACGGGTGTTTGGCTGCGTTCGGCGGTGGCAAGCAGGGTTTCATACACGTACCGGCCTTTGTCCTCTTTTTTCCGAAACCGTTCGGCGCCGCGCACATCGGCCTGTTCGCTCAGGATGACCAAAAACTCGGCGCTTGCCCCGCTTTGAATCTTCTTCCATAAATTTGAATCCACTTTTTCGAGGTACCAGGCTGTTTGGGCGCTCAGGGAATAAAGGCCCGCAATGAGCAGGGCTGACAGATAGAGTTGTTTGGACATGACAGCAGGTGCAAAAACAAATGAAATTGGAAACGGGCGCCGGAACAAATCCGCAGCGTTCCAAACCACCCGAAACAGGCCTTGGGGCCGCAATTGGGGATCAGTCCGTGCAGGGCTTCAGCAAATTGACGTTTATTTTTTCTTTTTTTGAAAAAAAAATAAGCGGCAGGCAACGTTTGGCAAAACCGTGTCCCTTCCTATACACAACCACCGCCGCCGGAATCAAGCAGCAGACACTTGAAATTCATGATTGAACCCACCGACATCCAATTGCTACAAGGGGCGCAGCGCGGCGATGCGCGCTGCGAAGAAGCCTTGTACCGGCGGTTCAACGTACCGATGTTTCGGGTGTGCCTGCGCTACGCCGCCAACCGGCAGGAAGCCGAAGACATGCTGCAGGAAGGGTTTTTGCGCGTGTTCGCCGATCTGTCGGGCTACCGGGGCGAAGGCAGCCTCGAAGGTTGGGTGCGCCGCGTGATCGTCCGCTCGGCTCTCCGCTGGCTCCGCCAACGACGGGCTTTCGGCACCTTCGAAGACCTCGACGATACCCTCACCGTAGAACCCGACGAACCCCCAGCCCTGTTCCCCAACGACGACCACCGCCTGGTCACCCAACTGCTCCAACAACTCCCCCCAGGATACCGTACCGTGCTGAACCTTTTCGCCCTCGAAGGCTATAGCCACGAAGAAATCGCCGGCTTGCTCGGCATCAATATCGGCACCTCCCGCAGCCAACTCAGCAAAGCCCGCGCTATGCTGAAACAACTGCTCTCCCAACGAAAGTTAGAGATGCGAGATGAGAGATAAGAGCATACCGCACCACGAAACACGCACCACGAAACACGCACCACGAAACACGCACCACGAAACACGAAACACGAAACACGAAACACAAAAAAAATGCGCAACGAACTAGACCAGTGGCTTCGCCAACATGCCGACCCGGGTACGGACCAGCCGGCACCCGATGGTTGGGACACGCCCTCCGGGACCGTGTGGGCAGGCGTGCGCGCCGGCCTGGACCAACGCCGAAAACGGCGGCGCAGGTTCCTGTTTTGGCTGTTTTTCCTCGCTGGGTTGGCCGGCACAGGGCTTTGGTTGGGCGATAGCCTGACACCGGCTGCCAAACACCTGGCGCCGCCAATGGCTGTCCCGGAACGTCCGGCTGCCGCGCCCAATCCCAAACAGCCGGCAGTCCAAGCCGAACAACTCAGCCGGCTGAAGGCCACAGGAGCCGCCTTGCCACCGGCAGGTCGCCTGCTCCCGGCCGCTGCCGACAGCAAAATTAAAAACCCCAGCACCGCAGCAACCCGAGTTCAAAACCAGATCGCCAGCCGCCAACCAGATCCCGCGTCCCAAAACACGGGCCCGAAGTCAAGCCTCCAGCCACTCCAGGCCGAAGCTGCTGCAAGCGCCGATCCCATCGTTCCGGCGCCCTTGCCAGGCCTGGCGCCGGAAAACACCGTGCTCACCGACGGCCCCCGCCCCGCCAGCGCAGGCCTCCATGCGCCAGCGCTCCAGACCTTGCCCGGCCACTGGCCGCCCCTCGCGGGCCCTGCCCCGGCAAGCCCCCCCTTGCCACCAAGCGGAAACGCCCCGATCCGGCCCCTCCCCCAGCCCAACCGGCTGTATGTGGCCGCTACTGCCGGGCTGCGCTTCACCACCCGCTCGCTCCAGGGCCCCGGCAATGCCAAGCCCAAGGGCCGGGAATCGGGCGCCTGGGTCCGCGAAGTGGGCCTCTGCGCCGGCTGGCAGGTACAGCCCCATTGGGCTATCGAAACCGGTCTGCAACGCACGGCCATTCGCCTGCAAGCCGAACGGGTGCTGAATTTCAGGTACCGGACAAATACCGAACAGTTTGACAACCAAAATTTTGCCTATCGAAACTCCGACGAAGAAAAACTGGAAACCAGTTTCGGGCAAGTCGACCTGCGCATGGACCTGAGCCGCGAGCCCAACCGACCCATCGACGACCAGGCTGCCGTGGCCCTCAGCCTGCGCACCGACGAGCAGGTCAATTACTGGAGTATTCCGCTGTTACTCCGGCGTGTGCAACACAGCGGGCGCTGGCAATGGAGCCTGAGCGCCGGCATCGGCCTGCACCTGGAAGCCGGCTATCAGGTGCAGGTGCAGGCTGCCCGGGCCAACCGCCCCGGCATCCGCAACATCCAGGTGCGCCTCCAGGGCCGCGCCAACGGCTTGTCGCCCCTGTTCTGGGATGCCCGCCTGGGCGCCGGCCTGCAATACCGCCTGAGCCCGCGCGCCTCCATTGCCCTCGCGCCGGAATTCCGGTACGGCCTCAGTTCCATCTACCGCCGGGGGCCATTCCGCTCCCTGACCCGTTCGGGCGGGATCACAGCCGGCTTGGCCTGGCAGTTCTAACCTTTTCAGAAACAACACTTTGAACAAATAAATTAAACAGTACCATCATGAAAAAAATCGCATTTTTCAGCCTGATCCTGGCGCTCGGGATGGCCGCCTGCAAAAAGGAAAGTGTCGTCGATTTCCAGCAACTCGAAGACGAGGCCCTCGCCACCGCTATCGCCGACGACCGCAGCAAGCAGGAGATTGACCCCTCCACGCTCCCGGCCGAGGTCCTGAACTACCTCGACGAAAACCATTTCGACACCTACATCGATGCCGCGTATTTTGCCGAAGGCAAAGGCTACGACATCCAGTTGGCGACCGAAGAACACGCCTACTTCAACCTCGGCCGCCGCGCCCTGACGCACCGGCTGAACGAGCGCCTGGGCCCCTGCGGCCGGCTGATGGGTGGTCGGCCCATCCCCGTCGACTCACTGCGCCCCGCCATCGTGCAGTACATCGAAACCCACTACCCCGACGCCGATATCCTACGCGCCAAACGCCAGGGCCCCAAGGTGATTGTGCTGCTGAGCGGCCAGATCCTGCTCGTGTTCAGCGCCGACGGTGTGTTCGAGGTTGACAGCCAGCACTGGGTCGACTGCCGCGCCTGTTCCACCGACGCCATCGACCAAATTCCAGCCAACGTAGTGGCTGAGATTGAAAACCGGATCCCCGGCGCCGAAATCAAACGCCTCTGCCGCCGTGGCGACCGCTTCGTGATCGGCGTTACCGCCAACGACCAGCGGCACATCCTGGTGTACGACAAAAACTGGAATTTCCTTTTTGCCATTCCGTAACGATCTTGCGGCATGTTTAGCCGCAATACCTTACAACGCCAGGCCGCGAGATTATCTCGCCGCCATTCGTCATTGAACAGTATAGAGTTATATAACTGATTGCCGCCAGACCTCGGAGAGGTCCAACGTTTGTAGCAATATGCGCATCATGAGTTTTGCGGCGAGAAGAGCCGCTCAAAATAATTTTCGCGGCTCTTCTCGCTCTACAAAACACGCTGTACTACGTTGCTACAAACGTTGGACCTCTCCGAGGTCTGGCGGCAATCAGTTACATAACTCTTATAATTTTCAATGTTTTGAATGTCAATACCCCATGCGCAATACCGATTTTTTAAGAGCCCGGCGACAGCCCTCCTGGACTTGGCCCTTGATCGCCGGACTCCTGCTGCTGGCCGCTGGCAGCCCGGGCTGCCGCTCCAAAGCCCGCCAACTACGGCCTGCATTCTATCATTGGCAAACCCAACTCGATCTCAGCGCCACAGAGACCGCTTTGCTGGACAGCACCGGCTGCCAAACCTTGTTTGTAAAACTGCTGGACATCGGTAAAGACCCCGCCAGCGGCGATATCCGCCCCTATTCCCTCCTGCGCGTGGGCGCGGCAAACGGCTGGATGGGCAAACGGATCGTGGGCTGTGCCTTTCTCACCAACGAGGTGTTTAAAAACATTTCCGCTGCGCAAACCGATGCGCTGGCGCAAAAAACAGCGGAGGCCCTGCTTCGGATCGGCCGGCCGTTTTGGCCCGCCGACGCCGCCTTTGAAATCCAGTTCGACTGCGATTGGACGGGCAGCACCCGCGCCGCCTATTTTTCTTTTTTAAACAAAATACGCCCGCTTCTGCCCAAAAACACCACCCTGAGCGCCACCATCCGGCTGCACCAGTACAAATTTCCGAACCAAACCGGTGTGCCACCCACCGACCGCGGCATGCTCATGCTCTACAACACCGGCGACATCGACGACTGGGCGGAAAACAATTCGATTTTCGAAACGGCTGCCGCTCAAAAATACCTCCAGGGTGCTCCCGACCGCTATCCCCTGCCCCTCGATGTGGCCCTGCCCTTGTTTGCCTGGGCCTTGGTGTACCGCGACGACGAACTCTGGAAAATCATTCCCGAACCCGATCTGCCGGCCTTTGCCGACACCAGCCGCTTCGAACCCGTGACTCCCGATGGCTGGCCCAGCGGACGGCCGCAGGACAACAAAATGGCCTTCCGTTTTGGTATTCGGAAAAGCACTTTCCTTGGCGGACACTATCTTCGCCCGGGCGACCTGATCCGGGTGGAACGTATCGACTCGGCCAGCCTCCGGGAAGCGGCCCAACTGGCCGCCGGCCTTCCGTTGGCGACCGATGCAGCGGTGGCTTTTTTTCACCTCGACAGCGCTACTGTACACCACTATCCGGCAATTTGGTTGAAACGCGCATGGGAAACAATACAACACAAGCAGTAAGCGGCGCAGCAGCGCCCCGCCGGCGCCGTTGGGGCGCCTGGTCCTGGCCGGCGCTTCTGATTTTTATGGCTTTTTTTCCGGCGACGCCGCCCGAACGACCCGTAGGCAGCTGCGATCCCACAGCCCGGCCGTTTACCGGCTACTCCTTTCTGCTGCCCGATATTATCAACAAAAACTCGGCCTACGCACCTTTTTTTGTGCGCTGGCAGGACTACTACGAGCAAACCTATTTTAATAAAAACATCCAGGTCGACGATAACCTCCAGGAGTGGAAGGAACGCTTTTGCGGACTGGCGCCGCTGAAAGACGTGGAATATGTGGTGTACCGAAGCAGCATCGACGACCTGATCGGGCTGCGCGACGCTGCGCTGGAACAGGGCAAAGGCACCGCGCTGCTGCCTTTCACCCTGTCGGGCAATAGTTTTGCCGAAGTGCTGGCCCTCAACGGCTGCACCGAAGCCATCGACTACCTGATGTTTGCCAAAAAATGCGAACCCTACGTGACCGCCCAGGGCGACGGCTGGCAACTGCCCTCCACCGACCAGGAGACGATGCAGCAACTCATTGAGGAAGGGAAAGGCCGCTTTTTGCAAACCCGCTCGCATTTTTTTCGCCTGCGCTACACCTACCAAATCGTGCGGCTGGCCCACTATGCCCGGCAGTGGCAGCAAACCGTGGATTTGTATAACTACCTGATCCCGAAGGTAGACCGCAAGCGCCCCAGTATTGTGTACTATTGGACCATTGGCCACCTGGCCGGCGCCTTGCAGCAGTTGGGGAAAATCCCGGAAGCCGCCTATCGCTACTCGGTTATTTTCAGAAACTGCCCTTCTAAACGCGTGCAGGCTTTTCGCAGTTTCCGGTTGCGCAACGACCAGGATTGGGAAAAAACCCTGCGGATGTGCCAGGACGATGCCGAACGCGCTACCCTCTACCTGCTGCGTTCCGGCAGTTCCCATACCTACACCGTGGAGGACCTGGAAACCATTTATGACCTGGACCGGAGCAATCCGCAACTGGATTTGCTGCTCGTCAGCGATGTGCAGCAACTGGAAAAAATCTTTTTGCGCACGCCTATAACCGACAAAAAAAACGGGCTGGCCCGGGCAGCCATCCGGCGGGAAAAAGCCGCCCAACACCTCCTGAGCCTGCAACATTTTGTGCACCGGGTGGTGCAGGAAGAAAAAACCAGCAACCTCAAACTCTGGCGGGCCATGTACGGCTACCTCGAACTGCTGGCCGGCGACCGCTATGCTGCCGAAAAGACATTCGAACGCGCCCGCAGTAGCCTGGACAAATTCGGCGACTACGACGACATCCTGCGCCGCCAACTGGACATCTGGACCCTGCTGCTCGAAATCCTGACCCTCGACGGCTCTTCCGCCAGCGCCGACCAGGCCTCATTCCGAAGCCGGAGCTACGACACCTTCAAGGCCATGCCCAGTTTCGAGCCGTTTTTGAGCGATTTCCTGTCGACCCGCTACGCCGAGAGCAAACACCCGGGCAAGGCGCTGCTGGCGGCCTACGAGCCTTCGGCCCTCATGCTCAACCCCAACATAGAGGTGCTCGACGACCTGCTCCAACTGGCCGCCAGTTCGGACCCCATCCTGCTGGAGCGCGCCATGCAGATCGACACCAACCCGGATTTGATCAAAGCGCATTTGCTGGAAGTCAAAGGCGCGTATTTGTTTAGCATTGGTCAGCCGGAAGCGGCCTTGTCGGTGTTGCGGCAGATACCGGCCTCGCAGCGCGACGGCATGGCGCGCTTCAGCCCGTTCAAGGAAGTATTTGTGGATGTGGTGCACCGGCCGGTGACCGACAGCCTGTTGCTGACCCGGCAGCAGGTGGTGGCCAAAATTTTGGATTTTGAATTCAAAGCCAAAGCCGCCGTGGCCATGAACAACCCGGTGGGCGCCTGGTATTTTTACCTGATCGGCCTGGGCTACTACAACATGTCGTACTTCGGGTACGAATGGGAAGTAACCGACTTCTATCGCAGCGGCTACAACTGGCTGCGGCTGCCGCAGGGGCCGGTGTTTCCGCTCCGCGACTCCCCCGACGGCAACCGCGAAAACACAGACCTCAGCCTGGCGCTCAGTTTTTTTGAAAAAGCCATGGCCGAGGCGCAAACGCCCGAACTCGCCGCCCGAGCCACTTTTATGGCCGCGCGTTGCCGGCAAAAACAGTGGTTTTGCAGCCCGGATTGCCGCTATTTGCCGGGCAGCAAAACCCTCCCCCTGCTGCCGGAAGCCTACCGCGACTACTACGACCGCCTGGGCCGCTACAAAAACACGGCGTTTTACCAGCAGATCGTCAAAGAATGCAAATGGCTGTCGGCGTATGTCAACTGAGTAGGCCTGACCGTATTATTCTTTGACCAACACGCCGTTCCAGGTCCGCTGACCGGCCGTCACATGCAAGGTATATACGCCGGGCGGCAGGGCCTGTACCGGCAGGGCTTCGCCGGGCGCCGATAGCGCTTGGCGCTGCACCACCACACCCAGGCTGTTCAGAACCTGTAGTTCGGGCAAGGTTTCTCCCTCAAACGCAGCATCGGGCAAGAGCAGGCGCAGCGATTCCCGGGCCGGGTTAGGCCAGATGCCCAGCGGGCCGCCGGCGCCGGTAGTGGCTACCGCGCGGATATCCGAATAGACGGCTTCGCCGGAAAAATCCTCCTGGCGCAGGCGGTAGTAGTACAGGGCGCCGGGCCGGATATCCGTATCGGTAAAGGCGTAGGTATGCGGCGTGGTAGCGGTGCCCCGGCCCTCGACCCAGCCAAGGGGCTGAAAATCAAGGGCATTGTCGACGCTGCGCTCTACCTGGAAGCCCCGGTTGTTTTGCTCCGTGGCAACGGTCCAATCGAGCCGGACGGTATTTTTTTGCAAAATGGCATCAAAACGGGTCAGTTCGACGGGCAGGGCCAGGGCTGTGCAGAAACTCAGGCCCCAACTCAGCAGGGTACCGGAAGTAGGGTTTGCCACGTCGCTTACGGTGAGCGTCCAGGTACCGAACAGGTCTTCGCCGTCGAAGGCGCTGAGGGTTTGATTGGGTTTGTAGTTGCCGCCGGTTGTGGGCGGGCAGGGGATGCTGGCGTAGGGAGTTGCCGCTTCGTCGTCGAAATTGAGGTTAAAATTATCGTTGTTGCCGCAAATCTGGCTGAACAGGATGCGTTCGGTGCCGCTGGGGCTTTTGAGTTTTACTATCAACTGTCCTACGCGGGTGTGGTTGCCGCTGAGGTTGATGACATCCACATCGGTGATCAGGCCGGAGACGCCCATGTTGAGGGTGGAAACGGCGGAACCCAAATTGGGAATTGTTTTTGGCACATCGATGCTAAGGTAATCCTGATTGCAGTTGTTGCTGACGCCGATGAAAAAATCGGCATTGGACACGTCGTAAAAAATATGGCCGACGGCCTGGATGAGGATGCGGGCCGTGCTGGTAGCCGCTACGTTGTAGGTGACGGTTTGGGAACCGTCGTTGGGTGTATTGGCTACGAGGGTGCTGAAATTCAGGCCACCGTCGGTCGAGAGCAGGATGTTTACCGTGGCGCAACTGACCGGCGCGTTGTTGGAGCCGGCTACGTTCCAGGTGACGGTTTGGGTGGAGCCGACGGCGTAGGATTCACCCCCGTTGGGTTCCGTGACGGCAAAAGGACCGATGCTGCCGGAGGTGGTGATGACCAGGTTTTTTTCGGTGGTACAACCGCTGATGGGGTGGTTGTCGCGCACGGTCATCCGGAAATTCATGGTTCGGCCTACCGAGGGGAGTTCTTCCCAAGGGTCGTCGAAGCCGCTGACCGCGTCCTCAAATTTGGGAAAATACCGCGAGCCGCTGGTTTCCGGGTCGTAGGAACGGAACATAGGCCCGGAGGTATTGGTTGATTGGGGCGGCATGGGTTGGCTGACGCTGTACCCGTTCATTTGTTCCCAGCAATAGGTGAGCACCGTGCCGGGGTTGGCGTCGGTGGCGCTGCCAGTGAGGATAAAAGGCGTGGAATACGGCACCGTGCGGTCGACCACGGCTGCGGCGACCGGCACGATGTTGCCGGAAGCCTGGGGGGTAGCGCAGGTATTACCGGAGCCGACCACGAAAGCGGCCATCTCCTGAAGGCTGATGGCGTGGAAAAAATCGTCGCTGTTGGATTGTACGTTGGGGTCGCAAATGCCGGCGTAGCCCATGATGGTGGAGGCGCTGCCGGGTTCCATTGCCGTGGCGTTGTTACGGTTGCAGTTGTTGAACTGGGTGTGGTTGGCGCCGAATTGGTGGCCCATTTCGTGGGCTACATAGTCGATATCGAAGGGGTCGCCCACGGGGCTGGAGCCTCCGGTGACGCCGCCAGCCTTGATTGCGCCGTTGCAGACGCAGCCCAGGTAGGCTACGCCGCCGCCGCCGGTGCTGAACACGTGCCCGATGTCGTAGTTGGCGGAGCCGATGATGCCGTCGCAGGTCGTTTGGTTTTGGCCGAGCATAGTGCTGCCGTCGTCATTGGTGTAGGGGTCGGTTGTGCCGTCTGTAAAAATGAGGTTTGAGTTGTTGGCAATGATGTCCATCCGGACGCCGGCATCGCGGATGTACACGCCGTTGACGCGGTTCATGGAGGTGACCATGGCGGCCAGGGCCGGGGCTTTGTCGGCGCCAAAGGAGCCATGAAAGTTGGCGTATTCGCCGGTGCAGGCCAGGGCCAACTGGTAGACCCGCAGGTTGGCGCAATCGGGCGCCGAACGATCGGATACCGGCGTGCCGTACACCTGGTGTTCTTCGCCGCCGACCTGGCAACTGAACGCGCCGACTTGTTTCACAAAATCCTTTTTGGAATAACACACATAATCGCTCGTATTGCCCCGGGCATAGGGATCGATAAAAGTGCTGCTCTCGCCGGGCAGGAGAAACATGGCGTGAAAGCCTGCCGGCGTCACATCAAAACGAACGGTGATGCCCCGGCGGTCGGCGTCGCGGCCGGCATAGGTGCGGATGTTCGGGTATTCGGCGGCGAGTTCGGGCGCCATGATCGGCGATTCCCAGACTTCAAACCAGCGCAGTTCGCCGTCGGCCATCGGCAATTCCAGCCAGATGCCGGTTTCACCTTTGACCACCTCCAATTCGCGGGGAGCGGTTTGGAGCAGGGTTTTGAGTTGGGCCAGTTGGAGGCGCCAGGTGTCGTAGCGTTGAGGGATGATCAGCCGGGCATGGGCAGGAGCCGAGATCTGGCTTTCGGGCAGTTCTTGCCACAGCGAGGGGTTTTGAGCGGAAAGATGGGCAGTCAGGCCAAGCACAAGGCTTAGCGCCAAACCGGAGCAACGGAGCAGGTGGAGCATGTTCAATGGATTAATATGACTTTTCTTATACATTTTTCAGACCGCCACCGGCGCCTTAATCGCCGGCCAGGGGGCATAGTTGAGCAATTCAAAATCTTCGTACCGGAAGGCCAGCACATCCCCGACGGCCGGATTGAGGCGCATCTGCGGCAGGGGCCGTGGCGCGCGCGACAGTTGCAGTTCGACCTGTTCGAGGTGGTTGAGGTAGATGTGGACATCGCCAAAAGTGTGCACAAAATCGCCCGGCTCCAGCCCGCAGGCCTGCGCCAGCATCAGCGTGAGCAGGGCATAGGAAGCGATGTTGAAGGGCACGCCCAGGAACACATCGGCGCTGCGCTGGTACAACTGGCAGGAGAGGCGCCCATCCGCCACATAAAACTGGAACAAACAATGGCAGGGGGCCAGGGCCATATCGGGCAAATCGGCCACATTCCAGGCCGAAACGATGATGCGGCGGCTATCTGGGTTGGCTTTCAGGGTCTTGACCACTTCGGCGATCTGGTCCACCACCCGGCCGTCGGGGCATTGCCAGGAGCGCCATTGGTGGCCGTACACCGGTCCGAGTTCGCCCTCGGGGCTGGCCCATTCGTCCCAGATCCGGACGCCGTTTTCCTGCAAATACCGCACATTGGTGTCGCCCTGCAAGAACCACAACAACTCGTGGATCACGCTTTTGAGGTGTACTTTTTTGGTAGTCACCAACGGAAAACCCTCCTGCAGGTTGAACCGCATCTGGTACCCGAACACGCTGATGGTGCCCGTGCCGGTGCGGTCGCTTTTGCGGGTGCCGGTATCGAGGATATGGCGCAGAAGATCGTGGTAGGCTTGCATAGTTTCCCTTCTTTGCGGCGAATATCCGAAGTTTTGCCCAAACAGCAGCCCGTGGAGGGCGCATCGGGCGCAGTTTTAATTTAAAACAAAATATTTTACCAACTCGCGCTGCCATCCCTAACATTTGCCCTACTTTTGCCTACCCATCACAACCGGCTATCCGACACATGCTGAAACGCCTGCACATCCGCAACTACGCGCTCATCGACCGGGTGGAGATTGAATTCTCCGAACGGTTAACCATCATCACCGGCGAAACCGGCGCCGGCAAATCCATTTTGCTGGGCGCCCTGGGCCTGGTGATGGGCGAACGCGCCGACACCCGGATTTTCTACAACGACCAGGAAAAATGCGTGGTCGAAGCCTGGTTTGACGTGTCCCGCTACGAATTGCGCGAGTTTTTTGCAGAAAACGAACTCGACTACGACACGGAGGTGGTCATCCGCCGTGAGCTCTCCCCTACCGGGAAAAGCCGGGGTTTTGTGAACGACACCCCCGTCAACAACCAGATCCTGCAACGCCTCACCGAAGCCCTCATCGACCTGCACCAGCAGTTTGATGTGTTGGACATTCACCACGTCAATTTCCAGTTGCGCATGATCGATGCGCTGGCCGACAACAGCGCCTTGCTCCAGGATTACCAGGGCCGCTACCGCCAGTACCAGGCCGACCGGCGCCAACTGGCCGAACTGATCGAACACAGTACCAGCGGGGCCAAGGAAATGGATTTTCTGCGCTTTCAATTGCAGGAACTCGAACAAGCCGCCCTCGAAGACGGCGAACTGGAACGACTCGAACGCGACCTGGCCCGCCTGTCCAACGCGGAAGACATCAAACGCAGCTACGGCTCGGCCTACACGTTCCTGGCCGACACCGAACAAAATATCATCGGCCAGTTGCAGGAAATCGCCCGTTCTATGAGCGGCCCCCGCCGCGTAAGCCCCGACCTGAATGCCCTGGGCGAACGCCTCGACGCCGTGATCATTGATTTGCAGGATATTGCCAAAGACTGCGAACGCATCAGCGACAGTACCGAGCACGACCCACAGCGCATCCTGGAGACCCAAGAGCGCCTGAACGTGCTGTACAAATTGCAAAAAAAACACAACGTCGCCACCGTAGCCGAGTTGCTGGACTTGCAGCAAACCCTGCAACACCGGCTGGGCAGTTTCACCGACCTGGGCGACCAAATCGTACGCCTCGAGCGGAAAATTGCCGAACAGGAACAACATTTGCGCGGCATCGCGCTCCTGCTCAGCCAGCGCCGCCAAATGGTGCCGCCGCGCTTCGAAGAACAGGTGCACGCCATGCTGGCCCAATTGTCGATGCCCCATGCCCGGCTCAAAGTCGACATTCGGGAAACCGATACCCTCGGCGCCACCGGCACCGACGAGGTCCAGTTGCTGTTTGCCTCCAACGTCGGCAGCCGCTTCCTGCCCATCAAAGACGTGGCGTCGGGCGGCGAACTCTCGCGCCTCACTTTGTGCACCAAGAGCCTGGTGGCTGATGCCATCCCCTTGCCTACGCTTATTTTTGATGAAATTGATACCGGCATCAGCGGCGATGTGTCGCTCAAAATGGGCATGATCCTGCGCGAACTCAGCGACCGGCACCAGGTGGTCAGCATCACCCATACGCCGCAAATTGCGGCCCGCGCCGACACACATTATTTTGCCTACAAACAAGTGCAAAACGACCGCACCGTCACGCACATTCGCGCGCTGACACCCGACGAGCGCATCCGCGCCCTGGCGGTCATGCTCAGCGGCAACCCACCCAGCGAAGCCGCCCTGGCGACGGCCAAAGAACTTATCAAGCAGTAAGGCGGGAGAAATGAATGTCATGTCTTTACTTGACCAGCGTTCGTTTTAAAATGATATCTTTCCAAAACCTTTGACAGCCGTTGTTTTTTGCCAACGGCTCTTGATTGTGTTCGTTTCACTCAACCGTTTGTCAAAGTGTCCACTTCAACCCGCTCCGAATCCCTCCACGGCCTGTCCGAGGCCGAAGTACGCGCCAGCCGGGCCCGCCATGGCAGCAACACCTTGTACCTGCGGCCTAAGCGCCAGTTTTGGCACATCATCCTGGAAATTATCAGGGAACCCATTTTCCTGCTGCTCGTCCTGGGCTGTGGTTTGTATTTTGTCATCGGCGATTCAACGGAAGCCTGGCTGATGATGGCCTCTATCGGTTTTGTGATCGGGATTGAACTCATCCAGGAGCGCCGCAGCGAAAAAGCCCTGGAGGCCCTCCGCGAATTCGCCCAACCTAAAGTGACGGTACGCCGTTCGGGCCAGGATACCACAGTGGCCATTGAAGAACTTGTGGTCGACGACCTGATGGTGTTTGCCGAAGGCGAACGCCTGGCCGCCGATGGCCTGATCGTTCAACAAAACGACCTCAGCATCGACGAGGCAGTGCTCACCGGCGAATCCTTGCCCGCCACCAAATCGGTGGAAGAGGGCCAAAACCGGGTTTTTCAAGGCACGGTAGTTACCTCCGGGTTGGGCATCGCCCGGGTGCAGGCCATTGGCGCCCAGTCTGAATTTGGCAAACTGGGCAAATCCATAGAAGCCATCGAATCGGAGCCCACGCCCTTGCAGGTACAGATCGACCGCTTTGTCAAACAAATGATGCTGGTGGGGCTGGTGGCTTTTCTGATCGTTTTCGGGATCAACTACTATTATATTGGGGCGATCCTGGCGGCCCTGCTTTTTTCGCTGGCCTTTGCGCTGGCGCTCATTCCGGAGGAAATCCCGGTGGCTTTTACTACCTTCATGGCCTTGGGGGCCTATCGCATGACCAAGCAGAACATCCTGGTCAAGCAGCCCAAAACCGTCGAAAGCCTGGGCTCGGCTACGGTTATTTGCCTCGACAAAACCGGCACCATCACCGAAAATCAGATGTCGGTGGCCGAAGTGGTGGATTTCAGCGGAAAAAACCTGTGCCTGGAATACGCGATGTGGGCCAGTGAACCCACGCCTTTCGATGCTATGGAAAAGGCGATTCATACGGCATATGCGGAAAAAACACCCAAGGACCGCAGGCCCGGTTTCGAACTCATCCACGAGTATCCCCTAAGTGGCGTGCCCCCCATGATGACCCACGTGTTCGACAATGGTCATGGCGAACGAATCGTGGCTACCAAAGGCGCCCTGGAACGTATTTTACTCGTATGCCGGCACCTGGATGACAAAACCCGCACGGCCGCCCTGAAAAAAACGCATGAACTGGCTGCCAAAGGCTACCGAATTCTGGGTGTGGCCAGCGCAGCATGGCCCGGCGATGATTTTCCGGCCGATCAGGATGCGTTTCCCTGGCAATTCGAGGGCGTTATTGCCCTGTACGACCCGCCCAAAAAGAACATCCAAAAGGTTTTCCAACAATTTTACAAGGCGGGCATCCGGGTCAAGATGATCACGGGCGACTACCCGGAAACAGCCCTGAATATTGCCGGCCAAAGCGGCCTGCAACATGACGGCTCGGTGCTGAGCGGCGAGGCCGTTATGGCCATGTCGGAGACAGAACTACAACACGCGGTTGGGGCCACCAATGTATTTGCCCGAATGTTTCCCGACGCCAAACTGCGCGTGGTGGAAGCCCTCAAAGCCAACGGCGAAGTGGTGGCCATGACCGGCGACGGCGTCAACGACGGCCCGGCCCTGAAATCGGCCCAAATCGGCGTCGCCATGGGGCGCCGGGGCACTGAAATTGCCAAAGGCGCCGCCTCCATGGTGCTGCTCGACGACGACCTGAAACGTATGGTGACCGCCATCAAAATGGGCCGCAAAATCTACAACAACCTGCGCAAAGCCATCCGCTACATCATCAGCGTCCACGTTCCCATCGTGCTGGTCGTCATCCTGCCGCTGGTCTTTGGCTGGCCTTACCTGCACATGTTGGCGCCCATTCACGTGATTTTTCTGGAACTCATCATGGACCCCACCTGCGCGGTGGCCTTTGAAAACGAACCTGCCGAACCCAATTTGCTGAGCAAGCCGCCCCGGCCAGCCAACGCGCCCCTGTTTACCGGCCGGGAACTGACGCTGAGCATCATCCAGGGCCTGGTGGTGACTGCCGGCATTTTTTTCCTCTACCACTACGCCATTGCACAAGGCGCCAGCGAGGGCAAAACCCGCTCGTTTGTATTTCTGACCATGATGGCGGCCAATATTTTCCTGACCCTCACGACCCGTTCGTTCGACTACACGATTGCCCAAACCCTGTTTTTCAAAAACCGGCTGATGGTTTATATTCTGGGGATCTCCACAGCAATGATGGCGGCGATTCTGTTTGTTCCCGGCTTGAATCATTTGTTCAAAATGGAAGCGCTCAGCCTGGGCGAAATCGGATTGTGCCTGGGCACGGCACTGGTCAGTGTGGGTTGGTTTGAGGTTTGGAAGGCCTTGCAACCCCGCGTTGGCGGAGGCCATTAATCTTCGTTCAAGGCACCAGATTACATTTTTTAAAATCAATTTTTCCAAAGTTTCACCGTCCCGTCGCTGCTGCCGGTCACCACGGTGTGCCCGTCGGCAGAAAACCGCGCGATCCGGACCGGCTCGAAATGGCCGTCGAGCACCCGGCGGGTTTGGCCGTTCAGCGACCAGATGCGGGCCGTGTGGTCGGCGCTGGCGGTCAGGATACTAGCGTTGTCGGGTCCAAATTGCACGTCGTACACGTCGTTTTCGTGGCCCCTGAACACTTGCAGTTCCCGGCCTTCGCGGTCCCACAGGCGCGCGGTGTTGTCGCGCCCGGCGGAAAGCAGGCGGTCGCCATTCGGCGAAAAATCGACGGCATGCACCAGATCGGTATGTCCGCTCAGGGTGTGCAGGAGGTTGCCGTTCATGTCCCAGAGTTTGACCAGTTTGTCGCGCCCGCCTGTCAGGATAGCATCGCCGGAAGGCGAAAGGGCAATGTCGGTGATGGCGTCCTGGTGCGCTTCGAAGCGCATTTTCAGCGCATTGGTCGCCAGGTCCACAATAGCCACGACGCCTTTCCCGGTTTCATAATAGCCCAGCACCGCGAATTTTTTATCCGGGTCAAACGCGATGGCGCTGATGAGTTGCGCTGGCCCCTGTCGCGACAACTCTACCTGGCCCCAGATATCCCAAAAGGCAATAAAATTATCGGCAGTACCCGTGAGCACGCTCGTGTTGTCGCGGCCAAATTCGGCGCCGCTCACTTCGTCGCGGTAGCCTTCGTAGCCGCGCACCCAATCGCCGTCGGTCGACCAGAGGCTCACCCGGCGGTCGCCGCTGCCGATGAGCAGGTACTTGTTGTCGGACGACAAGGCCAGGCTTTTGATGTAGGCCCCGATGCGATAGGTCCGCACGGGTTCGGTGTAGTGCAGCAGTGAAATGGCCAGCACCAGGCCCAGCCACAGGGGCAGTTGCCACACCCAGTCGCGCCAGCGCCAGAACAAGCCTTGTTTGGTTTGCACAAATTTGCGGAAGCGCGCCGACAGCAGGTTACCGAAGGTATTTTGGCGCCGTTCGACGTAATCGACCACCAGCGCATGTTCGTGCACGCCGCTGGCCAGCAGTTGGTCCAGTTCATTTTCCAGCTGCTGGCGCTCGCGGCGCTTGGGCTGGAGCATGAGTTGGTTGAGCACCACGCTCACGCGGTGCCCTTCCCAGGCAATACTGCCCACGGGCGGCAGGTTGGTTTCGAGGTTCAGGACCTTGTCCCATTCGTGGCGCAGGGCATCCAGGAAGGCCGGATGTGTTTTTTCGAGCCAGGCCAGGAGGGTCGACTGTACCCCGGGCGGCAGGTTGCCCTCCACGAACCAGGGCAGTTGGAGGATTTTGAACAAATGGTCGGCGTGCAGGAAATACTCGTTGGGGAACGACAGTTTTTCGCCCACAAACAAGGTCCAATCCCAAAACAACACTGGCGGCAGGGCGCAGGCGGCTACCCACTGAAGCAGGCGGTCGTCGGCTGCGCCGTGGCGGTATCCGATCAGTTCGGCTTC
>JADLDL010000288.1 GCA_020846655.1 Saprospiraceae bacterium | reverse complement strand
TCAATTTCGTAAAATTTTAAATTTTTGCCCAGCAAGCCGGCGACCATCGGCATATGTGTCTTTTCATAATACGCCATATCAAAGGTTTTGTCTTCTCCGTTCGGATACAGGATCGCCACCTTCACCATCCCAATTTCTGGTAGGGGCGCCTGTTTAAGTTGACTGGATTTGCAACTGATCAAGCCCATACAGGCGAAGAGGAGCGAGAAGAATTTAATGGCATGCATCATGTTCGTGCGTTTTAACTGTTTTACGTTTTATCGGTATGCGTCCCAAACAAAGAGTATTCTCCCCCGGAACACCATACGGTTCCCTCCCAAAGTAGGGCTCCCATTTCGATTAAATTCGTTTTACACTTAACTTGCAGCGTTAAAACAAAGAAATATGTCGATCACTATTTCAAAAAGCATGAGCGCCGAAGAAATCAAAAAGGCTCTTGGCGGGCTGCCCAGCGGCAAACTCCTGAAAGCCGCGAAGTACTGCGGGGTGCTTACCCTGCGGGAAGATCCAGGACTGAAATGAATTTCATCTACTACACACTTTAAGTAACGTGGGTTTTGGATAAGGGTAGTTATGAGCATTTCACCGGTCTTTGTTACTTTTTTGTCTTGACACAAAAAAGTAACCAAAAAAAGTCAAGGCTGTATTCAAATCCTGCGATTTTGCTTGTCCTTTCCGGCGGGTTCGCGCCCAAACTCGGTCCTCCTTCGTCGGACCTCAAACAAGGGCGCTCTCTGCCGCCTCCAAGGACGTCCCGAGGCCTCGGGAGGATTTGAATAAGGCCGGGGCGCGGCAATTGCCATTTAAAAATTGTTTTTTACTTAGTTATAATCTTACAAGATAGCAGTTTATCCAAAATTCACGTTCAATAAACATTCCTCCTAAACCTTCAACGAGGGTTACGAAATCTCAAAAAGGAGATCAAACGCATCAAAGTGAAAAGAGAGGAATAAAAAAAGCCCCGTCCTGGAATGCCAGAACGGGGCTTTTTTTAGGAGCGACCTCCATAAACGACCCTCATAAACAAAATTCATCAACTTAACTCACTCACAATCAGAAGGTCTGCGTATTTGCTGGTAGCCCGTACGGGAATCGAACCCGTGTTACAGGAATGAAAATCCTGCGTCCTAACCCCTAGACGAACGGGCCTTGTGGTATCCGGTTTTCAGCAGAGCGCGATAATATTGCTCTACCCGAAACCCGTTTTCTTTCAAAGCGGGGCAAAGATACGGGCAGCCCACTCGTATTTCCAAACCTCGCTCTAAAATTTCCTAAAAAATATTTTCCCACCCCTTTTCCCCACTCACCAAGTCCAGCGCAAACCCTGCGCACCCCGCGCCTCCGGCAAAAGATCCACCCACAAGAGCCAGGCCGTAACCAGCGTAGCCAGCACAAAATACGCCACCAGCACAGGCAAGGCCCAGGGCAACACCTCCCCCATACCAAACCAGTCGCCCGCCCGGAACACCCAAAACAACCCAATGCCGTTTTTCAGCGCCTCCCAGGCCAGGGCCGCCGGGTTGCGGTCCATCAACTCCGTAAAACTGTACACCCCCAGCAACACAAAACCGCCGTACCAGAAAATGCCCGGACTCCCGATCCGCACCAAATTGCCAAAGAAATAAAACACCAGCAGGATCGTAGCCGAAAACTGCACCCAAGCCCAAACTTTCATCCGCTGCGTATTCCGGGGCTCGTATTTCTCAAAATGATACACATCCTCTATCTTCTGCACCGGATACCGCGCCGCCACATCGGCCGGCCGCCAGCCCGTCGGCATAACCCACAAACGCAGTTTGTCCCACCAACGCCGGGCCCGCCAGGCATCCTGCGCCAGCAGCCACAGGTGCTGAAAATTGATCTTGATCGGGTTCCAGGTCCGCACCGGCCGCGTGATGCCGTACACCGGCGGCACATCCGGCCGCTCCGCCTGAAAGGTGCCGAAAAGTTTGTCCCAAAAAATAAATATCTGCGAATAGTTCTTGTCCATGTACTCCGGGTTGATGGCATGGTGCACCCGGTGGTGGGCCGGCGTCACAATGATGCGCTCCAGGAAACCCATCGTCCGGATATGCTCGGTGTGGTACCAAAACTGGGCAAACAAATGAATCGGCACCGCCACCGCAATCACCGAGGTCGGCACGCCCAACACCGCCGCCGGCAACAGGAAAAAAGTAAACAGGTTGACAAACGACGAAATGCTCTGCCGAAGCGCACAAGCCAGGTTGTAGTCCTCGCTGCTGTGGTGGATCAGGTGTTTGTTCCAAAACAGGTTGATCTCGTGGCTGAGCCGGTGGATCCAGTAGCCCTGAAAATCGAGGACCAGAAAGGCCACCGCGTACATCCAAAAGGTGGAGGGCAACTGCACCAGCGCCAAATGCTTCAGCATCCAGCCGTAACTCAGGATCGACACGCTGATCTGCAACACGTCTTTCACCACATTCGTAACACCCGAACTCAGGCTCGAAATCGTGTCCATCGTGCGCAAGGTGTCGCGGCCCCGTTGCCAGCCATACCATTTTTCAAACAACACCAGCGCCAAAAAGACGGGCATCGCAAGCAGCAATATTTTACCGTATTGTTCCATGTGGCGAATTTACGCTCTTGCTTTGTTTTCAAAAAACAGCGACCGCAGTTTTTGCAACCGCTACACCCCGTATTGCCCCAGCAAGCGCGTCACCCGCTCCTGCACCGCCGCATCCACCACCAACTCGGGCGCGTGGTGCGGTTTTTTCCGGGCATCGATCAGCAATGGCCCCCGGCAACCCCAGTGCTTGAACTCGGTAAACGAGCGCACGCCGTACACGTCGTGACTCGGGTTGGCCCGCGTAAAGCCCACCCAAAGAAAGTTGTTCAGGGTCGCGCAGGCAAACCTGCTGTCGTCGACCAGCAGGATCAGCGGCACCTGCTCCAGGTCGAAGGCCTCCAGGTGCCGGCACAGTTGTTCTGCCGCCTCCCGGGCCGGCTGCCCGGCCTCGAAGGCCGGCGCCTGAATAGCCAGAATACCCGGCAAACAAAAACGGGGCTCCGAAAAACCCGCCGGCAACACAAAGCCCTCCGGCAAGGCGGTCGCCAGGCTGCGGCGCCGATCGCCCCGGCAAGCCACCACCAGTTTGGAACCCTCGTTCCAGCCGCTG
>JADLDL010000287.1 GCA_020846655.1 Saprospiraceae bacterium | reverse complement strand
TCGAACTGGCCATCGGCGGCGAGCTGCCGCAGGAAGGCACCGTGGTGACCAACGCGCGCCACTACGAGGCCCGGCACCGCGCCGACGCGGCCCGGACCGCCGTGTTGACAGGGCTGCACAGCGGCATAACCGGCGAGTTTATCGCGATGGACATCCGCCGTGCGCTGAATTTTTTAGGGGAAATTACCGGGGAAATTGGGGTGGAAGATTTGTTGGGGAATATTTTTGGTAAGTTTTGTGTGGGAAAGTAGCCGCCATCATTCAGCCATTCATTTTATACGATGGATGAAGAGGTAAAGCCAAAATCGAATATATTTGCAAACATCAGATTTGCACACAGCAATAAACCGCAAAAAGGTAATGGCCGATCAAGACCTCGAACGCACCCTATGGGCTGCCGCCGATAAACTCCGTTCCAACATGGACGCTGCCGAATACAAGCACGTTGTGTTGGGGCGCATTTTCCTGAAATACATTTCCGATACCTTCGAGGCCAAACGCCAATGGCTGGCCGATCATGCCGCCGATGGCTACGACCCCGACGAACACCTGGGCGACAAGGTGTTTTGGGTGCCCGGCGAAGCCCGCTGGCCGCATATCCAGCGCAACGCCAAATTGCCCTCGACTTATACCAGAGTTTCCGGAAAAACGCCTCGATTGATTGGTCCGTGAAAGAGTCGATGCGGGCGAAACTACGTTCCGAGATTAAGCGGGTGTGGCGCCGGCATGGGGACCCACCGGATAAGCAGGAGCAGGCGGTACGGTTGGTGTTGGAGCAGGTGGAGTTGATGGCGGGGGAGTAAAATGGAGCCAGCCTAGTACCCCGGCCCCTTGTCCAACATCCGACTTTATTACCCGCCTTTCTAGACAGTACGCACGGGATCATTGAATCCAAATGTCGTGAGTGATTAACATTTCTAAGAACCTTGTTTCGTTTATTTCGTTTATGTTTGCAATGGAAAATGAAATCCATTCCACATGAACAACCTGGAAGATATAAAACGACCAACAAAACAGGAGCAAGAAGCCGCAATGGAGTCATACAATGCCCTGAGTGCTATGCTTGAGCAATTAAACTCTAATGCCCCTGAGATCGAAATTGAGGAAACTAAAGAGAAGTTCAAAATCCCTTTGAGCGCATTGAAACTCTTGGTTAAGATTTTGAAAGTTACAAGCCAAGGGAATCCCATTTCTATTATTCCGATAGCTACTGAAATGACGACCCAGGCCGCAGCCGAATTCTTGGGTTGTTCAAGGCCGCATCTCGTTAAGATTCTCGAAGATGGTGAGATACCATTTACCAAGGTCGGGAAACATAGGAGGGTAAAGTTTGAGGATTTAGCGGACTATAAAAAGAAAAAGAGGGAGGAACGGGAAGCACTTCTTATCGACATTATGAAGGGCGACGAAGAACTTGGACTGTATGATTCACAGCGTTAAATTTACATGTGTCCTTGACACGAACGTCATCTACCCGATTGAAGTTCGTGATTTACTATTCTGGTTCGCACACTATGAATTGTACACCCCTAAATGGAGTGTCCATATTTTTGATGAATGGAAGGAGGTCATGGCTCGTAATGATGTGCCGGAAGAGGAAATCTTAAAAAGAGTTGAAAAAGCCAACAAAGCATTTCCTGATGCCTTAGTTAACAATTATGAGGCCCTCATCGAATCACTCAACTTACCTGACGTAAAGGACCGGCACGTCTTAGCAGCGGCCATAAAAACCAATGCTAATGTCATTGTTACCAATAACCTGAAAGACTTCCCATCGGAAGTTTTGGAGCCTTTTGGAATGTCGGCAAAAAGCGCTGATGATTTTTTAACCGACATTATCGACTTGAATCACGAGACAGCGGTTGAAGCATTTAGAAGGCTGGTAATGAATCGGACAAATCCAGATTTGGATGAATACCAAGTTTTGGATGCTCTAAGAAAAAATGGGCTAACTGAAACGGCCAATTACCTCCACGCTTTGCTTTAGTTTCCAGGTGGTTATTCTCAGCTGGAATTATTTTAAAAAGGGGTGTTTTTGTCAATTATGTACCCCATTTTCATAACTACTTGATAATCAATATGCATTGCTTTTTGTGTGGGCAAGTACTCCCCCTAATCCCCTCTCTACCCAACCCCCAAAAAAATAAAAACCGAACCCGCACCCACCATGAAACACCTCCTCTACCTGCTTGCCTGGCTCCTGCCCAACCTTCCTGCCGCCCAGGCGCAGTGCGGCTTTAGCATTTCCTTCGACAGCCAGGCCGAAATTGACGCGTTCCCATCCATGTACCCCGACTGCATCCACCTGGATGTCTGGCTCGATATCCACAACGCCCCGGATGTGACCAACCTCGACAGCCTGCAACAAATCGTCTCCTCCAGCAGCCGGTTCTGGATTGAAAACTGCCCCAAACTGACTGACATCAGCGGCTTGCGCAACATCAAAACCTTCAAAGACCTGCGCATCGCCAACTGCGACGCCCTCAGCTCCCTGCATGGCCTGGAACAGGCCAAATACATCGAAGGCCTCAACATCGGCGGCAACGCCGCCCTCACTGACCTGATCTCCTTCGACAGCCTCGAACGTGTCGGCGGAATCGCCCTTTCCGACAACCCGGCCCTGGTCAGCCTGGGCCGCTTCCCGCGCCTGAAAACCGTCGATAGCCACATCTCCATCACTCAGCTTGCTGCCCTGGCTTCCTTCGCCGGCGCCTTCCCGGTGCTCGAACACGTACCGCAACTGACGGTGGATTCCTGCGCGAACTTTACCAGTTTTTCAGGCTTCGACCGCCTGCGCTCGCTCAACACGCTTCAGGTGTGGCGCAACCACCAACTGCAAAATTTCAATGGCCTGGATAGCCTGCGCCAAATCGGGGCGCTCCTGGTAGCACAAGACCTAAGCCAACTGCGCAGCCTCGAAGGCATGCCCAATCTGGAAAGCATACGGGACCTCAACATCCGCCGCAACGCCAGGCTCGAAGCCCTGCCCGGCCTCCCGAAAAACGGCTGCCTGAAGGCCCAACTCGTAGTGCAGGATTGCCCGCGCCTGAAAAGTTTAACAGGCCTCGAAGGCTGTGTCCGTAGCCTGTACGAATTGCGCGTCAGCGGCTGCGACTCGCTCCAAAATCTCCGCGGACTGGATAGCCTCCGCTTTTTGGTGAAGCCACCACCCACCAGCCTGGGCGGCGCATTCCTTTTTTACAACAACTCAAGCCTCGAAAACCTCGAAGGACTGGAACACCTGGACTCCTCGGCGCTGGGCCTCTCGGTCCGCGAATGTCCAAATTTTCAGTCGTTAAAAGGCCTGGAAAACCTCCATTTTTTACAACAACTACACATCAATGACTGCCCGCGTCTGAAAAACCTGCACGGCCTGGAAGCCTTGCGCTTCCTGCCCGAAGGGTTTTTGGTGTATGAAAACGACTCGCTCGAAACACTCGATGGACTTGGGCCGGTGATCGGCGCCAACAAAGGCAATGTCTCGGTCTACAATAATCCGCGCCTCTCCAACTGCGAACAAGCTGGTATTTGCAACATGACCCATACCCAGTTGGAACGCGCCTTGAGCATCCCGGCCTCCCTGTTTCCCCGCTTCGAAAACAACCTCCCAGGCTGCAACCACTACACCGAAGTGCTGGACTCCTGCGCTCAGGCGTTCAGTGGCTTCAGCGGACGCGTGTTCATGGATGCAGAATGCGACACGCTGCCCGGCGGCACACTGGTCAACCTGCCACACCACATCATCCGCCGCGCCTCCGATGGCATCCCCCTGGCCGCCACCAACAACGCGGGCATGTATTTTGCCTACGCCCCGCCCGGCGAAGACCTGATCCTGAAACCTACACCGGTAGCGCGCTACCAAACGACACCCGATAGCCATTTTGTGGCTGCCAGCACCTTGCCCAGCGAACACCTGGGGTTGGATTTCAAACTTTGTCCCGATTTTCAGTTCAACGACCTGCGGGCCACCCTGGCCCCCTACCGCCCACCCGTCCCGGGCTTTCAGCACCGCTACCGGGCCTGTATTGAAAACCAGGGGACCAAAATGTACGACGGTACGCTGACGCTCGACCTGCGCTCGCCATTTGACAACTACCTGGTACTAGCAGATGCGGGCGGTGGACAACAAATCCTTCCGCAGGTGGTATCCTGGACCATCACCGACCTGCCGCAGTTTAAGCCGAGGTGCTACACCGTGCGGGTGGAAGTGTTGCCCGGCGCACCCCTCGGCGAAATCCTGCCGGCAAAATTGCTCGCCGAAACCGACCCGCAGGAGCCGGCAGACGTCAACCCGGCGAATAACCTCGCCGAGTGGCCGCAACGCATCGTGGCAAGTTTTGACCCGAACGACAAAACCGTACTGCCCGAAGCCATCAACCTCGAAACCCAGCCGGACTCCCACCGCTTGCAGTACCTCGTGCGGTTCCAAAACACCGGCACCGCCCCGGCTACCTTTGTCGAAGTGCTCGATACGCTCGAAGCGGGGCTGGACATCCGGACCCTGGAATTGCTTTCCGTGAGCCACAACTGCCGGATGTCGTTTCCGGCCGATAGTGTCGTGAAATGGAGTTTTGACTACATCAACCTGCCCGATTCGAGTTCGAATGAGCCGGCAAGCCATGGATTTATTCAATTTGCCGTGGAGGCCCGGCCCGGTATGCAGCCCACCGATTCCATCCGGAACCGCGTAGGGATCTACTTCGATTTCAACCCGGTGGTGCTGACCAATTTTGCCACAACGCGTTTTTTCCTCCCGGTATCCACTTCGGCAACACCTGGTGCTGTTGCTGCGTTTCTGGTCACCCCCAACCCTGTTTTGCGCGGCCAGCCGCTGCAAATCCTGCTCGAAAACGAGTTTGTCGGGCAGACAAAAATCGAAGTGCTGGGTCTCGACGGGCGGGTGTTGCGCAGTGTTTTCCGGGAAAAAACGGCGCGGCGCGCACGTTTTGATCTGCCGGAATTGCCCGCCGGGGCATCGTTTTTCGTGCGCGTTTCGGATGGGAAAACATCGGCAACGCGACTCGTTTTAGTGTTGTAAAACCCGCTGGCTGGGCGCTCCATAGCCCGGCCGGTTTTCCGTTCGGCCTTTTTCGCCAAGGGCGAAAAAGGAGTCATTTCCAATATGCGTCCGGGAGCATCCCCCAAAGCCACCTCCGCGCCACAACAGCTGTCTTTGCCACCAAGGCCGGCGGCACTGTAACCTTTCTGCCCGGCGATCTGTCTTTGCCATACCCCAGCACCGAAACACAACTACGAATCGCTATGAAAAAAACAAGCCTCTTCCTGCTGGCGCAGCTGTTCTGTTGGGCGCACGTGCTGTGCGGCCAGCAGGGCCTGGTCGGCGAATATTTCAACGGCACCCAGTTTCAGGAAAAGAAAATGACCCGCACGGATGCCCAGATCAATTTCTACTGGGACCGGACGGCTCCCGCAGCCGGCATCAACCCCCAAGCCTTCTCCGTGCGCTGGACTGGCCGGATCAAAGCCCCCAAAACCGGCACCTATGTGTTTCGGGCCAAAGTAGACGATGGCATCCGGGTGCGCGTTGGCGAAACCCTCGTCATCAATGCCTGGCAACTCAACGACCACGTCGCCCTCAGCGGCAAAATTCATCTCAAGGCCGGGCAATTGTACAACCTGCAAGTGGAGTATTTCAACGGCCTGCTCGAAGGCGAAATTCAACTCTTCTGGCAACTGCCCGGCGAAGAACCCGCCTTCGGCGGGCTCTTCGGCAACAACGACAAACTCATCACCAGCCAGTATTTTTTTCAACCCCCAACCGCTACCGCGCCTCCGCCGGACCGAAAACCCCAAAGCACCACACCGGTAAAAAAACCGGCCAAACCCAAACCTAAGCCGCAGCCCGCAGCCCCGGCGCCCACTGCCCTGGCCAAAGATTCGCTGGAGCGGTATGTGCCCAAAAACGTCATGTTCGAACAGAGCAAAAGCATTTTGCTGGTAGATTCATACCCCGAACTCGACCGTTTTGCCGCGTTTTTGCTGCGCAATGTATCTGTACAGGTGTCTATCGAAGGGCATACCGACAACCATGGCGATTCCGCCAAAAACCAAACCCTCTCGGAAGAACGCGCCCAACGGGTGGCCAACTACCTGGTCAAAAAAGGCGTTGTCCCCGGCCGATTGCGCACCAAAGGCTACGGCGACACGCGCCCGCTCAACCGCGAAAAAGCAGCTCAGGGCTACGCCCAAAACCGGCGCGTAGAGTTTATCCTGACGGAATAAAAATGCCGCAACGTTCATACTACCTATTGCTTCTGCCCATGTTTTCTGCCTCCCGCATTGCCTCGAAAATACTGCTGAGCAGCTTGCTCGCCGGGCTGTCGGCGCTTCAGGCCCAGGCCCAAACCAACACCCCAGCCGACCCGTTTCCGGCCACCGCTGTTCCCCTGCTGCTGGCCCCCGGCGTCATCAGCAGCCCCGACCCGGAGTTTGGACTGGCCCTGATCGACGGCAATACGCAGTTGTACTTCAACCGGAGCTCGCCGGATCGGTCCCGCATGCTGCTGCTGGAAAGCCGGTTGGCAAACGGCCAATGGATGCCACCCCAAGTACCGGCTTTTTCCGACACCAGTTTTTGGGATATCGACCCCTGCTGGCTGCCCTCCGACCGCAGTATTTTGTTTTCGTCCAACCGGCCCTTGCCCGGCAGTTCATCCAGCGATTTCAATCTCTGGCTGGCCGCTGCCGACGACCGCGCGCCAACGGCCCTGGGCCCGGGCGTCAATTCGCCCGCCGACGAGGTGTTTTGTAGCGTGAGCCGCACGAAAAACTTGTATTTCGCTCGTTTCAACGGCCGAAAAGCCGCTATTTATCGCTACCAGATGGAACAGGCGCCCGGTCAGGTCCCCGAACGGCTGGTTTTTCCGGGCCTCGACAGTACGATCTCCGTCTCCAACCCGGCCATCTCCCCCGACGAGCGCTACCTGGTGTTCGCATCCGGCGACCTGCCCGGCTTGGGCAGCGCCGATTTGTTTATCAGCCGGCGTCTGCCGGACGGCGGCTGGTCACGACCCCGCAACCTGGGCGAATCCCTCAATTCAGCCTTCACGGAGTTTGCGCCAGCTTTTTCTGCCGATGGCAAAACCTTGTTTTTTACCTCCGAACGCCCCGGCGTGGTGCAGGATTTTCCTGCCGGAAAACGCCGTCCGGGCGACCTCTACCACATCAGCCTGGATGCCCTGCTCGACAAACTCGGACCGGAATACGACCCAACCGACAGCACCGTGGCGCGCCTCGAAGCCATCAACCGCGACATCTGGGCGCCCTTTGCGGCGGCCTACGCCACGGCGGACGCCGAATTATACAACAGCCTGCACAGCCCCGATTTTATCCGGGCCTCCGGCGACGGTATTTTCGATTTGAACACCTATGCCCAACAAAACAAGGCCCATTTCCAGCGCAGCAAAGACAAAGGCGCGCGGATCAGCATCCGCTTTGCCTTCACCGAACGGCTGGTGGAGCGCCGCTTCGCTTCCGAACGCGGCATTTACCACTACCGCAGCGACAACGGCAAAGGCCAGGTCTACGAAGGCTACGGCAAATTTCACGTCGTGGAACGCCTCGAAAATGGCCGCTGGAAAATCCTGTTCGACTACGACAGCGACGAGAGCGGCTCCATCGACCAAGCCGATTTTGATCTCGCCTATGCCCCCGACGATTGGACCGTGCTGAGCAAACCCGGTTTCGACAGGGAGGCTGTGCGGGTGCAGATCGAACAAGCCAACCAGTCGTACGGCGAGCGGTTTCGCACCCGCGATACCGCCTGGTATGCCGCGCGCTACACCGCCGATGCCTGTATTCTGCCCGAAAAATCGCCGCGCATCTGCGGCCTGGAGGGCATCATCGGGTATTACTACGGCCAGGGCGACAACCAGTCGCTGCAACTCCGGATCACGACGCTCGAACTCAGCGGCGGCCCCGAAACCATGCTGGAGGAAGGGCTGTACGAACTCCTCGACGACAAAGGCGCCCTGCTCGACAAGGGCAAGTTCATCGCCACCTGGGTGCCGGAGGGCGGCCGCTGGAAACTGCGGCGTGAGATCTGGACTACCGATCTGGCGCCAAAGGATTGAGTCCGGGCGCTACAGGTGCCGTTTTTTGAAGGCCAGTGGGTTTTCGCCCGTCACCTTTTTGAAAATCCGGTTGAAATACGACAGGCTCTCGAAACCGCATTGGTAGCAGGTTTCGCTTACGTTTTGGTCGAGCAACAACAGGCGCTTGGCCTGGTTGACGCGGTAGTGGTTGAGAAAACCCGTGAAGCTGAGTCGGGTCATTTTGCGGAAATACCGGCAAAACGCCGCCTCGGTCAGGTGGCAAAGGGCTGCTACTTCGGCAATTTCGATTTTGCGCTGATACTGTTCGTCGATGAAGCGGTACAGGTGTTTCACCCGTTCATGTTCTTTCCGGTTGTACTGGTTTTTTACGGGCTCGGGATGCAGCAGCTCATACTCGTGGCTGGTCGCCAGCAATTGAAAAATTTGGAGGACCTCCAGAAATTGCTCGAAGGGCGGCAGCCGGTGCAGGCCTTTGAGCCGCTCGCCGGCCTGTTGTTTGGTGGCCCCGAAAATGCCGACGCCATAGCGGGCTTTTTCAAAAAACGCGCCGATGGCTGCCAGTTCGGGGATGTTGGGAAACGATTGGCTCAGGAAATCAGACTGAAGGTGCAGCACAATTTTTTCATACTCGGTTTTCACACCGTAGTCAAAGTTCAGGTGTGGAATGTTGGAGCCGATAAAAACCAGGTCGCTGCCCTCGTAGCGCGAGATATGCGTGCCCACATGCCGGTTGCCGCTGGCGCCTTCGATGTAGGTTAGTTCGAATTCCGGGTGAAAATGCCAGAAGAAAAAATCGTTCAAGCGGGGGCTGAGCATCAGGTGAAACGAACTGCCTTTGTCGGGTTGGATTTGTTCCAATTGGATTTTCATAGGCGGCATTTGCTCCAAACTTGCGTTTGGCTCCTTTTTTATGCTCAAAAATATCAATATTGTTCAAAAAGTGGAAAATATGGTAGTGGTCCCAGCCGGCTTGGCGCAGCATCTTTGTACAACACTTTCACCGCAAAACAAACGGAAAATGGACATGCCCAACCCTACCATGACGCCCACCATGGCCCCCACGATGATTCCGAACAATGCACACCAGGACATTCCCGGCAACCCCTCTACCGCCACCAGCAGCCGCATCAGCCTGAACGACCGCTCCAACGGAGTACCCCTGCGCGTATTGAGCGAAGCCGATTGGCAGTTCTGGCTCGAAAATGGGTATGTCGTCATCAAAAATGCTGTGCCGAAGGAACAAGCCGCGCAAACCGCGCAATTTATCTGGGAATTTGAAGAAAAAGACCCTACCGCCCCGGCCACTTGGTATACCCAGCCGCGCGCCGAGATGAAAATGAAAGAACTGACCGGCACCGGCATGGTGGAGGTGTACAACAACCAACACCTGTGGAACAACCGCCAGATGCAGCGCGTGTACGACGCTTTTGTCGACATTTGGGGCACGGAGAAACTGTGGGTCACCATAGACCGGGCCAACCTGAATTTTCCGCTGCGCCCGGGCTTCGAATACAAAGGTTTTATCCACTGGGACTACGACCCCGAAACCAAACCCCAAAACGTGCAGGGCGTATTGGCCCTCGCCGACCAAACGGACGAAAACATGGGCGGCTTTCAGTGTATTCCCGAATTGTACCGTACCTACGACACCTGGAAACTCAGCCAACCCGAAGACCGCAACCGCTTTCAGCCCGATACCACCGATTTTGAAGACAAATTTGTGAAAGTGAAACTCGAAGCCGGCGACCTGTTGATTTTCAACAGCACGCAGCCGCACGGAATCCGGCCCAACCATTCCAAAGACAAAGTCCGGATCGCACAATATGTTTCCATGATGCCGGCTGAAGAAGACAACGAGCCGCTGCGCCAATGGCGCATCAACTCCTGGAAAAACCGCATTGCCCCCGAGGGCTACGCCTTCCCGGGCGACCCCCGGGGCTGGGAACAAACCAAATACGAAGCCGCCGAATTGAGCGATTTGGGCAAAAAACTGCTGGGCCTGGAAAAATGGTAAACGAAACACCTCAACAATTGTACACCCGGCTCAACAACGGCATTTCGATGCCCTTGTTGGGCCTGGGTGTGTACGACATGTACGGCAAAGACGCCGAACAGGCCGTTACCTGGGCCCTGGAAATCGGGTACCGGCTCATCGATACCGCCTCGATGTACCGCAACGAAGCAGAGATCGGCAACAGCATCCGGCAAAGCCGCGTGCCCCGCAGCGACATTTTCCTGACCACCAAGGTCAACAACCGGAACCAGGGCTACGACCAAACGCTCCGGGCCTTCGAGGAAAGCCAGAAAAAACTGGATGCCGGGCACATCGACCTGTACCTGCTGCACTGGCCGCTGAAGGCTACCCGCCGCGATACCTGGAAAGCCCTCGAACGCCTGTACCTGGAAAAGCAGGTACGGGCCATCGGAGTGGCCAACTACCTGGAGCCGTTTTTGGAGGAACTGGCCGGCTATGCCGAGGTGGTGCCGGCGGTAGACCAGGTTGAGTTCAGTCCGTACTTGTACCTGCAAAACCTACTGCAACAATGCCAGGAGCGGCAGATCGTCTTGCAGGCCTACACCCCGCTGTTGCGTGGACGGCGCCTGAACGATCCGCCGCTCTTGGCCCTGGCCGACAAATACGGCAAAACACCGGCGCAGATCATCCTGCGTTGGGCCTTGCAGCACGGCGTGTCGACCATTCCCAAATCGGCCAACCGGGCGCGGCTGGAAGAGAACTTTGGCGTGTTTGATTTTTCAATCGATGCCGGCGATATGGCGCGCCTGGATGGCTTGGACGAAGGCTTGCGGGTGGTGGACGATCCGATGGAGTTGCTCTGAACCATTGTAGTTCCAGTTGGCCAAGGGCGGGTTTTTCCAGGGGCTGGCACGTACCTTTGCCGGACATAACAAAATGCCAGCACATGGAAAAAGTCAATCTTGCCCAAAAATTTTCTCTTTTTTTCGATCACTGGCATCCCCGTGTGGTGGGTACGCTCAATGGCCAGCACGTCAAATTAGTCAAGTTTCAGGGTGAATTCGTGTGGCACAAACACGACGACGAAGACGAACTGTTTTACGTCGTAGAGGGGCGGTTCAACATGGAGTTCCGGGATAAAACCGTAGAGATCGGGGCCGGAGAGTTTCTCATCGTGCCCAAAGGGGTGGAACACCGGCCTATGGCGGAAGAAGAAGTATCGGTAATGCTTTTTGAGCCCTGTGGCACGCTCAATACAGGCGATACAACAGGCGTATTGACGCGCGAAACCCTGGAGCACCTCTAAACAGCGGAGTTGGCAGTAAAACCCGCCGTTTAGCCCTGCGATCCACTCCCTCGTCTAATCCGGCAGCCGGAGCCGGCCAACGCCTCGCTCCGAAAACAGCTTTCCGCCACAGCCGATGTCTTTCCGGATGTTCAGCGCCTGCCGCCTGAACCGCCGCCCCGTGCTGCCTGCCTGGTAGCGGCGTTTTTGTTCACCAGGTCTCTCGTCCGACTCCTATGCTGTTCAACTACTTCCTGCTCGCCAGCCGCAACATTGCCCGGCAACGGGGCTATGCCCTGGTCAACACCTTCGGGCTGGCTATTGGCCTGGCCTCGGCCTTGTGCATTTTTATGTACGTGCGCGACGAACTCAGTTTCGATACCCAACACCCCGACGCCGAACATACCTACCGCCTGGGCTGGAAAGCCGAACGCCCCACGGGCGAAAGTAATGCCTTCGCGGCCACCCCTGCTGGCTGGGACAACTACATCAAAAGCAATTTCCCAGGCATTGACGCCATCGCCAGCTATACTGCCGACGGGATGCCCACGACGCTGCACTATGCCCCAAAAGACAAAAAAATACTTACGGAAGATATTATCTGGGCCGAACCGACACTCTTTGACATCCTCGATATCCAGGTGCTCAGCGGCAACCGCGGCGCCCCCCTGCAAGCCCTCAACAGCATCATGCTGAGCGAAACCGCCGCCCGCGAACTTTTCGGCGCCGAAGACCCCATCGACAAAACCCTCACGGTGTCGCACACCTGGACCACCAATGGACAGAAATTGGACCTCCTGGTCAGCGCCGTGTACCGCGATTGCCCCTCCAACACCCATATCCACCCCAAATATATTTGCAACATCCTGGCCCTGAAACCGGTAATAGAAGACCTGGAACACCGACTCAACACCGCCATGGGCGATGGAGAACGCGGCTTCTGGTCCAGTTCACTCTTTGTCTGCCGCGATCCGGCACAATTGCCCGCCATTCAGGCCGATCTCCAACAACGCGCCAATACCATCATGGCCCGTTTTGACCCGACCATCAAAGCCATGCCCGTGATCCGGAAAATCACCGATGTACATTTTGACCAGGAGATCGACTGGGCCACCAACCACAAATCGGCCAATCGCAAATACATTTCCGTGTTCATCTCCATTGCTGTGCTGATCCTCCTGGTGGCCTGCATCAACTATATCAACCTGGCTACAGCCCGCTCCGTAACCCGCGCCAAAGAAATCGGCTTGCGCAAAACCTTCGGCGGCGTCCGGCGCCAGTTGTTTGTTCAATTCATGATCGAATCGTTTCTGATGGTGCTGGGTGCTGCGGTATTTGCCTTGCTGCTGGTGGCTTTGTTTTTGTCGCCGTTCAACGATATGACGGGCAAGGATTTCGGCATCAGCCACTTGTTCAGCGGGCCTATGGTACTGACCACGGCCGGTATTGTGGCAGCGGTTACGCTGCTGGCGGGCAGTTACCCGGCTTTGTTTGTATCGGGTTTCCAGCCGGCGGTGGTGCTCAAGGGCAAATTTGCATTCCGCAAAGGCTCCACTACCTTCCGACAATTTCTGACGACCGTGCAGTTTACCGTAGCCATCACCCTGCTGGTGGGTTCGATGGTTGTTGTCCGGCAAATGAACCTGATGCGTCATTCCAAACTCAACGAAGCCGGCAAACAAATCCTGTCGATCCGCTACGGCGGTTTTTCCGGACCGGCTACCGACAGCAAATTTGCAGCCTTCAAAAACCAGGTGTTGCAGGACCCCGAAATACAGACCATGACCCTGGCCAACCACCTGCCCCGGCTCGATTATTTTGGACCCATCGACATGCGCATGCAATTCCCGGAAATCAGCGACGAGCGGCACGAGTGGTTCCAACTCAATGGCGATTTTGATTTCCCCAAAACCTTCAACATGCACATCTTGGCCGGCCGCGACTTCGATGCCACCCGCCTGTCCGATTCCAGCGCGGTGCTGCTGAACGAAGCCGCCGTACAGGCCCTGGGCCTGCAGCCCGACGAAGCAGTGGGCAAAACCATCGTCCGACCGGCCTTGTCGATGTCCTTTGGGCCGCCCGATAGTACCCGGGCGCCGGTGACGGGGCTCGTCATCGGGGTTGTGGAAAATTTTCCCTACCGCTCCATGCACCACAAAATCGCCCCCCTGGCGATTGCTCCCAAACCACACACCGTCGACCGGATCATTCACGTGCGTTTGCCGGCTGATAAAATGGGGACCAAAATTGCTGCGATAGAAAACATCTGGAAACAAACGTTCCCCGATTTTGGCTTCGATTACTGGTTTGTGGACGAGGAGTTTGGCCGGATGTACGAAAACGAAACCCAGATCGCGCAGCTCACCCGGCAATTTTCGGCACTGGCTATGCTCATCACCTGCGTGGGCTTGTACGGGCTCGCGGCGTTTCTGTCCAAACAGCGCACCAAGGAAATCGGCATCCGGAAAACCCTGGGCGCCACCAACCGGCAAATCCTGCTCTTGCTGCTTTGGATTTTTGGCAAAATTTTGATCATCGGCTGTCTGATCGGCGTTCCGGTTGCCCTGTACCTGTCGGGGCGCTGGCTCAAAAACTTTGAATACCAGACGCCGCTCACTTTCCTGCTTTTTGCGGGCGCCATCGGCTCCATTGCCCTGATTACGATCCTGACCGTGGGGTACGAATCGCTCAAGGCTTCCATGGCCAATCCGGTGAAGGCCTTGCAAAGCGAGTAGATTTCAAATCAAGCGGCAGGCCGCCGTCGGCGAAGGATCTGCCGGACGCCCAGGATACCGGCGCCGGTCAACAACAGCCATACCCAAGGCTGGAGTGCCGTACCCCAATGCACCGGCTCATCGTCGCCCAGCAGAATAAACGTCGCCCAGTAGTAGGGGTGCATGAGCTTGTCTACTTTGGTGGTGTTTAGAAAATTGAGTTGCGCAGCCTGCAAGGCCTGGGCTTTTCCGTAGCCCCGATCAAGATTTTTAAAAAAATCCAGTACCAATTCTTTGGCAGCCAGGTCATTGACCGGCCAAAGGCTCATCATGACATTGGGGCAGCCGGCGAATTTGAAGGCCCGGGCCAGGCTCATGATCCCTTCACCGCGCACCATTTTACCAGCGCCGGTGTTGCAGGCCGAGAGCACGGCGAGCTTGGCCTGCAAGCGCAGGTTGTACAACTCGTACGCGTGCAAGAAACCGTCATTTTCGGATGTAGTATCTGCGTCTAAGCCGGAGAACACCAAGGTAGAGTACAAGGGGTCAGTATCATTGGTCAGGGCATGCATGGCCAGGTGCAAGACGGAGGCCGAAGGAGCGTATTGTTTGAAAAAGGCCTCTGTGGCTGATGCGCCACTGCGGGCATTACCGGAGGCAATGGCTTGTGCAGCCTCTACCTCCTCCCGGGCAAAGCGCAGGGCAGGCACACCGCCCCCCCGAAGAGCCGGGAAGGCACGCTGAAAACGAAGGCTATCCGGGTAGCGCCCGATCGCTCGGGAGCTGGCAGAGTAGGAGGGAGCCATGCCAAGATAAGCGCCCGGCGCGGCCGCTGTTGGCTGGTGCAACAACAGGGTGCCGGAATATTCGAGCCGAATGCTATAGTTGCGGATCAAATAGGGCAAAGGCCGGTAGTTCACTGGGTGGCTGGGGGGCACCGGCTGCTCGAGTAATGCAGCAAAAGGAATATAGCCCAGCTGCTCATCCGGGATCAGAATCAGGTTTGCCGCTCTGGTTTGGCGGAGTGGCTGGGCCAATAGATTCTGATACAGGCCAAAGGCTGCCGACGTAAATTGATGGAAATCTGCTTTTTTCTCTTGGGCAGAACGGTGTTGTTCGGGCTCAAACCCATGAACGGTCGTTCGAAGCGCCGCCAAATTTTGCTCAAAATGGGTATCCAGCCGTTGCCGAAACAGCTGGCATTGCGTGTTGTCGATGAGAAACGTGAACAACAAGGAATCCCCCAGGAAATACTCTACCAAGGCCGTGCTGTCTGCCAGTTTCGATTGTATCGCCGGGATCGGGGCAATATTCCGGTTATACTTCAAGCGGTAATATTCCGGATACCGCGATTTAAAAACAGCCAGCAAAGAGTCGCCGGTGTTTTTCAAGGCTACGATGCGCCGGTTCCAGAACGAAATGCGCGACTGCACCGGCTGCGCTTTGTTTTGCTCGTCGAACACCAGTTTTTCGTAAAACTGGATGTCCCGTTTTACCTGTTTTTCCCCTTGTAGGTCTTCCGGCTGCATATTGGCCAGTTGCTGGGCCTCCGTCTCCCGGAAGGATTCGAGCAGACCAATGGATTTACTTTTTTCGGCCAGTTGCCAGGCGGTTTCCAGCCAATGCCCGCTTGCGGTCTTTTGCCACAAGCGGAACGCGCAGTCGATGCCCCGTTGGTAAATGGCCTTGGCGCTGCCGGCCAATTGATTTTTGGAACCGACACCCCGGTAGGTATCCCGAAGCCGGTCGATCAGCGAATCGGCCAGCAAGTACACCGACAAGGCCCCTTCCAGGTCCTGCCATTTGCCGGAACGGCCAAACTGGCGTTCTAAAATTCGGCCCTTGAGCTGCAAGGTAATCAGGTGGAACGTTTGGCGGCTGAAGTGTTCCGGATTCGGATTTTGGGAAAAATCCGTCGGCTTGAACAGTGGGGCTTCGCGCGCAAACAATTCCTGTACCGTAGCCCGGGCAGCAGAGAGGCTGTCGGTACTGAGGTAAAATTCAGCCAGTTGTTGCCACAAGGCCAAGGTTGTCGGGCTGGTTTTGCCACCGTTGCTGCGCTCAGCCTCCGCTATGGCTGCCCTGCTTAAGGCTACCGCGAGCGGAACATTCTGGGCACGGAACGCGGCCTTGGCTTTGGCGCGGAGCCAATCCGAGGTATAGCCGGACTGGGAAAGCAGTGCCTGGTTTCGGGCATACATGCTGTCGCAACGCCGGAGCTGATCCTGGCTGGCCGAAATCCGGTTCAACTGCAAGCAGGCATCGGCAATGGCTACTTCCCGGTGAAAATCATACTCCGGGTGTGTGCCGCCGAAAGGCCGGGCCAGCAGATAGTGGTGCAGCGCCTGTTCGGCGTTGCCGATTTCAGCGTAGCGGTCCCCGATATGGGTGTAGGTGTGCTCTTTTCGGTAGGCCGGCAGATTTTTAAAATCCAGCACCTGCTGGTAATAGCGCAGGGCAGTTTCATAATCGCCTTTTAACCAATAGCCTTTGCCCAGGTTGCGCAAGCCGTTGATAAGTTGCACATCATCGGGCGCCAGGCATTTTCGGGCAATCGACTCGCCCATCCGGTAATAATCGAGGGCCAGGTCGGGGTCATCAAACAAATCGATGGCCATGTGGCCGGCGCCGTAGTATCCGATGGCAGACATCAGATTGTCGCCTCGCACCCGCCGGGCGATGGCCACCGCTTCATTGATGATGTCGCTGCCTTCCCGGATATTGCCCAGGTACACCATGGCCTGGCCGTATTCGGTATAGCCTTGGTACCAACATTCGAACAGCGTGGAATCCACTTTCTGTTCGAGCAAGTGCGCTGCCAACTGGTGTAGGGCCTGGCTGCTCAGGAGCATAGAATCCCATTGCTTGGCCCAATAAAAATTCCAGGAAGCATGGGCGAGCCGGACGACCCGAAGAGAATCCTTCGAATAGTTGACCGTCAATGGCCGTTGTACTGTTGGAAAATCGGGCGGATAGTTGTGTGCCGCTGAGCGGTTGCCGCCGAAACTGACGGGCTGTTGAAACCCTGAACCCAACAAAAGCAGCAACAGAAAAAGCAATGCCGCAGGGAAATGATGTTTCACGGAAATCGGCTTGAATTGTTTTCAAAGCGGTTTTTTGGGGTTGTACAGGTCGCTTCTTGGGGTGCTAGTAGGTCGAAAAATGCTCGTGTGTAATTTTCCACTGGCCGGCGTCCTCCACGAAAACCAGGGTGGACCTTACCTTGCCTGCCACAGGGGTTCCCTGTACCTTGGCCGCATATTCGATCATAAAAGTGGCGATGCCGACCCGGTCGAATACATCCGCTTTCATCTCCGAAATTTTAAAGGTAAACTCTTCCAGGGCGGAGAAGATTTCCCGTTCCGATTTTTTTCCTTCTTCGGCATTTTTCCGGTCCTTCGGCTCGCTGTCATCAAATTTTGTGAATTTAGGTCCATCCAAATGGAATGCCTCCAGGCGTTCAAAATTTTTGGCCTGCGCCGCTTCAAAAATGGCTTGAACCGTTTGGGCAATTTGGGCCTGTTTTTCGGCAAACGGCTCGCGGATCAAATCGGGTTTTGCCGACTGGCAGGCCAGCAGCGAAAACAGGGTGCCGGCAAGCAAAAGCGTGGTACATTTTGTCATAAAAGTGGTGGTATGGTGCTGGTGAAAAAAATCCAAAAAAGGTTTTCCGGGACTTCATTTAGTTGCCTGGGCGAATGTTTGGCCTTGAACAAACCGGCTTACGGAAGGTGTATACCCAGCGCCGGGCATTTCTTACCCGGGTGGCGGAGAATCTTTTCAAATTTTTTATTTGCCGGCGTATTTTTGGCCTACCCGCTATGTCATCTGCTCCAACACTACCCACCGATCAGGAAATTCTGGACGGCATCCGTCGCCGCGACAACACGACCGTATCGGCTGTATACCAGCAGTTTCGGCCGCGTATTGTCGCGCATCTTGGCAGTTTGAACGGATCGAAGGAAGAAGCGAAGGATGTTTTCCAGGAAGCCCTGGTCGTCGTGTTTATAAATGCGCAAAAACCGGGGTTTCAACTGACCAGTAGTTTCTACACCTACCTGTTTGCTATCTGCCACCACCTGTGGCTGAAAAAATTCCGGGAAAAAAACCGCCGTGAGCAGGTAAGTCTGGAGGCCGGAGCGGTATTACTTCCAGAAACTGATCCTTCCGAGAACCTGGCCTATGCCGCGCGGCAGCAACTGTTGCTGGAAAAATTTAATGCGCTCTCCGAAGGATGCCGCGAGCTGCTACGCCTCGCCATTGTTGAAGAAAAAACACCTGCCGAAATCGTACAAACCTTCGGTTTCGGGAGTATCGAATACTATTACAAACGAAAATCCAACTGTAAGGATAAACTGACCGAACTCGTCAGAGCCGATACGCGTTTTGCCGCGCTTTGAGTGCGATCCTGCTAAAAACTCAAGTCCTGTGGAGCACCGCGAATACATCGAACGTTTTGCCTTGGGCCAACTCTCTGGCAGCGATCTGCTTGATTTCGAAGCACGCCTCGCGGCAGACCCTGATTTTGCCGAGGAAGTACGCCAGGAAGTGGAACTGGTTCGCGCCCTGCGCCTGGCACCCGAACTGGCCGCCTTCCGCCAACAATTGGAAATCCTCGAACAACAGGACATTCCAACACCCGATACCCGCCGCTTCTTTTCACCACGTTTGCTGTGGGCCCTGGCTGCGGCAGTAGTATTTATCCTTGCGGCCATTTGGTGGGTATCAAGCCCCGCAAAGCCAACGGCACAGGCCTTGTTGGCCATTTATTTTCAGCCCCCCCAGGAAATGTACATTCCCCGACGCACCCGTGGCGAAGCGGATTCCAGCACGATAAGCACCCACTCGCCTTTTTTATCCCTCTTGGAGGAAGCAGAGGCCGCCTACAACAATGGGCAGCCAATGGCGCTCTTGCAGTGCCTTTCGCGCCTGGAGGCGATGCCCGAAAGCGCCGACTACGCCGATGAACTGTTGTACTACACGGGCCTGGCCTGCCTCCAAACCCAACAAGCTGAACGAGCCATCGCTGCGTTTGAAAAAATAACGGACGAATACCCTACCGAAAAACCCTGGTACCGGGCCTTGGCCCGGCTTCAGGCGGGCCAAACGGCGGCAGCCCGCGCCGATCTCGAAACCATTGCCCGTTCAGCATCGCCGTTTGCCCCCGATGCCAAAGCCCTGCTGGAGCAACTATAGCGCCCTAATTCAATTTTTTTCCCTCCAACAGGCGTTCCAGCGTTTGCTGCACCCGCCGGGCCCGTGTTTCCGGGCGTTTGGCTTCTTCTATCCAACGCAGGTATTCTTTGCGGTGCGAAGGTGCCAGTTGCTCAAAAAAGGCTTTGGCTGCGGGCGCTTGTTCGAAGGCAGCCAGCAGTTCGTCCGGCACTGCCAGGGGAGCAGCGGGAACAGCCTTGGCTTTGCCCGCCTCACTGAGAGCAAAACTCCGGCGCAGGGTTTCAATAAATTCTACCCGGCGAAAGCGCAGCGCCGACCAATCTTCGTCGATCGCCACCTGCCGCACCGGCTCAAAGCCCAGGGTGCCCAGCATCGCCCAGCCGGTATCGCGGTTGAAATCGCAGCGGTAGCGCTTGGAACTACTCTTCGGATAGGCCAGCCAAAGCACCGCATCGCCTTCCGTTTGTTCGGCAAACGCCAGCGCAAAAGCATCCACTTCGGTTTGGCGGGTGGCGAACGCGAGCACAAAGCCCGCTTTTTGCGATCCTTCGAACGCCGGGTGCAGTTCTGCAAAGGCCTGCATGGCTTGCATTTCTACCGCAAAATTCTCCGGCGCCTGCAAAATGACCACGGGGTGCTGGTCCTTGAAATTGAGTTTTTTAAACAAAGGTGTCATGACCAAAAATGGGCTTTGCCGGCTACATCGGCCGGCTCAGTTGTTTTTTTTCAAGTCAAACATACAAAAAATGGAACGGCGAGTCCGACGAGGCACAACCGAAGCCCGAAGCCACACACAATCACCAAAAACCCCAGCC
>JADLDL010000286.1 GCA_020846655.1 Saprospiraceae bacterium | reverse complement strand
TCAAAGATGTTACCTTTGCCGCTTCGATTATGAAAACCGTGATATCAGACATTTTAGCCTCCCTAACCCAAGCCGCCCAACAACGTATACTGATCATTGACGGTGCGATGGGCACCATGATTCAGCAATACGGACTGACCGAATCCGACTTTCGAGGCGCGTTGTTCCAGCACCACCACAAGGATCTCCAGGGCAACAACGATTTGTTGTGCCTGAGTCGCCCCGATGTGATCGAAGCCATCCACCGGGCCTACCTGGATGCCGGCGCCGATATTATTGAGACCAATACGTTCAACGCCAATTCCATTTCGCAAGCCGACTACGATACCCAGGCACACGCCTACGCCATCAACCTGGCGGCGGCGCAGATGGCCCGCCGAGCGGCCGACGATTTTACGGAAAAAACACCGGACAAGCCGCGTTTTGTGGCCGGCGCCCTGGGCCCCCTGAACAAAACCCTGTCGCTGTCGCCGGATGTCAACAACCCGGGATATCGCGCGCTCACCTTTGACGAGGCCCGCGACGCCTATGCCGAACAACTGCGCGGACTCCTCGACGGGGGCGCTCACGTGGTGTTGGTCGAAACCATTTTTGACACCCTGAATTGCAAGGCTGCCTTGTTCGCTGCCGAACAGGTTTTTGAAGAAAAAGGACATCGCCTGCCGGTCATGATTTCCGGCACTATCACCGATGCCTCTGGCCGCACGCTGAGCGGACAAACCGTAGAAGCCTTCTGGATTTCGGTCAAACACGCGCGCCCATTTTCCATCGGGCTCAATTGCGCCCTCGGCGCCCGCGAAATGCGGCCGCATATCGAAGCGCTGGCTGAACTGGCCGATTGCTACATCAGTGCCTACCCGAACGCCGGCCTGCCCAATGAGTTTGGCGAATACGACCAAACGCCGCATGAAATGTGTGGCTTTATTGAAGATTTTGCCCACTCCGGCCTGGTGAATATCGTCGGCGGGTGCTGCGGCACCACCCCCGATCACATCCGGCATATTGCCCGGCATGTAGCCGGCGTCCAGCCGCACCAGCCACCCGACAGCGCCGAAGCCAATCCCCTGCGCTTTGGCGCCTGGAGCGGAATGGAGCCCCTGATTTTACGGGAAAACATGAATTTTATCAATGTCGGTGAGCGCACCAACGTGACCGGTTCGAAAAAATTTGCCAAACTGATCAAGACCGGCGACTACAACGAAGCCCTCAGCATCGCCCGACAACAAGTGGAAGGCGGCGCTCAGGTGATCGACGTGAACATGGACGAAGGGCTGCTGGACTCGGAGAAGGCTATGGTGGAATTTTTGAACCTCATTGCCGCTGAACCCGATATCGCAAAAGTGCCGGTGATGGTGGATTCGTCCAAATTCCACGTCATCGAGGCTGGCCTGAAATGTTTGCAGGGGAAAAGCATTGTCAACTCCATTTCCCTGAAAGAAGGGGAAGCCGAATTTGTGCGACAGGCCCGCATTTGCCACCGCTACGGCGCTGCCGTGGTGGTGATGGCTTTTGATGAAAAAGGCCAGGCCGACACCACCGAACGCAAGGTGGCGATTTGCCAGCGGGCGTATAAAATCCTGGTCGAGCAGGTTGGATTTGAGCCAGCGGATATCATTTTTGACCCCAATATTTTTGCCGTAGCCACCGGCATCGAAGAGCACAACAACTACGCGGTAAACTACCTGGAGGCCACGCGACTCATCAAAGCCAGTTGCCCTGGCGCCAAAATCAGCGGCGGCGTGAGCAACTTGTCGTTTTCGTTCCGGGGCAACGACAAAGTGCGCGAAGCCATGCACGCGGCCTTTTTGTACCATGCCATTCAGGCGGGCATGGACCTGGGCATTGTGAACGCGGGCATGATCGAGGTGTACGAAGAAATCCCGAAAGACTTTTTGCAGCGCATCGAGGATGTGTTGTTCAACCGGCATGCCGGCGCTACAGAAGAACTGGTGCGCTACGCCGAATCGCTCAAAGATACCGGCGGGCGGGCTCTGGAGAAGGACCTGGCCTGGCGCGAGGCCCCGGTAGAGCAGCGCATTACACATGCTTTGGTCAAAGGAATCACCGATTTTATCGACGAGGATACCGAAGAAGCCCGGCTGAAATTTGCTGAACCCTTGCAGGTGATCGAAGGACCGCTCATGGACGGCATGAACGTGGTGGGCGACCTGTTTGGCGCCGGCAAAATGTTTTTACCACAGGTTGTAAAAAGCGCCCGGGTCATGAAAAAAGCCGTGGCCTACCTGGAACCGTTTATCGAAGCCCTCCGGACGGCCGGTCCGACAACCACACAAAGCCGGATGAAAGGAAAAATTCTGATGGCTACTGTCAAAGGGGATGTACACGACATCGGGAAAAACATCGTCGGCGTAGTACTGGGCTGCAACAACTATGAAATTATCGATATGGGCGTGATGGTGCCCGCCGATAAAATCATGCAAAAAGCCGTAGAGGAAAAGGTGGACATCATTGGCCTTTCGGGCCTGATTACGCCTTCGCTCGACGAAATGGTGCACGCCGCACGTGAAATGCAGCGCCTGGGCCTGCGTATTCCACTGCTCATCGGCGGCGCCACCACCTCGCGCACCCACACAGCGGTGAAAGTGGAACCCCACTACCAAAATGCCCCGGTGGTGCACGTGCTGGATGCCAGCCGCAGCGTAGCCGTGGTGAGTTCGCTGCTGACCAAGAACAAAACCGAGCACGATGCCTTTGTGGCGGGTATCAAATCAGAATACGAACAAATCCGCGTGCAACGCGCAGGGCGGCAATCGGCCAAAAACTACCTCGACTTGCCGAAAGCCCGCAGCCAACGCTGGAGCACCGATTGGGCTGCGTATCAGGCCCCACAACCGGCACAATTGGGTATCCAGCGTTTTGAAGACTACCCACTGGCCGAACTGGTGGAATACATCGACTGGACGCCTTTTTTCCAAAGTTGGCAACTGGCCGGCAAGTACCCCGCGATTTTGCAGGATGAGGTGGTAGGCGCCGAAGCCCGGCGTTTGCTCGGCGATGCCCAGGCGATGTTGCGCCGGATGGTGGAAGAAAAGTGGCTGACAGCCCGGGCGGTGTTCGGCCTTTTTCCAGCCAATTCGATCGACGACGACCTGGAAATCTACGCCGATGAGTCGCGTACGGGTGTTTTAACCCTGCTGCATCATTTGCGGCAGCAAAATCAAAAAGCGCCCGGACAGCCGAACTATTGCCTGAGTGATTTTGTGGCGCCCAAATCCAGCGGCAAAGCCGACTACCTGGGGGCTTTCGCCGTGACGGCGGGTATCGGGATAGAAAAATGGGTCTCGCATTTTGAAGAGCAACACGATGATTATCAGGCTATTTTATTGAAATCGCTGGCCGACCGCCTGGCAGAAGCCCTGGCAGAGCGTTTGCACGAACGGGTCCGGAAAGAATTCTGGGGCTATGCCCGGGAAGAAGCCCTGGACAACGATCAAAGGATCGGGGAACAGTACCAGGGTATTCGGCCGGCGCCAGGCTACCCGGCTTGCCCGGAGCACACCGAAAAACGCAGCCTCTGGCAATTGCTGCAACCCGACCGGCTCGGTATTGAATTGACGGAAAGTTGTGCCATGTACCCGGCAGCAGCGGTCAGCGGCTGGTATTTCTCCCACCCGGAGGCCAAGTATTTTGGGCTTGGCCAAATTGGGAAAGACCAGGTGCAGGATTATGCCCGCCGCAAAGGCATGTCCCTGGCGGAGGCGGAACGCTGGTTAACCCCGGTGCTGAACTACGATATTTAAGCAGTGACCCGCCACGCCCAGAGGCCTTTTCCCGGATGGCGCCCTGCGCCGACCGGTATGCCTGTCTGTGGAGCGTGGATTGTATTCCTTGCTATTTTTTACTCAAAAACCCAATCGAACACCACCAAACGACCTGGATTTTACGGCATGCAGTACGTGCTACCTGTTGTTCCCCTTTGGCCCATTCCGATACGCGCACGCCGCATATCGACGGCGAAGCCATGTTTGGGAACGGCGTGCCGCTTATTTTTTCAGGGTTCGATAAATGCCACAGGAGCAAGGCTTTGGCATGGAAAAACTTGTAATTTTTTTGTTTTTTCCGCTCCGTCTAACCATTTCGGGTTATTCTGGCCCAATCTTTGAATTTGTCGACACTGACAAGCCAAACAACACTGTCACTACTTCTTCACTTTTATACCCAGCCCGCTTATGATACGCATGGTCGACCTTAAAACACAGTATGAACACATCAAAGCCGACATTGATCAGGCCGTTTTGGAAGTAATCGCTTCCACGGACTATATCAATGGCCCGGCGGTGCGTCAGTTTCAGACTGAGTTGGAAGCATACCTGAACGTAGAACACGTCATTCCTTGTGCCAATGGTACCGATGCCCTTCAGATTGCCATGATGGCGCTGGGCTTGAAACCGGGCGATGAAGTAATCGTACCGGCCTTCACCTATGTAGCCACGGCAGAAGTCATTGCCTTGCTCGGGCTCCATCCGATCATGGTGGATGTGGATCCGAATACCTTCAATATTCCGGTGGAACTGGTGGAAAAAGCCATAACGCCGCGCACCAAGGCCGTTGTGCCGGTGCATTTGTTCGGACAAAGTACGGATATGGAGCCGCTGCTCGACCTGGCCCGGCGCCACAACTTGTTTGTGATTGAAGACAACGCGCAGGCCATTGGCGGCGACTATATTTTCGCCGACGGGCGGCGCCAGAAAACCGGCACCATCGGCCATGTGGGCAGCACGTCTTTTTTCCCGTCCAAAAACCTGGGCTGCTACGGCGACGGCGGCGCCATCACCACACCCGACGGCGATTTGGCCCAACGCCTGCGCATGGTAGCCAACCACGGACAAAGCCGGCAGTACTACCACGATGTCATCGGGGTCAATTCGCGGCTGGATTCGATCCAGGCGGCTATCCTGCGGGTCAAACTGAAGCACCTGGATGCCTATGTAGCGGCCCGGCAGGCCGCAGCAGCCTACTACGACGCCGCCTTTGCCGAACTGCCGCAACTGGCTACCCCCGCACGGCAACACAACGCTACGCACGTGTTTCACCAATACACGCTGATCGTGCGCGAAGGCGATCGCGATGCCTTGCGCCAGCATTTGGCTGATAAGGGCATTCCAGCGATGATTTACTACCCGGTGCCCTTGTACAAACAAGGCGCGTTCAGCCACTACTGGGCTGGCGGCACCTTGCCGGTGACGGAGCAACTTTGTCAATCGGTCATTTCTTTGCCCATTCATACAGAACTCACGCCAGCCGTGCAGGATCAGATCATCGACGGCGTTCGTTCGTTTTTTGCCTGAGCCCGGCGTGCATATTTTTAAACAAACGCTTTATTTTAATCCGATAATGCGCTCCAATCCTTCACTTGTTTACTAATTAAAAACCGAGTCAACGCATTATGTACCAGCAACTTCTCCAGAAAGAGAAAACCATCGCCGTTGTAGGCTTGGGTTATGTGGGTTTGCCCGTAGCCCTGGCTTTTGCCCGGCATTTTAAAGTCATTGGGTTTGATATCAACCGCGAACGGGTAGCCCTCATGCAAGCCGGCCAGGACCCTTCCCGGGAATTAAAACCGGAAGCCTTCAAAGGGGCCGACATCACGTTCAGTGCCAACCCCGAAGACCTGAAAAAGGCGCATTTTTTCATTATCGCTGTGCCCACAGACGTAGATGCGCACAAAGTTCCCGACCTGACACCCCTGAAAAAAGCATCGGTTTCGGTGGGCAAAGCCTTGAAAGCCGGCGACTATGTGGTGTATGAAAGCACGGTGTATCCGGGTTGTACGGAGGAAGACTGCATGCCGATCCTGGAAGCCGAAAGCGGCCTGAAAGGGGTGAAAGATTTTAAAATCGGGTACTCGCCCGAGCGTATTTCGCCGGGTGAGAAATCGAAAACGGTGACGGATATCCTGAAAATCGTGTCGGGTTGTGATGCGGAGTCGCTCGACAGTATTGCCAAAGTATATGGCCAGATCATCACGGCCGGCATTTACGAAGCCGCTTCGATCAAAGTAGCCGAGGCCGCCAAAGTGATTGAAAACACCCAGCGCGACCTCAATATTTCACTGGTAAACGAGTTGGCGATCATGTTTGACCGCATGGACATCGATACCCAACAGGTATTGGCCGCTGCACGCACCAAGTGGAACTTCCTGCCCTATTCGCCGGGGCTGGTGGGCGGACACTGCATCGGCGTGGACCCGTACTATTTGTTGCACAAATCCAAACAACTCGGCTATGATCCCGAGGTCATCCTGAGTGGCCGGCGGGTAAACGACGGGATGCCCGCTTTTATCGTAAAACGGCTGGTGCAGTTGCTGACCCAAAAGGGAAAAAATCTGTCGACCTGCAAAGTATTGGTCATGGGTATTACGTTCAAAGAGAATGTAGCCGATATTCGCAATTCAAAAGTGGTGGAAGTGGTTCGCGAATTGATGGATTATTCCATCCATGTGCATGTACACGACCCTTATGCCTCGCCAAACGAGGTAGCGCACGTGTACAAACTTACCTTACAGGATCAAATTTCAAATGGATATGATGCCGTAATGGTGGCCGTAGCGCATGAAGAATTCAGAGTGATGGATGCCAAATTTTTTAAGAGTATTATGAAAGAGGAGCCTATCTTGCTGGATATCAAATCCATCTATGAGCGGTCTGATATGGAACGCGTTTTAACTTATTGGCGGTTGTAAAATACATGCGTAATTTTTTATCAAAATTGTTCTCCAGTCCGGCGCCTACGGATTTCTCCCGCTTGCATACGGACTTGCACAGCCACCTGCTTCCGGGTCTGGATGACGGCGTGCCCACCATGGAAGAAGCCCTGGAGGTGATCGAGATTCTGAGCCGTTTGGGCTACAAAAGAGTGATCACCACGCCACACGTGATGGCGGAGCGGTACCCCAACACCAGCGCAATTATTCTTGACCAAACGCGTGCCTTGCAGGATGCCGTTAAGAAGGCCGGCATTCCTGTAGAGATCCACGCAGCGGCGGAATATTTCATGGACGAACAATTCACGGACTTGCTGGACCACGGCCAACTGCTCACCCTGGACCGCGACCGGCACGTGCTGGTGGAAATGTCGTTTCACCACGAGCCCTTGGCGCTGCGCCAGGCCCTTTTCGACCTGCAAGCGCACGACTACCAACCCATTCTGGCGCATCCGGAACGGTACCCGTATTACCACCAGAAACTCGACGACTACAAAGCGTTGCTCAAGGCCGGTTGCAAATTTCAGGTCAACATCCTGTCGATCACCGGGCACTATGGCTTGGACGTGCAGCAAGCGGCGCAAATGTTGTTGAAAAACGGGTTGGTTGCATTTTTAGGCACGGATGCGCACCGCTTGCGGCATGCCCAAACCCTGAGTGCGGCCTTGCGCAGCGGGCACCTGGAGAAAACCTTGCAGCAGTCGTTTTACAATGAAAAACTGGTCACTGCAACAGCCTGAAAAACTCTTTTCTAATCGCTCAAAACAATACTATGGTTTTTAGTCCTACTGTAAAAAAACTGTATTTACCCCAAGCATGGGGCGTACTGGCCTTGTTGTTCCTGTTGAGCCAAACGGCTTGCATCCAACACCAGCAATTGGTCAATTTTGACTCCGGGCCAGCGTTCGACAGCCTTATGGTGCCCGTCCAACCCCACACCTTGCGGATTCAACCCGACGACCTGTTGTCGATCAGCGTCCTGAGCCAGACCGCAGATCCTAAAATTACGGCTCCGTTTCAAAACACGAATGCAACCGCCGGTGGCGACGATCCCAACTCCCTCAAATACCTGGTGGATGCTTCCGGCCTGATCAACATGCCGCTGGTGGGCGAAATCCCGGTGCTGGGCTTGCCTACCCAGGATGCCCGCGATACCATTGCTGCGCGCTTGGGCAAATATTTGCGAAGCCCGATTGTCAATGTCCGCATTTCCAATTTCCGGTTTTCAGTGCTGGGCGAGGTCAATAAAGCCGGAACCTACAGTATTCCGTACGAACAAATGAGCATCCTCGAAGCCCTGGGCCAGGCCGGTGACCTGACCAAATACGGCAACCGCGACAATGTGTTGATTATCCGCCAAACCAACGGCGTCCGGACCTACGGCCGGATTAACCTGCACCAGCGCGACCTGTTTCTGTCGCCGTTTTACTACCTGCAACAAAACGACATCGTGTACGTGGAGCCCCTGAAAGCAAAAGTGGGCGACACGGCCGACGGCACCACCAAGATTTTGCAGTGGGCCTTGCCTGTTGTATCTGTAGTTGGTCTGATTGCTTCGTTTTTGGTGAAATAAACCAGTGCCCCCCCAATACCTGTGCCGCAAAAAACGGCTGCCACAGGTATTGGGGGTTTTGCGTCTCTCCCTCCCGTTTGCGTCCCTACATGGCCAATCCGACCCAATCTTTGCAAGCACTCCCCGAGTACCCTTTCGACTGGCGCGCCTTCCTGTTTCGACTTTTGCGCAACTGGTATTGGTTTGCGCTGTCGCTCGGTATTTCAACTGGCCTGGCCTGGTTGTACCTCCGGTATACGGTGCCGATTTACAACGTCACCAGCACTATTCTGATTCAAAACGAGCAAAACCAACGCGCCCTCACGGAGGCCTTTATTACCGAAAAACTGGGGTTCGAGAGCAATTTTGAAATCGAAGATGAAATCCAGTTGCTCAAGTCGCGCAGCCTGATGCGGCGGGTCGTCGATTCGCTCCGGTTGCACATCACCTACCTGACCGAAGGCCGGGTGAAAGTGTCGGAAGTGTATCCCAGTGCCGATTTGCCGCTGGCCATCCTGCTTACCGATGTTGAGCCGGTGCACAAAGCCTATGGTGTGGAATTGCACATCGAACCCCTGGTGGGCAACG
>JADLDL010000285.1 GCA_020846655.1 Saprospiraceae bacterium | reverse complement strand
GTTCGCCCACCAGTCGGTCAGCAAGCGACCCACCAAAATGGCGGTAAACATCGAACTGAAGATACCGACCGTCAGTACGGTACCGAAGCCTTTGATGGGGCCCAGACCGAAGTACATCAGCACCAAAGCCGTAAGCAGGGTCGTGATGTTGGCGTCGATAATAGCCGGCAAACCGCGGGAGAAGCCCACCGTAATGGCCTTTATCCCGGTTATACCATGTCGGATTTCCTCCCGGATCCGTTCGTAAATAATTACGTTGGCGTCCACGGCCGAAGCCAGGGTCAGTACGATACCGGCGATGCCCGGCAGGGTCAGTACCGTACCCATAGAAGCCAGGGTGCCGATGATGAAGAAGATGTTGGCCAACAAGGCAACCACACTCACGATACCGCCTTTGGCGTAGTAGCCGATCATAAAGGCGCAGAGCAAGGCTACCGACAGAAGCATGGTAATCAGCGACTTGTTGATGTTGTCGGCGCCGAGAGAAGGACCTACCTGGCTTTCCTGTACAATGTGAACACCTGCCGGCAGTTTACCTACTTCCAGGACGCCGGCCAGGTCTTGTGCTTCTTCCAGCGTGAAACCGCCGGTGATGGAGGTGTTGCCGCCTTCGATCGGGTTGATTACCCGGGGGGCGCTCACCACTTCGTCGTCCAGTACGATGGCCACTTCGCGGTTGCCGCCTTCGTAGGCCTGGCGCGTCATATCGGCCCAGGCGCGGGCGCCTTCGTTGTTCATCGAGAGGCTAACCGTGATTTCGCCGGAAGTCGGGTCGGGTTGTTCGCTGGCATTGGTCACCACCGATCCGTCCAGACGCGCTTCTTCCTGGTTGCGGAACTTTTTGATGGCGTACAGTTTGTATTTGCCGGCGGTTTTCGAATCCACGCCTTCGCTTTCTTCAATCGGCTTGAGGCTCCAGAGGAATTTCAGGTCGGCCGGGAACAACACTTTGATTTCCGGGCGACCCAGCATGTCGCTGATGGCCGTCTTTTTGTTTCCATCCGCATAGCCCAGTTCCACACTCTGGTTGTCGGGCATGATGCTCAACTTGCTCAGCAGGGGGCCAACCGTTTGTTGCGGCTGCACCGTGCGGGGCGTTACTTTCATTTCCGGCGTTTTGCTGGAATCTACTTTGCCCGTGGCATCTACCGGATAGGCATACGTTGTATCGTTGACCACCGTGGCCTGCGTTCCCGTAGTGTCGCCCGAGAGAATCGCCCGCAGGCGGTTGTCGGCGGTGATCAGGAGTTGCGTCAGGCCATTGTCGCCGGCGCGGTAGGTATCCCAAAATTCCAGTTTGGCGCTTTTTTGCACCATATCGCGCGCCCGCTGGGGGTTGTCGATGCCCGGGAGTTCGACCAGAATCAGGTCGCGGCCAGCATCAAGGCTGATATTCGGCTGTACTACGCCGAGTTTGTCGATCCGTTGTTTCAGGCGTTTGTAGGTTTCACCTACCGTTTGGTCGGCGAGCGTACGAACCGTACGCAACACATCCGGATCGGGCGAATCGAAATTGATCTGACCTTTCAGCGCCTCGTTCCGGGCAAAAATGGAAGCGAGCGATTTGCCTTCGCCGGTTTGTTTCCAAGCCTCGGCAAACAAGGTGATATAGTCTACTTGTTGCGTCTTTTGCGCTTCTTTGGCTTGTTTCAGGGCGTTCAAAAATTTGGGATCCGTGCTATTGCCGGCCAAACTTTTCAAAAAGTCCTGAAGGTCAACCTGCAACAACATACTCATACCGCCTTTCAGGTCAAGGCCGAGCGCCAATTGACTCTTTTTCAGGTCGGTATAGGTGAATTTTTTAATCAGCGGAATTTCGAATACCGTTTCGCTGGACAGCGAGTCCAGGTAGCCGGCATAGCAGCTACGCCATTCTTTTGTATTTGGATTTCCACAGTTGTTGGCATAACCGGCTGCGGCGTTTTCCACCTTGTTGGTGGGCAGGACGAGCAGAAACTGGTACAAGCACACAGCGGCCATCGCAATCAGGAAAAATCGTACAACACCTTTACTTTGCATACCTCGTTGCAGTGAATGATTGAGTAATTAGCGATCAGTAATGAACAAAACGATTCCTGCATTTTAGGAGCGGGGCAGTTCCTCGTTTTGAAAAAAGTGCGCAAATATAGATAGAACGGGCAAATCAAAAGGGATTTCACAAAATAATAGACAAGATCGGCTGTAATTTCACCAAACCGGTCGTTTTTGCGACACGATTTCGCCACATTTCAGCCGATCTCCCCTTCTCTTTATGCCTTGTGTGCCGGCGCTATTGCGTTTTTAGCACCCGCCCGCTGCTCCGCCAGCCCTTGCCTTCCAGCACGTACAGATAAACGCCATTGTTCAATTCTTCCAGGCTAATCCGCTTGGATGGCCCATCCCAGGAGGCCTGCCGGACCAGCCGCCCCTGCAAATCGTAGAGCCGCAAGTCGACCTTGCCCTCCGGCACATGGCTCAGGTTAAAATGTACAAATGTAGCCGTCGGGTTGGGCGAAACCCGCACCACCGGCGCCGCGCCGGGCTCCGGACTGCCCGATACCGGCGAAAAGATAGCCGAATACAGGCCCGTGCCGTGGGTGGCCGCCACCACAAACCCGTCGGACGGCCGCACATCCACATAATCCACTACCGAAGAGCCGATCAGGTCCGGCGCTTCCAGCACCCATTGGGTGCCCGGCTGAGAAGCCGTGTGCAGCAACAGGGTGTCAGCGCTGAACAAGCCTACGCTGGTCGCACAAAAATATTTGGTCGACCCATTCGGGAAACGCAGCATCTGGAGCGAACGAACCGAGGGGCCGCTGCCGCTGCCGCCGACCACCTCCTCCAGGTTGCCGGCCACCCGGATCCAATTTTGACCCGCATTTTCCGACAACCAGATGCTGTACGTATTGTAGTTGGAATAGGATATCAACACCCGGTCGGCATTGTCGGGGTCAATGGCGATGCTCGACACACTGGCGGTTGTGCCCACCGTGGGTTGGGCGCACAACACCATCGACGGGCTGCCGGTGTTGGCGTTGTCGATCCGGTACACCCGCCGGTTTTCGGTACCCAGGTACACCCGGTGCGCCGGATTGGCCCGGGACACGGAAATGGTCGTGATGGCGCCGGTGGTGCTGTCCGGAAACTGGGTCCAGCCCTGCGCGATGCTGTCCCAGGCGCCGGTGAGTTGGATTGCGCCCAGGTCGTTTTGGCGGTAGAGCCGCCGCCGGGCCGGCTGGTACAAAATATTGTCGTCGTTGGGGTCGAGCGCCAGTGGGTTGATGAACTGGTAATCCGTGCGGCCCGGCCCGATGGGGTCGATACGCCGGAAGGCCGTCACGGTGCCATCCGGGTCGATGGTGCACTTGGCCACCCGGCCCGAGTTGATCGACAGCACGTAGTAGGCTTTGTTTTTGGCAATGCCGCCGTAGGAGCCGTCGCCGTTGACGGTCTGTACCCAGGATTTTTTCGGGTCCGGGCTGTTGACAAACAAATTGCCGTTGTCCTGCAATCCGCCGATGATGGTGTTGTCGCCGGGGGTGTTGTGGTCGATGATGGCCGTGTACAACTGGGTGGTTTGGTAGCCGTTGTTCAGGCTGTTCCACACGACGGTGGGCGCGTTGCAGTCGTTGGTCCGGTGCAGGCCGCCATCGCTGGCGGTGAGCATGACGTTCGGGTCGGAGGGCAAAAACAGGGCGTCGTGCTGGTCGGGGTGGTGGTTGGGGTAGAGTTCAAAAAACGGAAGGGTGGTGCCGGGCTTGTAGCCGGCAATCAGGGTAGTGTTGTTGGGCGACGTGAATCCGTCGGTGGAGCGCCACAGGCTGGTGCCGCCGGCAAATACATGGTTGGTGCCCGGCTGCACCCTGACGACGAGGTCGTAGCCGCCCTGGCACGCAAAGCGGTCAAATTCGGTGCCCGTGGAAGGCAAGTTCAGCGAACGGTCTTCCCACTGTCCGTTGGCGCCGGCGCCATCGCCGCCCAGGTACTTGTATTTCCAAAGGCTGGTCCAGTCGTCGCTGCTCAGGTACTTGGTATAGAGGCCGTAGCCCGGCGTTTCGCCCAGGAAAAACACTTCGTTTTCGTCGTTGGGGTTGATACCGATCACGATGCGGTTGTAGCTGAGCGGAAAATTAGCCGGCGTCACGTTGGTCCAATTGAGGCCATTGGTGCTGCGCCAAATGCCTTTGTTGGGGCCTTCGCTGCTCAAGGCGGCGTACAACACACCGGTAGAAGTGACGGCAAGGTCCGTGAAGTACGAGTAATTGCTCGTGCTGCCACCCCGCACAGCCGTCCAGGTGTTGCCGCCGTTGGCGCTGCGATAAATGGCCCCCACGGTGGCCAGGTACACCACATCGGCTGTATCCGTAGGGCTGGTCACGACCCGCCAACCGGTTTGAAAGAAGGAGTTGAAGCCCTGTGGGTTGCCGCCGGTGGTCGAACTGACTTCCGACCAGGACTGGCCGCCGTCGGTGCTTTTGAACAAGCCGTCGCCCACATAAAATGCTCCGTCGGCACCGGCGCTGGTGCCATAGAATTCGCCGGAGAGGTAATACCAGGTGTCGGTTTTGCCGGCTCGGGTGTCCTGGGCGATGCTCACGCAGCCCGGGTGGGCGTTGAGCGGGGTGCGGCGCGACCAGGACTGGCCGCCGTCTTCGCTGAGCCATACGCCGCCCGACACGCCGCCGGCCAGCAGGCGGTTTTCGTTGGTGGCGTCGATGGCCAGCGCACGGGTGCGGCCGCCGTAGTTCCAGGGGCCGCGGCTGCTCCAAAGTCCGCCGGAGCGGCTGCTCACCGCCTTCGGCAAGCCATTGGCAAACCAGCGTTCTTTCAGCACGATCCCCTCCGGAATATCGCCGGTGGCCGGATCGGCATAGCGCCGGCGTTCCCAGGCCCGGCGTTCTTCTTTGTTTTCTTCGTTGCCGCCACCCGGCAAGTGCCCGGCGGACGTATGGTTCTTTTTTTGGTTTTGGAAAAACATAAATCCGGCTACCAGGCCGGTGCACAAGAGGAGTAGACCTATTTTTTTCATGAAATACCAGTTTAGGCTGGAAAGTTAGGGCAAGTCGGCAGATTTTCACGGTGGGATTCGCGCCGGCCGCTATTTTGAACAGAATAGAACACAACCAAGCGCAGGTTTTCGTGTTTTACTTAAACTGGCATTACAACACTAAAAGTTACTATGGCAATTCAAGTCATTCCAAAAGAACAACAAGGCTCCGGCGCCTTCAACGGCGGGGAAATTGTGGAAAACAAACCCATCGGGTTTCCGCAGGACCACTCCAGTGTGCGGCCCTACTCCAGCCTTTTTTATTGGGCGCATGCCCGGGCCGTCGTCGATAGCACCATTGGCCTGCACCCCCACCAGGGCTTCGAAATCTGTTCGTTTGTGCTGCAGGGTGAAATCCGGCATTTCGATACCCAACTGCGCGAATGGCGCCCGCTGCAAGCCGGCGATGTGCAGATCATCCGCGCCGGCAACGGCATCAGTCACTCCGAATTTATGGCCAAAGACGCCGAGATTTTTCAAATTTGGTTTGACCCGGACCTGACCAAAACCCTCGACAAGCCCGCCAGTTACGACGACTACCGCAGCAGCGATTTCCCGGAGCTCAGCACAGCAGGCGCCACCGTCAAAACGCTGGCCGGCGCCGGCAGCCCCTTCACTATGGATACGCCGGGCGTTGAAATCCTGCGCCTGGAGATTGGTGCAGCGGGCCATACCCTGGCGGCTGAGCCTACCCGGGTGTACTCGGCCTATGTGTTGTCGGGCGAAGTGACGTTCAACGGCGAAGCCGCAAAACCCTCCGATTTTGTGCTGCTGACCGAACAAAGCGCCATCGAGTTGCAGAGCGCAGCGGGCGCGCAGGTGTTTCTCATTAGTTCGCCGGCCCAACCGGGGTACCGGACGTATGCGCAGTTGCGGCGCGCGAACTAGGGTTGTGGCAAATGTCGAACCTGGTAAGCCAATTGAAACGGAAAAGCCGCAAAGCATAGCAATTTCGCTACGGCTTTGCGGCTTTTTGTTTTATCCTGGAGGAAAATTCGGCATAGCCATCAACTTAAACGTTTGAAGGCGCTTTTTTTACTTCGACATTCGATATTCTGCGGTTCGATATTCGATATTCCAACGTAAATGGCTTAAAAAATATCGAATATCGAACCGCAGAATAT
>JADLDL010000284.1 GCA_020846655.1 Saprospiraceae bacterium | reverse complement strand
GCGCAGTTGCGGGTGCTGGATGCGACGGGCCGGCTGGTGTACGCGCGGCAGGCCTGGTATCCGGCGGGCAAGCAGGAAGAAGTATTTGACTGGAACGGCGCCTCGGGTGTGTTCTATTACGAACTGACGACGCCCTTTGGCAGCCTGACGCGGAAAATGGTGAGTACGCGGGAGTAGGCGCGTAGTGGCGAGCCTACTGAAATAAATTTAGGGGCAGGACTAGGATTGGTGGCAAAAATTGGCTTGATTTGTTGAGCACAACGACGAAGCCACATGAGCAGCCGCCCCGATGCGTATTATGATACACCCCCTGTTTTTGGATAGTGATGTCTGGAAACAGGGGGTGTTTTTTTGTTGCTGGGGAAGGAAATGGAATAAGTAAAAGACGCATTACGGTTTTTACTTGGCTGGTAAACTGGGTGGCGAAAGGCGATTTACTCGAAAACGGATAAGTAAAAGACACAATGGGGGGACTTATCCGTTTCCGGGAGGGCAAAAGTTGTGTGTGATTAAAAAAATAACAATGAAAAGGCCAGAACAGATAGATGTAGTTGCCCTAATGCCAGAACTTGATACGCTGCTCTTCAAATTATTGGAAGGGTTTTCAGCCAAAGATTGGGATAAACAAACTATCGTACCTAAATGGAAAGTGAAAGATGTTGCTGTTCACTTATTGGACGGGAATTTGAGAGCACTTTCAATGCTACGAGATAAATACTATGGTGAGAAACCTGAAAATATAAATCAATACAAAGATTTAATAGATTATTTAAATAGATTAAATGCTGATTGGGTCAAAGCAACGAAAAGACTTAGCCCAAAAGTCATAATGGATTTATTAAAGTCATCGGGAAAAGAATACTGCGATTTCCTGGCAACCTTAGACCTCAACGATAAAGCAGAATTTTCAGTGGCTTGGGCAGGTGAAAATGAATCAAAAAATTGGTTCCACATAGCAAGGGAATACACTGAAAAGTGGCATCATCAGCAGCAGATTAGATTTGCAGTTGGTGACGAACAGAAGTTACTTGACGAAAAATGGTACTTGCCCTATTTGGACACATCAGTCAGGGCACTTCCCCATCATTATCGGAATATAGAAGGGAACGCGAAGGATTTGGTGAAATTTACTTTCTTGGGAAAAACTGAATCAAGTTGGTTTTTATACTATAAAAATGGTTGGGAGCTATTTACTTCTATTCATGCAGAACCTAAAAGTGAAGTAAAAATCAGAAGTGAAGACGCTTGGAAAATATTTACGAAAGGAATGACGAGAGAAGAGGCGATTGAAAATTCAGAAATCATTGGTGATCAAAAACTTGGTGAAAAAATATTCGATATGATTGCCGTAATGGCATAAATAAAAAAACACTCAGTTTCATGAACCTCTCACAGCAAATCGCTAAACATCTTCGTGAAGTGCGTGTGGGTAAAACTTGGACTTGGGTCAATTTGAAAGATACCCTAAAAGGCGTCAATTGACACCATGCTACGAATAAAGCCAAGGGCATGAATACCATTGCGATTCTTGTGTACCACATGAATTATTATGTGAAGGCACAATTGAATTTGCTTAAAACCGGTTCACTTGATGCGCATGATGATTTTGCGTTCAACGCACCACCCATTAATTCGGAGCCTGGTTGGCAGGAAATGACGCAGAAGTCGTTTTGCCAAGCAGAAGAATTGGCGCGAATGATTGAAAACCTACCAGATTCAAAACTTTGGGAGCTTTGCGTAGAAGAAAAATATGGAAATTATTATCGCAATTTTCAAGGCATGATTGAGCATTGTCATTACCATTTGGGGCAAATCGTTTTTCTGACAAAATGGATAATTGGGTGAAGGATTTGAAATTTTATAACAACAAACAACGAATTTTCGAAAATGCCGCGCCAAAACCATGCCCAAACCCAACCTTGGGCGGTACAATTAGAAAAATCAAGCGTCCCTTGCCTCCAACCCGAAACAAGCAAGGATACCACGCCTGATCCTCCGGGCTTGTAGTTTGCCAAGCCGGGAGCGAATCCCCAATACATTCGTACATTCGCCCCCTGTCGCTCGGGGTTGCCAAATGCCCTGTGTCCCGTATGTCCAGGTTCATCTCGATCTTCTTCGTTCTGACTTGTTGCTGTTGGCAAGGAACAGCCCAGGAATACCGCGCCTTTGCGCGCCGCTACGGCATTGAAGAAGGTTTGCCGCACCGGCAGGTCAATAATGTGATCCAGGACCGGCGCGGCTTCATCTGGGCCGCCACCAACGCCGGCGTCACGCGTTTCGACGGGCGGCACTTCAAGGTATTCAACCAGGCCAGCGGGCTTCCCGGCGACTTTGTGGAATGGGTGGTGGAAGACGCCAACGGCTACATCTGGGCCAGCCGGGCGGGTGCCAACGGCTGGCTCAGCATCCTGGAAGCCCTGAGTGGAAAGGTGGTGCCGCCGGAAGACTATTTCCGGCAGTGGCCGCTTCCGGTGCCGGTGTCGCGCTGGCTCCATGCGCCGGTAACCATGGCCGATGGCTCGCTGCTGATCGGCTTGCACAGCCCCGGCGGCCTGCTGCGGTTTCACCCCCGTTCCGGGTGGTCGCGCATCCCCGTACCCGAGGGCACGAGTTTCATGTTACAAAAGATCGGCGCCCAGCAAACCATTTGGGGGTTCTGGATTCCGCCGGACACCAGCCGGTGCGATCTCCTGAAAGTGGATACGCTGGGCCGGGTGCTCCGCCGCTTCCAACACCAGCCGGGCGGCTGGTCTTTTTGGGATAAAAAGGGGACTGTAGACGGGTCGGACCATTTTTTCGTGACGGAGTACAAGGACTATGAAAAACCGGTGCTGTGGGAAATTGATGCAACGGGCGAACACCGGAGGGCCCACGTATTCGCCGATAACGTTAAGATCAAACAATATTGCCGGCTCGATAAGAGCCGCATCGAAGTCCAGTTTCCGTATGTGCTGGACGATGAAGGCCATATTTTGCTCGACATCCGGCAGCAGTACCCGGAAATTGACCCCACCCAATTCTGCGACTATTTGCAAGACCGCAACGGGAACCTATGGTTTGCCACCACCTTTGGCCTGATCGTGGTGGAAATCCGAAAAAACCATTTCCGGCGCCTGCTGTACGACCCCAACGCGCCCGGTGGCAGGGGCGATGCCTGCCGGGGGCTGCTGGAAAAAAACGGCCTGCTGCTCGTCAACCTTGAAACCCACGGGCAGGGCCGCTTTCGGGTCGACCCCCATTCCGGATTTGCCGAACGCCTGCCCGGCAAGAGCGCCATTGGCATCGCCCCCGCCAGCGATGGAAATGTGTGGACCGAGTGTGTGATGGGCGAAGAGGCCTGGCTAAAGATGTCCCTGTGCAAGGCAGGGCCCGAGGGCCAGCTCCTCCGCCAGCACCTGCACCAGCCAAGAGATTTCGCTTTTATCTGGTCGATTTTGGAAGAAAGTCCGCAGCGGGTACTGCTCGGGCACATCAATGGGCTAACCATCTACAACCCACTCGACGGCTCCGCCGCACCCTGGCACGACACCCGGTTTCCGGAATTCGACAAAGCCAATATCTCCTGGATGGGGAAAGACCGCGGCGGTCAGATATGGGTCTGCTCCGAACAGGGCTTGTTCCGGATGCAAGCCGGCGGCGGCGTGGCGGCCCGGTACTGGACGGGCGGCACGGGCGAATACCACCTGCCATACGACAACATCTATCATTTTTACGAAGATCAGGCCGGCGTTTTCTGGCTGGGCACGAGCGGCAGGGGCCTCATCCGCTGGGACCGGAAAGCGCCGCCCGGCCATCAAACCCAGGTTATTTACCGCGAAAACGGCCTGCTCAACGGCGTGGTATATGCCGCTTACGAGGACAATAACAACCACCTCTGGCTGCCCACCGACTTTGGTATTGCGCAACTGGATAAGACAAGCCTCCAGGTGCGGCATACCTGGCTCGTGGCCGACGGGCTCACCCACCATGAGTTCAACCGGACGTCGCACTGCCGGGGCGCCGACGGCACCCTGTATTTTGGTGGACTGAACGGCGTAACGGCCTTTAAACCCGATGATTTTTACCAGCACAACAGCGCCGACGAACACCAGCGCACGCTGGCCCTTTCTGCCGGCAGCATCCTGAAAGCGGGCAGCGACCGCCTCGAAAACTGCACAGCAGAAATCTTGCACTACAGCCAAATTACCATGTACCCCGGCGACCGGTATGTACAACTGGAATTTGCCTTGCTGGACTATTTTGCACCCGAAAAAGTCACCTACACCTGGAAACTGGAAGGTTTGGGAGCCGGCTGGGAAAGCCTGGCTGAACCGGTTTTGCGCTTGTCTGGCCTGCCCTTCGGCACGCAGCGCCTGCGCATTCGCGCACAGGCTGCCGACGGCGCCTTGGCTGCCAACGAACTGAATATCCAATTGCGGGTACTGGCTCCGGTTTACCTGCGCTGGTGGTTTTTTCTGCTGGTCGGCTTCCTCCTGGCTGCCGGCACCTGGCTTTGGCTGCGCTGGCGCATCCGGGAGCATCGCCAGGAACAGGAACGCCTCGAGCAGGAGGTGACGCGGCAAACAGCCACCATACGCCGCCAAACGGAAGAACTGGAGCAATTGGACCAGATCAAATCGCGGTTCTTTGCCAACGTGTCGCACGAGTTGCGCACCCCGCTCACCCTCTTGCTCGGCCCGATCGCCTTCGCCCTGAACGACACGGGATTGAGCCCGCAAAGCAAAAAACTGCTGGAAGCGGCACAGCGCAACAGCCTGCACCTGCAACAACTGGTGAATGAAATCCTCGACATCAGCAAACTGCGCGCCACCGGCCTCGACCTGCAGGAGCAGGCTACTGTGTTGTTCGATTTCCTGGAAGAAACCTTGTCTGTTTTTCAGAGCCTGGCTGAAAGCCGGTCTATTCGGTTGCAACTGGAATACTTGCCGGATCCGGCCTGGACCCTGGCCCTGGACCGCCAAAAACTCCTGAAAATACTGGGCAATTTGCTGAGCAACGCCTTGAAATACGCGCCGAACGACAGCGCTGTGGTGTTGCAGGTGGAAAAGCAGGCCGACGACGCAGTGTTTCGGGTGCAGGACGAAGGGCCCGGCATCCACCCCGACGATTTGCCGTATATTTTCGATTTGTATTACCAGTCGAAACGCCCGGAAAACAAGGCCGAAGGCGGCACCGGCATCGGCCTTGCCCTGGTGCGGGAGCTGGCGCAGGCGATGGGCGGCAGCGTGTGGGCCGAGAGCAAGCCCGGCAAGGGCAGTGTGTTTTTTCTGCGTTTGCCGGCACAGGAACGATCGCTTGAACATGCCGAGCGGATCGCCGGGGCTAGCCCGCCTGCCGGGGCATTCGACTCGCCGCTGGAGCCACAGGCAGCCCCCGAACCGGCAATATCCGCGCCGGTAGCCCGCCTGCTGGTGGTAGAAGACAATACTGATTTGCAAACCTTCCTCCGGGCAATTATGCCCTCCGAATACCAGCTCACAGTGGTCGGCAACGGCCGCGCAGCCCTGGAGTATTTGTCCGGCACCGAACGGCTGCCCGACCTGATTCTGACCGACGTGATGATGCCTGAAATGGATGGCTTTCAGTTGCTGGAAGCCCTGCGCCGGCAGGCAGCCTGGCGGCCGATCCCGGTGATCCTGCTCACGGCACTGGCAGCCTCCGACGAGCGCCTGCGTGCGTTTCGCCTTGGAATAGACGACTATATTACCAAGCCATTTTCGGCAGAAGAACTCATCGTGCGCATCGACAATGCGTTGCGCAATCAAGCCTTCCGCCGGGAGTGGCAGGAAACAGAACCCGGCGTGCCTGGCGAAACGGAGGAAGGTACCGATGCCTGGCTGCTGCAACTCCGCGAAACGGCTCGGCAAAACCTGAGCAACCCCCAGTTCAATATAGATGACCTGGCCACTCGCATGGGGGTCAGCCGCAGCACGCTGTATCGCCAGATTCGCATGCGTACAGGGTTCTCCGCCAATCAGGTCATTCAGGAATTGCGGCTGCTGCAAGCCCGCGAACTGATCGAGTCCGGTCAATACCGCAAACTGCGGTTGGTGGCCGAAGCCGTGGGCCTGCGATCGGCCAGTTATCTCTCCCGCCTGTATCGCGAACGCTTCGGCAAGTCGCCGGCTGAGGACCTGTAGGTCTGGACCGATTTTTACATGAAATGAACCAATTGTGCCGCAGGCAAATGCCCGGCGTGTTGCCCTGTATCCGGACTTTTGGATCCACAATCGAGCGCCTTATCCGCGCACTGTTGTGCTCTTTAATCCAATTGAACTCGGAAAGGATTTGATACCTGTTCCTGCCTATGTAGAAGTAGTTTTCCGGTATACAGCCTATGGCCTGCACAGTACAGGCATTTCCATTCCAATACTTTCTCAAAGATTGATGTAGCCATTCCGGCAATGTTCCGGCAGCTGCGCTGTTGTGCGCCGGCGCCGGGGGATTATGCCGGAACGGCCTGTCTCATGTGTTTGATGCCGCTGGGGTTTGACTCCCGGCGCTACTTATAGTTTTACAATCCTCGCTCATGAAAAAAGGAATCCATCGCTCCGTTCCATCTGGTTTACATGGCTCAACCGCGCGGGTATGCCCGGCCTTTCCACCTTTTTTTGGAAAAAAACTGGTAGCGTTTTTACCGCTTGTGTTGTCTTGCCTGACGTTGCTGAATGCCAATCCTCCGGGAAGACATCACAGTGGGCACACGCCGCCCCCGGGTGTTGATTATTCCATCTCCACTACCGGGGGCGTGCTGACCATCACCGACGACAGCGGCAACAGCCAGACGCTGACGATCAGCCAAAGCGGCAGCAACATTCGCTTCGATGTAACGCCTACAACGGCCACGTATTCCATCGATGGCGGCCCAACCACGGCATTTACCACCTCTGCCGATATCGCGTTGGCGGGCCTTACGTCCATCAGCGCCAACACAGCCGGTGGCAACGATGTCATCAACATCGGCGCTTTCACAGCTAATCTGCCGAGCCTGAGCATCCATGGCGGCACGGGCGACGATGCCGTCAATTTCAACGGCGACATCAGCTTCGCCGCCAACGCCAACCTCGACGTCGACCTGCAAAACGACGATGCCGCGCCGGGTATAGATGCGGTGGCTTTTGCCGCCAATGCCAATGTGCGGCTCTCGGGCACGGGCACGGCGACGGTAAAAGTGAGTAAAAATGTATCGGTCGGCACGGGAGCGAGTCTGGAAACGGTGAATGGCAACCTGGTGGTAGAAGCCAACCAGCAGACGACGGTGGCGACGGGTAATTTTACAGGCGTATATGTCAACATTAGTGGTGGACTCAAGGTGAGCGGCACGGGCGCACTCACGGTAAAAGGCCGTGGCGGGAATGATAGCGGGGGAAACCAGGTAGGGGTGTACATATACAGTGCAGGATATATTCTCGGCGGAACAGGCGCCACAACCATAAACGGTACTGGCGGAAACTCAACAGGCAATTTTAATTCTGGCGTACATGTAATCGGTTCCATTTCTTCCTTTGGCGGTAATGTAACCGTTAATGGTACTGGCGGCGGCGCCGGTACCAGCGCTTTTAATGTAGGTGTGAGGGTAGAACCTGGGCAGATCACAGCCTTAGGTAGCGGTACAGTAACTGTTACGGGCCAGGGGGGCACTTCCGCAGGCCAGTATAATTTCGGTGTTTGGGCCTTTAGTTCTGGAAAAATTACCTCGAGCGGAGGCAACGTTACTGTAAACGGCACAGGAGGTTCTGGCAACAGCAATTATTTTATTGGTGTACAGATAGAAAATTCTGGCCAGATCACGGCAGGGGGGAGTGGCACAGTGACCGTGGTTGGTCAAGGTGGGGCTGGAAACGGCGTAAACATGGGGGTACATTTGTTTAGCGGTAGTATTACTTCATCGGGTGGCAATGTCAGTGTAACAGGTAAGGGAGGAGGAGTCAATGGCTCCCCTAACAATTTTGGGGTATTAGTAGAATTTAACGCTCAGATCACGGCAGGCGGCAGTGGTACGGTGACGGTGGTTGGCGAGGGTAGCACTAACACGTCTTCACCCAAGTTTCGTATGTAGCCCCCAACCTTACAAAAGCGGTTAGTATGTACCTTTAGGGATGTTTCTAAAAAAAACGTGTCAAAGGGCAAATCTACTACGACTTGGTAAAGAACATACGAACATCTG
>JADLDL010000283.1 GCA_020846655.1 Saprospiraceae bacterium | reverse complement strand
TAGACCCGCTTGTCTTTCTCCTTCCGCTGCATCACTCGGAGTCGGCTGATCGTTTTAGCATCAAGGTGTATCATCCTGCAAAGTTAAATTATGTTCGATTTTCGCAAACCATTTTCCGCCGGGTATACATTGTTTGAACTATCTGGAAGTTTATCTTTATTGGATGATGCCATAGTTTTAGGAGGGGGTATATCTATGGGTATTGGAGGAAAATCTGCATTTAGTTTGGGAGTAAAAAATAAATTAGAAAATAAACTAACTCCCCTTTTTGGCGCATCGGGAAGCATAGAATTGAATTTTTTGAAACTATGGCAATGGAACTCTTATCAAGCTAAAATGAGCCGGTCAACCTTATTGAGGTAATAACGACTATTGGTTATAAATGTTCAGCAATCAAAAACAACCGTTATGCCCTTGAAAGTTTCCCCGCTGGTGCGAATTGTTCAGTCCAAACAACCCATCCGATCGCTTGTGAGGGTCTCCGACCCGAAACACACCGTCGATAAGTCTCTGACTTTTATAAAAACCAACCCCAAAACCAGCTCCAAAAGTCAAATCAAAATTACCGTAATCATGCCCTGACAAGGTTTAACGCGGTTCAAAAGCCACTACCATGCCAAGCTTCACCATCTCCGGCCGCATCACCACCCCCGCCGGCAAACCGCTGCCCGGCCTCACCGTCAAAGCGTTTGACTGGAACCCGCGCGGGGAAGAAAAAACCTTGGGGAAAGAAGACAAAACCCGCCCGCAAGGCGGATATACAATCACGTACACTGACGCAGAGCTCCGCGCCGGCGGGCGCGAGCAAGGCGGCGTGGACCTGATCATCCGGGTGTACGAGGTGTTCGAAGCGGACGGAAAAAACCGGGAACGCAAACTCGCCGAGAGCGCCTTGCTGCGCAACGCGGAAGCTGAGGTCACTATCGACCTAACGGTGCCCTTGCGGATGCTACGCCGCCAGGGCCGCTACCAGGCCCTGCGCAACGCGGTGAAACCCGCCTTGCGTGCCCGGCTGGCGGATGCCCTCGAAGACAGCGGCGAGAGTTGGGAGGCCCTGCGCGAGCGCCTCGCCGAAGAAAAGGACTTCGACGAAGCTACCCTGCGCCAATTAGAATTTCAGCACCGCCTCGGCGAAATCGCAGACGACCACGAACCGCTGGCCGAGGTATTCCGCAAAGATGCCAAGGTGAAAAGCCTGCGCGACATGGCCCTGAACTACGACCGCAAGCGTATCCGTGATCTGGTGCGCGACAAGGCCAAAGTGGGCGTTCCCGAAGACGCCGAAGGCGACGACGACGAGCAAAAAGCCGAACAGTACGCCGACGACGTGGCCGAACGCCTTTTCCAGTACGCGCCCGGGGCTGTGTTTCAACGCCTGGCGCGCGACAAAGCGATCGACCTGGACGGCGACGATGCCGCCGGCAACCTGCGCAAAGGCGTGGAAACCTTCTTCAACAACCGCCCCAATTTCGACATGCGCCGCACCTCGGTGCTGATCGAACTGGAAGAAAAAGACGCACTCAAAGACGTGCCCGAAGTACACCGCGAACAGGTAAAAGAGCGCCTGAAAGCCTGCCAACGGGTAGCGGCCCTGAGTCCGCACGAAGAAATCGCCGCCAAACTCCTCCGGCTCGGGCTGGACTCCGCCTATCTGATCAACGACATTCCGGCCAATGCCTTCGTCCGGCAATATGCCCGGCACCTGGGTGGCGAACGGATGGCCCAACGCATACACCGGCAGGCGCAGGACATCGCCACACGCAATGCCCATACCTGGGCGGCTATGCGCCACGAACTCCAAAGTCCCGGTACGACCTTTACGCATGGCGGTATGGATGTAGGCGCCCGTGCCGGCGTTTTAGAAAGCGTCAAGAGCAATGGTGGGGCCCGCTCGAACCGGAAATTGCTGAGTTACGAAACCCTGTTCGGCAGTGTGGATATATGCGAATGCGACCACTGCAATTCGGTGTACAGTCCCGCAGCATACTTAGTTGATCTGTTTCAATACCTGCGAAACAACAACCTGGAAACGGACAACCCAAAACGCGGAAAAGGGCGCGATGGCATTTTCAAAACGCCGCTAGGCAAACTCTTTAACATCCGCCCCGATCTCGGCGAACTCGAACTGAGCTGCGAAAACACCAATACCATCCTGCCGTATATAGACCTCGTCAACGAGGTACTCGAAAGTTATGTGGCGCACCTGGACGAGGCCCGTAAAAACAACGCCAAAAAAGTGGACATAGACGTCCACGACGTGGAAGACGAGAGCACCGGCGAGCTGCTCTCTGAACCCCGGCACATCAACCTGGAGGCTTATCGCATCCTGCAAAAAGCCGTGTACCCCTTCACCCTGCCCTACGACCTGCCCATAGACATGGCGCGGGAATACCTGAAGTTTCTGGGCGCCGGCCGCCACGAGCTGATGCGGGTATTCCGGACCGGGGCGCAACCCGAAGTAAAACCCGGCATAGATGCCGCCAAAGCACAACAAATTGCCGATCAGGAAAACATTGCCCGCGGGCGCGCCGTGGATGCCGAAGCCCTGGGCATGACGGAAGAAGAATACCTGATTATCGCCGAAGAGGCTTTCCTCAGCCGGGCGTATTACAACCTGAAAGACGGTACAAACCTGACAAATGTCCAATATCTTGAAAAGGTTGGCATCCGCAAACGTTTTGAGTACTACGGCTTTACATCTGTACCGGCAATGCAGGCGGGCTTGCGCTTCATCAAGCCGGCTCCCAATGAGCTAAAAGCGGGTTTCCTGCAACGGGCCGGTATCGAATATACCGACCTGATTGCCCTGCTCCAAACCAATGCCTGCAACCCCAACCAATTACCCGATCGCGCCCAGGACTTTTTTAACCGCATCCGTTTCCATTACCAGCAATTGGCGGCATTGGTCAAGACGGGCGAAACGGATTATAAAAAGAAATACGCCCCGGTGATCAAGGTGCTGTCTGAACTGAAAACCGGTGGGCGGCGGGCCCAAAAAGTGTTCGAGCGGAAAGATGAACTGGAATGCTGGGTATATCGCTACTTCGAACGGGCGGGCAAACAGATCGTGCTGGTCAGCGAGTCCAACACCGACAGTTGCGACCTGAGCAAAGTACAACTGAGATACCTCGACGGGACGGATTTGGGTTGGCCGGAATACATTATTTTTCAGCGCTTTATCCGCCTGTGGTGCAAATTGGGCTGGAGCATCCCGGAGCTCGATCAGGCGCTCACCGGACTGGCAAAAAAATCTGCCGGCACATTTTTGTTCGACCCAAAAGAACCCTGCAAACCCGAAACAGTGGGGGCCTTTACCTATGCGCCCACGGCGGAGGTATTGCACCAACTGGCCGTGGTAAAACAGTTGTTGGTATTGACCGGCATCGAATTGCCCAAACTGCTGACGTTCTGGGCGCCCATCGGTACGGAAGGCGAAAACTCCCTGTACAAACGCTTGTTTATCAAGCATAACCTCAAATCCATTGACGATGTTTTCGAGCCGGACCGCTTTGGGTTGGTACTCACAGAAGGCGAAAAAATTTCCGAGCATACTCCTGTGCTGATGGCGGCACTCGGCCTGTCTGCCGGCGATATCGACGTCATTCGGCAACACGCGAACATCCCGGATGAACTGAGCATAGAAACCGTATCGGCGCTTTACCGGCACGGCTTGCTGGCAAAGGCCTTGCGGATGAAGATCGGGGATTTGCCCGGCGTACTGGACCTGATCACGAGGAAAGGGAAGAACATGGACGCGCACCCGTTCAAAAATGCCGACGGGGCGCTGTTGTTTGTGGAACAGTATCAGCGTATGGTGGATGCGGGATTCAAACCGGAAACCCTGCTTTATGCCCTGTTCGATACGGATGACCCCGAACAAGCCCTGGCGCCCGACAAACGTATGGTGCTGAGCTTGGCTGTTGCGCTGCGCCAGACCTTGCTGCAAATCGAAAGCGAGCACGCCGATCTTCCGGACGGCTACCCCGTCACCGACGACTTGCTCCGATCCAAACTGGGGCTGTTGTTCGATCAGGGCATGGTGGAAAACGTGCTGGGCTTTTTAAAAGGCACCCTCGTATTTGGCGACAACACCCGGAGTGCGGCGACAAAAAAGGAGATCAAAGAGGCAAAAACGTACTATCAGGAGCGGCTGAAAAACAATGAAGACGAGAAGTCGGCGGAAAAAGGCAAAAACACGGCTTTTTTAAAAAGGGTCAAATACGACACGGTAAATGGGCTGCAAATCACCGGTATACTGGCCCCGGAAGATGTGGCCAAAGTGCGGGCCATGTTTCCCAAAGCGAAGGTGCCGGAAAAAGCCCTGAACAAGATACTAAGCCAGCCCCTGAGTTTTTTCGAGGATGTATTGCAGGCATTCATCCCGCCGGAGTTGCTGGTCGGTGTAAGAAACACCTTGCTTGCGCCCGACGAAACGACGTCGGATAAGGCCGAGCAGTTTTACCGCCATTTCCTGCCCTACCTGCGCGAACAGTTGCGACAACATCAGGTTGCCCGTTTGTGCGCAGCCGCAGTCAAGTTGGATGAGGAAACCACGCGGCTCTTGCTGATGGATGTCCTCAAAAACGCGCTGAAAGAACCGGTATATAGCGAAATCATCCGATTGAAGGATCAGGATGAAAAAAGCGGCGGCGCTGCAACTGCCTGGGAAGGTTATTTCGTACCGGTGCAAGACGGGCATTACCGGTTTATCCTCGAATCGGTGAGCAAAGCAAAAATGAGCATCCAGGGCAAAAGCCAGTGGGACAAAGCCGCCCTGACCGACGACGAGGGTTTGCTGGTACACCGCTCGCCCCGGCAATATTTTCAGGCAGGCCATGCTTATTTGGTGACACTGGAAGGCTACGATGCCGACGGATCGGGTTTTATCCCTGGTTTCAAATGGCGGTTCGGCGACCAGACGGCCGAGCCGGTTCCGGCCCATGTGTTGTTTCCTGCCCTGCGCACCCGCCGTTTCGGCCGCGGCTTCGAGCGCCTGTACAAGGCTGCCCTGCTGATCAACGGCTTCGGTCTCGACGCTGCCGAAGTGGCATTTTTTCAAGCGCAGGGCGGCTCTTTTGCCCAGCTCGACTTTAATGCCCTGGACTGGAAACACTGGTTGCACCTGGAAGCCTACTGCCGCCTGCGCCGTACCCTGCCCAAAGGCGAACTCAGTCTGCTCGATTTCCTGCGCTGGGCGCACGATCCCGACGGTCCGGAAGACAATGTGATGACGCCCAAAGAAACCAAACGGGAATTGGCCGGGCAAATCGCCCGGCTGACCGGCTGGAACAAACCTGAAGTGCTGACCTTGCTCCATGGCGAGCGCTTCAACCTGGGCGATCCCGTGCATTTCCGCAACGGGCAAAACCTGTTCAAACTCGGCGAAGCGATGGACCTGATTGCCCAAACCGGCGTATCGCCGCAAAAATTGTTCGACTGGGCGCGTCCCAACGCCGATTTCAGCCAAAACTTGCGCATGGCCCGTGGCATCCGAAAAGCCGCACAAGCCCGCTACCAACAGGAAGAATGGGAGGCGGCCGTCAAACCGCTCAGCGACGAACTGCGCAAACGCCGGCGCGATGCGCTGGTGGCGTTTTTGCTCGTGCAGCCCGAACTCATCGAAGCAGGCGTGCACGATGCCGACAGCTTTTTCCAATACTTTCTCATCGATGCGCAAATGGATTCTTGTATGGAAACCTCGCGCATCAAACAGGCGATTTCGTCTGTCCAGCTTTTTATTCAACAATGCCTGCTGGGCCTGCGCGCCAAACAAGGTATCCCCGCAGACCTGCTCGACGAGGAACGCTGGGAAGGGTGGATGCGACTTTACCGTGTTTGGGAAGCCAACCGTAAGGTATTTCTATACCCGGAGAACTGGATCGAACCGGATCTGCGCGACGATAAAAGCCCCTTTTTCAAGGAGTTGGAGTCGGAGTTGTTGCAGAATGATATCAGTAAGGAGAATGTGGAGAAGGCGTTGATTAACTATTTATTCAAAATGGATGACGTAGCTAATTTAGAAATTTTATCATTATATGTTGAAGGGGCTATCAGCAAAGGGAAAGTTCACATTTTCGGGCGAACGCATAGCTATCCACATTTGTTTTATTATCGTTATTATAATACTCAAACTAAATATTGGGCTCCCTGGATCAAATTAGATATTGACATACCCTCTTATAGTTCAAATGTGTCAAATAACGCAAGTGATTCTACAAGCGGCTGCTATATTATTCCAGTTGTGTGGAATAAACGTTTATTTGTGTTTTTTCCAGAAATAATATTAAAAAGCAGGCAGCGAAAATCAGGAAAAGGGAAAAAAATTAAAGAGATATTTGAAGGGAATACTTCACAAGACATTGCACCTTTAGAGTATTTAGAAATTCGATTGGGTTATACAGAGTTTAGAAATGAGAGGTGGATTAAAAAGCGATTGTCAACTGGCTCCATAAATAATATAACGAAAAGCCATAGTATAACTGTCGTTATAGATAATATAGCGAAAGGCTATAATGCAAAATATATTTTAAAAGAAATTGAAAAATTTTCATTTATTCCATGTGTTTTTGAAGACAAAATTCAATTTTCGGTCCATTATTATGGTGAAGGTGTCCTGCCCTCCGTCAGGCGGTGCCACTAATAAGTAGAGAAAGTACAAACCTGTAACTTTCACACTTAAAAACGGACCAGCATGCGAAAAAGCAGATTTAACGAAAGCCAGCGTCAAGCCATTTT
>JADLDL010000282.1 GCA_020846655.1 Saprospiraceae bacterium | reverse complement strand
GTGAAAGGGCTGTCGCACCAGATCCAGGCGCCGCCCTCGTTTCCCGGCAGGGATACCATCACGGTTTTTTCGCGCTGGGAAAACGGCTCGGAACTGCCCGACACGGTGGTTTTTGCCGATGCCGCGCTGACGACGCTGCGGGCGCGCTACGAGGACGTGGTCCTGACCGGCACGGGCGCCTACGGCATGTATTTTACGCTCCGGCCCGACACCACGTTCGACGAGTTGGTATTCAGCCGGATCGACACGACCATTCAGTTCAGTTGGGGCGATTTTCCGCCCGATGCGCGCTTGGCGCCGGATTTGTACGGCGTGCGCTGGTTGGGCGCCATCGAGCCGCTGATTTCGGAGATCTACTATTTTCACGTGGATTCCGACGACGGGTTCCGTTTGTGGGTGGATGGACAAAAGATTGCGGAGGCCTGGCACATCAAAGGGCCTGGCGAGATCACCGGCGGGATTTATTTGGAAAAAGGGAAAAAATATCCCTTCCGGCTCGACTATTTTGAATACGCCCTGGGCGCCTCGGCCAAACTCTTGTGGAGCAGTGCCTCCACGCCCAAGCAGGTGATTCCGCGCAAACGCCTGTTTCCGCGCCTGCCGGAAAATCCGGGCGATACGGAAGATCCGCTGCGGCTGTCGCTGCAACCCAATCCGGTGCACAACTTGCTGGGAATCCGTTTTGATACACAATTTCAGCAAAACTTCCACTTGCGGCTGTTTGACACAGCGGGCCGGATGGTGCGCGAATGGCGCGACCAACGGATTGAGGAGCCGCAGCACTGGTTGTTTTGGCCGGTAGCCGACCTGCAATCGGGTATATATTGGATGGAATTGGAACCCGAAGGAAAGGCGACGGTGGTGCAGCCGTTTGTAAAAATGTAAATCGAAACGGGCCTACTGGAGACGGTTTTGGAGGGATTGGGCCTGGCGGTAAAAGGCGTGCCGGGGATTGGCCAGGATGCCGGCCAGCACGCGGTCGAACAGCGGTTTTTTTGCGGGCATTTGCTGGAGCAGGCTGAGGGCCAGGGCCCACTCGGCGCGCTCGGCGTAGGGCGATTGTCCGGAGGACATGATTTCCCGGAAATACGGGATGGCGGCATCGAACTGGCCACTTTTGTACAGGGAGTGGGCCATCAATTCTTTGCGCTGGATGGTTTCCGGGCCGGCGTTGAGTTGGGGCCGGAGTTTGGTGATGGCGTCGCCGAATTTGCCGTTTTTATAGCTATCCAGTGCTTGGTTGTAGGAAGAGTTGCCGGCATCGCCTTTGCCGACCTGGGCGGGCTGGAAATCGCGGTCGCGGTAAAACTCGTCGCCGAGGGCGGCATAATCCGGCCCGGAGGGCGCCAGGCTGGGTTGTGTTTCGGGGGCGGCGGCGGGGCTGGGTTGTTCGGCGATGTCGTCGCTGGGCTCCTCGTCGGTGTCTGGAGCAGGCGTAGTGCTGGGGCTGGAGGTTTTGGGCCGGGCCGGAGCGGGTTTGCGCACAGAGGGGGCTTTGCTGCGGATTTCGGGTTTGGTATCCACGACGGTTGGGATGGCTTCAGGGCTGGACAGCGATTGGTCGCGGAGCAGCCACCAGCCGAGCAGCGCGAGGCTAAGGACGGCAGCCACGCGCCACAGCACCGTGATGGGGCGCAGGATGGCCCGGCGCGTTGCTGTGGCGGGGGCTTGTTGGGCAGATTCGCGGTCCCAGGCCCTCATTTGGGCCAGCAGGTCGCGTTCGACGAGTAGTTCGAGGCCTTGCCGTTCGAGGCGGTGCTGTTGAACCAGCGCAGCCAGGTCCGGGTCGGCAGCCATTGTCGCTTCAAAGGCAGCCGCTTCCTCCCGGGAGAGCAGTCCCCGGAGGTATTGTTCAATTTGATCGAAGCGTTGCTCGGCGGTGTTCACGATAAAAAAGTTTGGATTACTGATTTTGGGTTTGCGATCGGGTACTGTATACTGAGGTTGACGATGTACTAGGTGTTCCGCAAGGCGGCGAACTGGGGGTTGTTTTCCAAAATTTCCCGGAACCGCATTCGGCAGCGGTAGGCCTCTTTTTTAGCAACATCGCTGCTGCCGTATTGCATTTTCTGTGCGATTTCTTCCATTGAATAGTCCAACTGGTACAACTGCAACAATTCGCGGCAGCGTTCGCCGATTTGGCCCAGGGCTTCCTGGAACAGCTCGCGGTATTCGCTGCGGATCGTATCGGCTTCCGGGCTCTCGACCTCGCCATCGTATTGGGCGGGCGACAATTCGGTATACCGGCCTTGCTGGCGCCGCACCGTCACCCAGTGCCATTTGGCGATGGCGACAAAGTAGGTGCGCAGCGCGCTTTTCCCTTCAAAACGGCCTTCGCGCAGGTTGCGGTCGAAGAGCACCAAGGTTTCCTGGAACATGTCTTGCGCATCCTGCTGGCTGCCGCCGTGCTGCAACACATGCCGGTACACCGACTCGCGAAGTCCCGGCAACTGGTACAGCCGTTTGAGTGCTTCCGCACGGGCACTGCCGCCGCGTTGAATATCGGCGATCAGTGATTCGTCTGTCCAATTCGTGTTTGCCATAGTTAGTGCAGTTCGCCGAAGAAACGTAACCTCCGGTGTCCGAATTTTTTTAGCAGGCAAAAATAGTAAGGATTCTGCAGCCCGGTGGCGGGCTTTTTCAGGGTAGGCACCACATACTGTGTGTATGTTTTTTAAACCACTGAGAACACTGAGGGCACTTAGAAAACCTTAGTATCCTCATTGGTTAATAAGAGCATTGCCGTGTAGAGGGCGGTTCTCTAAGGGTTTCTTAACTAAAAACAAGGAAAAATGGCCATATCTGTTAGGGTTTTCCTAAAAAACAGGGTGTGAGGTTACCAATTGAGCGGCGGCTGCACAAAAGAACAAAGCCAACACATTCACAGCATTCAAACGCTTCTCACTTATGAAAAATCTTGTTTTGTTCCTGACAGTTATTACCTGCGCCACCCAACTGAACGCCCAACTGACCGGCATCGGCGTGCGCCCCGTTCTTTCCCTGTCGACCTACAAACTGACCAAAGATTTCAACGACATCTACGACGCCAACATACGGCCGGGCGGCGGGATTTCGGCCTTTGCCGAGTTTAACCTGGGCAACCGCTTCACCTTCCAACCGGAAATCGCCTTCATGCAGCGCGGCGGCAACCTGAGCAGCGAAAGCAGCGTGTACTGGGACGGCCCCGACTTCGGCTACCCCGAAGGGTACCGGGTGATCGACCTGAAGCAAAAAGAGTCGCTGAACTACCTGGACATTCCTTTGATGTTTGAGAAAAACTTCGGCGGCGGCAATATCGGCGCCTACGTAGCCGTGGGCACCACCTTTTCCTTCGCTGTAGCCAACGGCAAGGGCCTGGAAGAGCGCCTGGTGGAATATCCGGCCTCCGACGGCACGATCAATACCCGCATCGACCGCAGCGAGTATGAAATTGAAATGGGCAGTGGCCGCAACGACGACTACAAGGCCTACGATTTTGGCCTCAACCTGGGTACTGGACTGACGGTGATCTTAGAGCGCGGCGAACTGAGTTTCGATGTTCGCTACGTGCATGGCCTGCGCTCGGTGGACGTCGGCAGCCTGAAAAACCGGAACCTGCAAATCGGTTTGTCCTACATGTACTACATCGGCCAATAATCCTGCACCTGTTTGGAGCCTGAGGGCTTGCGTTCAGGCTCCAAACCCGCCTTCTTCTTCCCTACTTTTTTAACAGAAACGATATGCTTTGTCCAAACTGTGGCCATTCGGCGCAGCCGGGTCTGGCGCGCTGCGGTCATTGCAACTTCAAACTTCCGGAAACGGCCCTGCCCAGTGCAGCGGCATCGAACGGACTCCTGGCTTGCTGGAATTGTACGCATCCGAACGCCGAACACGCGCTGCACTGCGCCCAATGCAATGCCAAATTAAACAAACCGGTTGTACAGGCCTCCGCCGCACGCCGACCATCCTTCACACCCAACAGTTTGAGCCATGACGAATAAAAGTATCGACCCGCTATTTGTTTCCGCGCTGGATATTCTGACCGGGGCCCTGGGCGTGTTTATCATCCTGAATTTTCTAAACACCCGCCTTACGGGTACCACGCCACCGCAGCCGATCGCGCAGGTGGAGCAAAAAGCAGAAAAGCCGGAACGGAAAAACACAGAATCGCGGACATACCGGCCCGCCACCGAGCCGCGCCGGAGCAGCCCGGAGCCGCGCACTACGCCCAGCCCCGCCCAGCCGACGCCCGCCACACCGACCCCGCAACCCAAACCAACGCCAGAGATCACGCCCACCCCGGCCCCGCCACAACCGCCCACCCCCCCACAGGATCCGGTGGCTGTTGATCTGATGAAACAAACCAAAGGCGTGGTTACGCTGCTGTTGCAGCAGGAAGGCAAAGCCAAGCAAAGCGTCGAATTTATGTTGCGCCAGGGCAGCCAAACCTGGAAGCCCAGCCGCTCCAGCAAGTACCAAAACAACGAATTCAAATACGAGAAATCGCTCGTGTATTTCTACCAGGAAAATATTGCTCCGGGCAATTACGAAGTGCTGGTGCGGGTAAAACGCAGCGACCGCAACGGCGGCAGCCAACCCTTCGGCCTGTTTGGCAAAATCATCCCGCCGGGGCAGAAAGCGCAAACCCAACATTTCGGCACCTATGCCGCCGGCGGCACCGACTGGATCAGCGCCGGTACGTTTACGGTGACGCCCACGGGGATCAGTTTTAAATCCAGCCTTCCACCCGCCTCAGCTGTACCCTCGGCCGAACCAGCAGGCAGCAATACTCCGGCCGCGCCGGCGCCCAAGACCAAGCCGAAGAAAACCGGCAAATGGGGCGTTTAATCTGAAATCCCGCCGATCGACCCGCTTCGCGTATGTTTTTTTAATCAGGCCTCTGCCTTCGGTTTTTAGTATCCCATTGCTCTGTGTTCATAGCCGCATCCTACCCGGACGGCGCTACACCTCACACTTTTTAACTTAGATTGAAGCCATGTTCGCACAAAAAAATAGTCCGCTCCTGATCAGCCTGGGCGCCACCGTATTGATTATGACAGTGGTCATCGCCGGCTACGAACTTACCTCGCAAGGCTCTTCGCTCAATACCTTGTTTTTCGCCCTGGGCGGCCAAATGCCTTCTGGATTTATCCAAGGCGCCACGTATTTCAGTTTTTTCATCTGCCTGTTTGGCATGGACAGCGTGACCAAGCGCCTCAACCGGGAAGCCTACGCGTATTCGGCCAAACTGCTGCCCGAAACCGAGCAATACGTGCTGTACCCGGAGGATGTCAACCGGATCAAACTGGAAACCATTGAAGTGGAGCGCCATTTGGGCCCCGGTTTCCTGACCGATTTGATCAAACAAGCCGCTACAAAATTTCGCTCCAGCCATTCCACGTCGGAGTCCTTGTCGATCGTAGAGACCGTCAGCGACATGCAGCGCAAAACGGTGGAGAAAGAATTCTGGTTAGTTCACACCTGCCAGGCTTTAATCCCCGCTTTCGGGTTTCTGGGCACGGTGCTGGGGATGGCTGCCGCCATTTTGAACATGGGCAAAACCCAGCCGACGGCGATGGCCTCCCCCACCGGCCCGGATGCACCGGCAACCGCAGCGGCTGGCGTTTCGGGCGCCGACATTCAGGTGCTGATCGAAAACCTGGGCACTGCGTTTTTTACCACGATTGTGGCTATTGTACTGGGTATCGTGGTGAATGTGATGATGAAACGCCTCGAAGCGCGGGTAGAAGACCTGCATACGGGCATGAAACGCTACGTGGTGGAAAATTTAGTGAACCGCATACAATCGTAACATACAAGGGTGTAGGATTTCATGGGACAGCCGGGGCCTGCGTTGCAGGCTCCGGTTTTTTTATGGGGAAAAATATTTTTTATGTCCTGCTGGGTACATTTTCAGGCGCCGGGACACAAGATAAAAAAACAATTCCTCACCCTTCAACCAAGCGCTATGAAAAACGTATTGCTGGCTTATTTTGCACTGATGTGCGCCCTTGCCGTTCAGGCACAACCTACCAAAATCAAACCCAACGTGCCGGTGGGCGCCGATCCGGCGGCCCTAGACATTGAGTTTCAACCTGTCGATGCAGTAGTGTTGCCCAACGGCGACATTCAAATGGGCGTGGCGCCCAAGGGCATCGTCCGGAACATCGGCAGCCTGCCCTATCTGACCGGCGGCGCGGGGCTCAACATCGTGCTGTACCAACTGAAAAACGGGAAATACGAGGTCGTGAACACCAAGCAGGTGATCAGCCTGAACGCCGGTGCGACGGTGGAAATCCAGTATGCCACCACGTTTATCAAAGGCAAGCAGAAGCCGCCCAAGTTTCGGCTGGAAGTGCGTTCGGTAGACAAGAACGTGCCCAATCCGGATGTGAACATGAAAAACAACACGCGGGAAGAGGCATTTTGAGGGCTGGCTGCCACCATGCAAAAGGCGATGACCGCTTGCGCGGGCATCGCCTTTTTTATGGATGTCCCCAAAAAGAATGGATCGCTTAGGCGTCTTCTTTTTTGTCTTCTTCCGTTGTTTCCGGTGCGGTTTCTTCAGCCGAAGTACCCAGTACGTCTGCTGCGTGTTCCGGCACTTCCTGGATGACTTCTTCCACTACATCTTCCACAACCGGTTCTTCTGCCACCGGTGCAGCGGCTACTGGCGTGCTGGTGGTGGTAGCAGTGGTCGTTTCAGCGGCTTTTTTAGCACCACCGCGACGCGTTTTCTTCGTCGTTTTGGCTTTGCCGGCATTCGGGTTGTAGACTTCGTTGAAATCCACCAGTTCGATCATGGCCGTTTCGGCGCCGTCGCCCCGGCGGAAGCCGAGTTTGATGACCCGTACGTAGCCACCCGGGCGTTCGCCGACTTTCTGGGCTACTGCACCAAAGAGTTCTTTGATGGCCTCTTTGTTTTGCAGGTAGCTGAACACAACCCGGCGGGAGTGGGTGGTATTGTCTTTCGCCTTGGTGATGAGTGGTTCCACGTAGCGGCGCAGGGCTTTGGCTTTGGCCAGGGTGGTGGTGATGCGTTTGTGCTCGATGAGCGAGATGGCCATGTTGGCCAAAAGGGCCCGGCGGTGAGCCGCCGTGCGGCCTAGGTTGTTAATTTTGTCTCCGTGACGCATGATGTTACCTCAATTCAGGTGGCAGCACCGGGGCAGGACTTAGAAAGATCTGTTCCGCTCGACGGTTACTACGCTTGTAAAAAAATGATGAATGATATGTGATGAATTATGAATGAGCAACCGTTGAACAATTGATCATTCATAATTCATCCTTCCCAAAAATTACTCTTCGTCCAGTTTGTACTTGGCGAGGTCCATCCCGAAGGTCAGTCCTTTGTCCTGCAGCAGTTCTTCGATTTCGACGAGCGATTTCTTACCAAAGTTGCGGAACTTGAGGAGTTCGTGGGTATCGTAGCGGACCAGTTCGGCCAGGGTATTGATTTTAGCGGCTTTGAGGCAGTTGTAGGCGCGCACGCTGAGGTCGAGGTCTTCCAGGGAAGTCTTCAACAGTTTGCGCATGTGGAGGATGTGCTCGTCCACTACATTTTCTTCGCGGCTGGCGGGCGTATCGAACGTGATATTGTCGTCGGTGATCAGCATCAGGTGCTGGATCAGGATACGGCTGGCTTCGCGGATCGCCTCTTCCGGGTGGATCGTGCCGTCGGTTTTGACGTCGATCGTGAGTTTTTCGTAGTCGGTACGTTGGCCTACGCGGGTATTTTCGACTTTGTAGGCTACGTTTTTAATGGGTGTGTAGATGGCATCGATCGGAATTACACCGATGATGGCTTCTTTGGGGGCGCCGTCGTCGGCGGGTTGGTAGCCACGACCTTTGGAGATCGTCAGTTCCAACTCGAGGGTAACGGCAGGTTCCATGCGGCAGATCAGCAGGTCGGGGTTCATCACCTTGAATACGTTGGTGAACTCCTCGATATCGCCGGCGCGAAATTCTTCCCGGCCGCTGAAGGTCAGGTAGATTTTTTCCGGTTGGCCTTTGTCGTCCTGAATCAGGGGCTTGATCCGCACCTGTTTGATGTTGAGCACAATGTCGACTACATCTTCCACGACGCCGCGGATGGTAGCAAACTCGTGGTCTACACCACCAATACGTACGGCACTGATCGC